>DAOTYG010000210.1:0-2640 GCA_034435155.1 Anaerolineae bacterium | reverse complement strand
CTGGCGGCCGGGCGTCCCCCTACGGGGACGCTCAAACCGACCGCGTAGGCGGTCGGTCGGCGGTTTACGCCCATCAGGTGCGGTTTCAACCGCCATATCTCACACCAAGCGTTGAGGACTGAAGACTGGAAGGAGACCCGCACGCGCGGGGCGCACCCCGTGGCACGAAAATACGCCGGTGTGCTCGCGCGGGGTCGCAGACCCCGCGCCGGCGGCGGGTGGCACACCCGCCGCGAACGGGGTCTATTTTCGGAGGAGACTGCAATGCTGGACGATCCGAACCGTTTTCGCAAGCTGGACCCGGGCGGGATGTTGGAGCGCATCCGTGAATTGCCCCAACAATGCGAGCGGGCCTGGGCCGCGGTGCGCTCTTTTGCGCTGCCAGACGGCTACGCCAACCCGGATGGGGTCATCGTGCTGGGGATGGGCGGTTCAGCCATCGGTGGGGACCTGGCCGGGGCGTTGGCCGGGACCGAGTCGCCGGGGCCATGCCTGGTATGCCGCGATTACGTCTTACCGGCCTGGGTCGGCCCGCTTACCGTTGTCATCGCTTCCAGCTACTCCGGCAACACGGAAGAGACGTTGAGCGCCTTTGAGGAGGCCGTAGCCCGTGGCGCGCGCCTCATCGCCATCACCACCGGGGGCCGGCTGGCCGCGCGCGCCCAGGAATTGGGGCTACCCCTGCTCACGTTCTCCTACCCAGCCCAGCCCCGGGCGGCCCTGGGCTACTCGTTCATCTTCCTGGTGGGGTTGTTCCAGAAGCTGGGTCTGCTGGCCGACAAACAACACGACCTGAACGAGGCTCTGCAAGCCCTGGCCTGCTTGCAGCCCACCCTCGACACGGTTGTGCCCCAGGTGGAAAACCCGGCCAAGCAACTGGCTGCCTCCCTGCACCAGCATTTCATCGTGGTCTATGGGGCCGGCCATCTGGAGCCGGTGGCCCGACGTTGGCGCGGCCAGTTCGCGGAGAACAGCAAGGCCTGGGCCGCTTACGAGGAATGGCCAGAGCTGAACCACAACGCCGTGGTGGGCTATGAGCACCCGGCCGCCCTGCGCGACGACATCGCCGTGGTGTTGCTGGCCTCCACTCTGTATCACCCCCGCGTCCAGGTGCGTGTCCAGGTGACGGCGGACCTGCTGGCCCGTCAGGGCATTCCCCACCACACGATCCAGGTGCCGGGCGAGAGCGCTCTGGCGCAGATGCTCTGGGCCATCCACTATGGCGATTTCGTGAGCTATTACCTGGCCATGCTGTATGGCGCAGACCCCTCGCCCGTGCAGAGCATCGTCTACCTCAAGGAGCGCCTGGCCCAGTTTTAGTCCGCAAATCCCCCCGCCGGTTCTAAAACCGGCGGGAGGATCGCTTATCGCCGGTTCCGCCAACTGGTCAGGTCTCGCCCCGACCCCTGATCAGCGGCCGGCCCAGGGCCTGGCTCACCTCCTGCCGCACTGGCCGGTCATCCAGATAAAACACCTCGCCGCTACGGGCCGGATCGGCCAGCGCCGCCAGGTACAGGATAAGCTGAGCCGGCTCTTCCGGTGGGCGCAGCCAGCCATCGGCGTGATACTTTTGGAACCGGGCCAGCGGTGGAAAATCCACCTCAGACACGCTGCGGATCTCGGCCTGCATCGTCGTGTCCACGATGCCCGGATAGACGCTATAGACGGCGACGCCATAATCGGCCACCTCTGCCGCCACCACCCGGACAAAGTGATCCAGCCCGGCCTTGGCCGCGCAGTAGGCGCTCCAGCCCTCCACCACCGAGCGGGCCGCGCCGCTGGAGACGTGGATGAGGCGGCCGCGCCGGGCCGCCATCATGGGTGGCAAGACCGCCCGGGTCAGGTGGAATGCCCCGGTCAGGTTCACGGCCAGATTATAGGCCCACTGGGCCGGGTCGGCCCGCCAGACCGGGGTCACCGGCTGGATGATGCCAGCGCAATTCACCAGCACGTCCAGTCGCCCGAACCGCTCCAGGGTCTTGTCTACCAGCCGGGCCACGGCCGCATAGTCCGCCACGTCGCAGGGCAAGCCCGCCGCCTGGTGACCCAGGCCCTTTATCGCCTGGACGGTTTCCTGCACCTGCTCCTGGGTACGCGCGACGATCACCACCTGCGCGCCCTCCCTGGCGCACAGCAAGGCCGTGGCCCGGCCCACACCGCGGCCTCCACCCGCGATGAGCACGATCTGTCTCTCCAGTAACATCTTGTCCTCCCGGGCCTTTTTTCTAGAGCCATTATATCATCACTACACGGCGGAAAGCAATACGGGTGACTACCTACCCTCCCGCAGGTTTGGGCGCAATGGCTAGACCAGACGCCGCAGGCGCGCCCAGGTCCGGCTGTATCGGTTGCCAGCCCCTTTCTAACCTGCGGGAGGGTTCAGGGTAGGCAGTTACCAATACGGTTCAAAATGAACCAGACCCGGTGAAGCGGAACCATCTCCCCCCTCCCGGCGTCCTTAAAGCGTGACCCCACCACCCACATCACCTGTTACGTTTTACCTTTTACGTTTGACGTTTGACGTTTGTAACTGCCTACCCTCCCGCAGGTTTGGGCGCAATGACCAGACCAGAGCGCGCCCAGATGACCGGCTGCATCGTTCGCCAGCCCCTTTCTAACCTGCGGGAGGGTTCAGGGTAG
>DAOTYG010000209.1:0-6499 GCA_034435155.1 Anaerolineae bacterium | reverse complement strand
CCTCGTATAATATGTGCTCGCGCGGGGTCTGCGACCCCGCGCCCGGCGGCGAGTGACCCGGTCCGGCCTGGGCCGGGCACACCCGCCGCGAGCATGAACATCGCACACCTCGCTTTGCTCGCCCGCTCCTATTGACGCCCCCTCTCGCAGCAGTCGCCCAAGGCGAGCAGCCTGGACATCGTTTTACTTCCCTTCCGCTGCCTCCCACCCGGCCAGGACCCGCGCCACGGCTCCGGCCACCTCATCGCGCGCCTCCCACCGGTCATATCGGCGGCCCAGCAGCTTGTCGTAGTCGGTCTCGGCGTGGCGCACGTGGGCCGTCACCGCCAGCCGTATGGCTTCCTCTTCCAGGCTCCTGGCCGCCGCCGGGCGCCCCACGCGCCCGCTGTACTTGCGGCAGGCGTGCCCGGCGATGACCACTCAGTTACGTACCGGGCGTAGATCCCCTGGCTTCTGATGGGCGACACGGATCACGTACCACAGACATTATACCACTTCATATCCGTAAGGGCAATACTCAGTGTCTGACATCCGGGCATAACTTCTGTCAGGGAGGGAATGAGGGAGGAGAAAGCCTTTCTGGGGGTTTTTGCGGCGGCTTTGCCGCCGCAAAAACCCCCCACCAGGCATTCTTTCCCCTCCCCGCACAGCGCAGCGACGAAGGGACGCGAAGTGGGAAGCGGGGCAGTGCTCTCATGCGTTTAATTACGCACGGATGTCAGTCAGTGTCGTTGCGGCAGGCAGTTCGGGGCTGATTGAGACGAGGCAGTGCGGGGAATTATCGCACTGAGACTCACTGCGGTAGCATTTTACATCCCTGGCGATCTGTGGTACAATTCGCGCCACTGCCTGGCCTGAAGAGGCACCCTATGACTGTTCTCCTGGTCAAGTCATTGCTCACCACGTTGGCCTTGCTGCTGGCCGCGTTCCAGGGGCTGACCCAGCTCCAACTGCGTGGCAGGATGCCCGGCATCATGCCGTTCAGCAAGAAGACGCTGCGCGCGTTGCACCGGTGGGGTGGCGACCTGATCCTGCTGCTGGTGGTCGGCATCGCGTTACTCTGCATCCACACGCAGGGCTGGCAGACCTACGATGTGCGCGGGGCCGCTCACATCGTGGCCGGGACGTTGGCCGCCCTGGTATTGTTGATCAAGGTCCTCATCGCCCGGCTCCGCCGTCGCTGGATCGGGAAGCTGGGCCTGGGGCTGGGTTTTGCGGCCGGCCTGTTCATCGCCGCTGTCTGGAGCCTGAGCGCGCTCTGGTATTTCCTGTTCCAGTCCGGCTGGATATAGGGAGACTGCTCACCCTCCCGCTGGTTAGAACGGGGCTGGCAACCGATGCAGTCGGTCATTGAGGCACGCCTGCGGCGTCCGGTCTGATCATTGCGCCCAAACCGGCGGGAGAGCAGGCATTACAACTCGAAATGAAAGCGAGGAGAATGATGAGAAGTACTGTTCTGATCGTGGTCCTGACCCTGGCCTTGACCGCCCTGATCCTGGTGGCGATGCAATGTGACGGCGGCGCCGCGCCGGTTTCCACCCTGCCGCCGGGTGCCACCGCGCCTGCCTCGTCCAGTGGCGCCTATCCGGCTGCCACCGGCGCACCGGCGCAGCCCACGCCCACCAAAGAGGCCGGGGCTTACCCGGCTCCGGCCCTCGATTTCGAGAAGCTGCTGACCGAGCGGTGCGGCACCACCTGCCATAACCTGGATCGGGTCAAGAACGCCAAAAAGACTGCAACCGAATGGCAAACTACCGTGGAGCGGATGATCGCCAAAGGGGCCAAACTCACCCCCGAGGAGGCCAAGGCTTTGGTGAACTATCTGGCCCAAACCTACCGCTAGGCAGGATCAATCCTCACCAGGGGGCAATATGGACCTCATCCAGGCCCTGATCCTGGGCCTCGTGCAGGGGGCCACCGAGTTCCTGCCGGTCAGCTCGTCCGGGCATCTGGTATTGGTGCCCTGGCTTCTGAGCTGGCCGGCACCGGGCCTGGCCTTCGATGCGTTTCTACACCTGGGGACCGCCGTCGCCGTCATCGCTTACTTTTGGCGGGACCTGTTGAGCCTGGCCCGGGCCTGGCTGGGCAGCCTGCGCGACCGTTCGCTGACCGCCAGTCCCCAAAGCCGGATAGCCTGGCTGATCCTGTTGGGGACGGTGCCGGCCGCGCTGGCCGGCGTGCTGCTGGAAGACTTTTTTGAGACCTTGTTTGCCAGCCCGGCCGCCGTGGGGGTGTTTCTGCTCCTCACCGCCGCCTTGCTGACCGTCAGCGAGCGGTGGGGGCGCCAAGAGCAACAGGCCGAGGAGATGACCTGGCTGGATGGCCTGTTGGTGGGGCTGGGGCAGGCCTGTGCCATTGCCCCCGGCCTCTCACGCTCTGGGACCACCATCGCGGCTGGCCTGTGGCGTGGACTTACGCGCCCGGTAGCCACACGGTTCTCGTTCTTGCTGGCAGTGCCCATCGTGGTAGGGGCCGGGCTGTTACAGGCGCGTTGGCTCCTGGCCGGGGTAGACACGCCCTGGTTGCCCCTGGTCGTGGGTTTTCTGGCCTCGGCCGGCATGGGCTACCTGTGTATCCATTTCCTGCTGGCCTTTGTGCAGCGGAGGCGGCTTTATGTCTTCGCCGGCTATTGCGCGGCCACCGGCGTCATCACCCTGACCCTGGTGGCCCTGGGCTGGTTGGGGCGGTAAAGATGCGCCGGCCGGGTCTGCTCTGGTTGCTGCTGGTCTTGCTCCCGGCCTGCATCCAGCCCCCGTCCACCCCCACGCCGGTCCCCGTCCATCTGATCCTGGCCGGCCCGGCCGAAATGGAGCCGCTGGGCCAGGCTCTGGCCGAGGCCTATATGGCCCGGCGACCTTACGCCACCGTGACCTACCGGCCCGGCGACTGGGAATCCGGCCCGGCCGCGGTGGCCCGCCAGACCGCAGACGTGGGCCTGTGGGCCGGCCTGCCGACCGATGGGGAGATCAACTGTGGGCCAGGCCTGACCGCCACGCTCATCGCCCGCGACGCCGTGGCCGTGGTAGTGGCACCGCACAATCCCGTGGTGAGCCTGAGCGTGCGTGAGATCCAGTCCCTGTTCGCCGGCCGAATACCCAACTGGCATGAGGTGGGCGGACACGACCAGGAGGTGCAGGTTATCAGTTGGTACGAAGAGGCCAGGATCCACCAGCTCTTCGCGGGCCTGGTGATGCGCGGACGCCGGATCACCCCCACCGCCCTGGTGGTCTCCAGCGACGCGGGCGTGCAGGCCCTCATCGCTGAATGGCCCGAAGCCATCGGCTACATGCACTGGCAGGCCCTATCATCCCCGGTGCGGGCCCTGGCCATAGGGGGGATACCCCCCACAGCGCAGAACATCGGGACTGGTCAGTATCCACTATCCTGGCCGGTTGTGCTGGTGACCGCCGACCCGCCCGGCCGCGAGGCGCTGGATTTGGTGTCGTTCGTGCGTTCACCGGCCGGGCAGGGAGTGGTGGTCCGCTGGTTGGCGCCGGTGCCATAAACGGGCCTATGCGCTGGCCCCAGGCGGAGCCGTCGGAGGGGAGTACCCCCGCAAACTCGGACTGTGGAGGAGTCTGTTGCACGCCTTCGAAGAGGCCGTCGTTTTATTCTTGCAAGACCTGTTCAATCTCATCGGCTGGGGCGGGGTGGTGGTGGCCATGGCTATCGAGAGCGCGTGTATCCCTTTGCCCAGTGAGGTGACCATGCCCCTGTCCGGCTGGATGCTCATCGCTGAGCCGGGTCTACCCATGTGGCATATCCTGTTGGGAGGTCTGTGGGGCGCGGCAGGTTGCACCATCGGTTCGGTGATCACCTACTGGATCGGGGCGAAAGGCGGTCGCCCGTTCCTGCTGCGCTACGGCAAATACGTCCTCATCTCCCGCCGTGACATCGAGCTGGCCGATCGGTGGTTCAGGCGCTGGGGTGAGGCCACGGCCTTTTTCTCCCGCTTGATGCCCGTGGTGCGTACCTTCATCAGCCTGCCGGCCGGGGTCGCCCGGATGAACTTTCCCAAGTTTACCATCCTCACCTTCATCGGGTCATTCATCTGGTGTGTGATTCTCACCTGGGCCGGCTACGTCTTTGGTCAGCATTGGCGGGAGATCCGCGAACTTATGCGCCCGCTGGACATACCCATCATCATCGCTGGCCTCCTGTTCGTCGCCTGGTATGTCTGGCGGCACATCAAACACGCCCGTGAAGATACGGTGTTGGAACAGCAGGAACACGAATCTGCCCCTGAGTAAGGTCTCAGGTGAACACGTTCGCCAGCTTTACGCCGGCCATCATCCAGGACGGTGACGTAACCCGCCTGCGGCACGACCTGTTCGCCTTTGTGGCGGCGGTGCAACAGGCCCCGGCCGGCCTGCGACGCGATGGCCTGCTGACCAAAGCCGATCTGCTGCGCCTGAACGAGTCGCTGGTGGACCAGGAGGACCTGACCGGCGTTCGGGATGAGCACCAGGCCGGTCGCCTGGCGTTTCTGGCCTTTTTGGCCCGGCGACTGGGCCTGGTGCAGGTGAGAGACGGGCAGTTGCAGGCTGCGCCGGAGGCGGCCGATTGGTTCAGCCTGCCCGTCCCGGTGCAGGTCGCCGCCCTATGGGCTGGCTGGCGAGATGCGGCGACCTGGGATGACCTGCGCCAGGCGGCACGGCGATCCTGGCGTATCCAGATCCCGGCCGGGGCACGTTATGAGCCAGCCACCACCCGGCGACGGGCTTTGGCTGCCCTGGCCCTGGCCTGTCCACCCGGCGTTTGGGTCGGGTTGACCGAGATCGTGGCCGCAGTCCACCAGGCCGACCCGGCCTTCCTCCGTTCCTCGGAGGCGCCGCGTTGGGAGATCGTGGATCTCCTCACCGGCCGGGACCTGACCCCAGCCCGTTACTGGGACCAGGTGGAGGGCACATTACTACGCTACCTGGTGACCGGTCCGCTGCATTGGCTGGGTTGCATCTCCCTGGGCTACACGCCGGGTTCTGGGGCTGATGCCGATGGGGTGCTGGCGTACTGTGCCCTCACCGGGTTGGGCGCGCATCTCTGGGGGATAGCGACGAGTCCGTGGACACCACCGGCCCTGGAACCCCTGGTGATCCAGCCCAATTTCGAGGTGGTGGTCCCATTCCACGCCGATCTGGGGGCAGCGTTGCGGTTAGAACGCCTGGCCGAGCCGGTGCAGAGCGGCCCGGTGCGGGTCTACCGGCTCACGCGGGACCGTTTCTATGCCGCTCTGGACGCCGGGGCCACAGCGGAGGACCTGCTGGCCTTTCTGGCCCAGGCCAGCGATACGCCCCTGCCCCAGAACGTGGCCTACACCCTGCGCGACTGGGCCGGGCAGTATGGCCGGGTGAGCCTGGAACCGGCCACCATCTTGCGGACCAGGGATGAGGTCCTCATGCAGGAACTGCGGGCGTCGCGCCGCATTGCGCCATTACTGGGCGAGCCTCTCACGCCCACTATCCAGTTGGTAGCAGAAGAGAACCTGCCGGCCCTGGTCGGGCGGCTCCGCGAGGATGGCTATATGCCCCGGGTCCGGGTCGTCATCCCGGAGGAGGAACGCCCCACCGGCCGGCTCCATCTGGCGGAGCGGGAGGCCGTATTGCTCCTGGCCGCGGCTTATGCCCTGCTGGGACGGGCCAGGCTGCCTGTCCTGGCGGCCCTCGCGGCGCGCCTGGAGCGCCGGCTCAGCCCGGCCGCTCTGGCCCAGGCCGAACGCCAGGGCCTGGAGTGGGCCACTCAGACTAACCGACGGGAGTGACGTATGGAGCTGATGGAGGTTATCCGCACACGCCGCACGATCCGGCAGTTTCAATCCCGGCCCATCCCACGCGCGGAGCTGGAGGCCGTTTTGGAGGCGGCCTGTTGGGCCCCCTCCGGTTTCAACCGTCAGAACTGGCGGTTCATCGTCCTGGCCGGTGAAGAGAAACGCCGCCTGTTGGCCGAGGCGCGCATCGGCTTTATCGAGCGCCTGGGCGAAGCCCAGCCCCGCCTGGCCCCCAGCCTGGCAGCCCTCACCCAGGCCTTCTTCGAGTACGCGGAACCGGCCCCCGTGATCATCGCCATATACAGCGACGTGCCCCTGTCTCGGGATGTGGAGGCCGGTCTCTCTGTGGCAGCAGCCATACAGAATCTGCTCCTGGCGGCCCACGAGCGAGGCCTGGGCGCCTGCTGGAATACCCGGGGCCTCTATGTGGCCGACGCCATCAACCGTTTCTTGAACGTGCCAGAGGATTGGGACCTGATCGCCCTGATCCCCCTGGGCTACCCGGCGGAAAGCCCGGAGCCGCTGCCCCGTCTGGGCGAGCGGGTCTTTTGGCGGGGGTTGCCGCCGGCTTGAGGCACATGATCAGGAGTCCCCCTCGTTCCCACGCTCCGCGTGGGAATGCCAGCGGGACGCTCCGCGTCGTGGGGGCAATGCCGCGCCCACGCAGAGCATGGGCGCGAGCACGGAACGCGCCCTACGACTGGTCCCCTCGTTCCCACGCTCCGCATGGGAACG
>DAOTYG010000208.1:0-7780 GCA_034435155.1 Anaerolineae bacterium | reverse complement strand
GGCCATCATCAACCGCAGCGGCGAGCACCTGCTCACCCTCATCAACGATGTGTTGACCATGGCCCGGGTCGAAGCCGGCCGGACGGTGGTGCAGGAAAGCGCCTTTGACCTGTTCAAGATGCTCCACGACCTGGTGGAGATGTTTCGCCTGCGCGCCGCCGATAAGAGTCTCACACTGACCTTCGAGGAATCTCCCAATGTGCCACGCTACATCTCCACCGACCAGGGCAAGCTGCGTCAGATTCTTATCAACCTGGTTGGCAACGCCATCAAGTTCACCCGAGAGGGATCCGTCAGGCTGCGCGTCTCGCTGTCGCCAGCCGCCGATGACACGTTCGCAGACCCAACGCTGCGTGTGCTGCGTTTTGAGGTCCAGGACACCGGCCCCGGCATTCCCCCTGGCGAGCTGGAGAGCATCTTTGAGATGTTCACTCGCTCCAGCGAGACCTCGGCAGGGGCAGGTACTGGCCTCGGGTTGGCCATCAGCCGGGAGTTTACGCGCGCGATGGGCGGGAAACTATGGGCCGCGAACGTGGCGCCGCCGGGCCATGGGGCGATCTTTGCTCTGGACCTGCCGGTGCGCCTGGCCAGCGAACAGGCCCTGGCCGAGGAGCCTTCACCAGAGCGGGTAAAGGCGGTCTGGCTTGCGCCAGACCAGTGCGCACCCGACGGTGGCCCCTACCGCCTGCTGGTCGCCGAAGATGTGCCCGAGAACCGCGATCTGGTGGTTAATATGCTCAGGCAAATGGGGTTTGAGGTGCAGGCCGTGGGCAACGGTCAGGAGGCGATTGAAGTGTGGCAGGCCTGGCGGCCGCACCTGATCTGGATGGACATGCGCATGCCGGTGCTGGACGGCCACGAAGCCACCCGGCGCATCAAGGCGACGCCCGAAGGCCAGGCGACGGTCATTGTGGCGATGACGGCCAGCGCCTTTGAGGAAGATCGCCAACAAATGCTGGCCGAGGGCTGCGACGCCGTGGTGAGCAAACCGTTCCACCAGAGGGAGATTGTGGAGGTGCTGGGCCAATTCCTGGGAGTACGGTTCTTGCATGAAGAGGCTGCTCCGCCGGTCGGTGAACAACACCCGGCGCTCGATCTGGCGGGGCTGTCCGCCGACTGGATAGCAGCCCTGCGCCAGGCGGCCATAGAGGCGGATGTCGCCAGGATCGTCGCTTTGGCCGAGGGCATCCGCGAGCAGAGGCCAGAACTGGCCGACGCTCTGGAGAAGGCGGCAGGTGATTATGACTATGAGGCGATCTTTGAGGCTATCGCCCCGACAATCGATCCTCCAGCGTAATTACCTACCCGGTTGCCTGCTGCCGTGTGCCGATTGGAAATCGGCCTTTCTGGGCGCCTGCAGCGCAGGGCGTCGGCCTGCGCCAACGCGGAAACAGCGGTCGGCGCAGGCCGACCGCAGGCCGAAGGCCCCAAGCGGGCGACTTCAGTCGGTGTGGGTAGGCAGTTGCCTTCCAGCGAGGTAAAACATGAACGATACTGACCTGCATGGTGATATTTTGATTGTGGATGATGCACCGGCTAATCTAAAGCTGTTGTCTCAGATCTTGACTGACCACGGCTACAAGGTGCGCGCGGTACGCAATGGCCCACACGCGCTCCAGGCAGCGCAGGCTGCACCACCTGACCTGATCCTGTTGGACATTATGATGCCAGAAATGGACGGCTATGAGGTGTGCCGCCGTTTGAAGGAGGACGAGCGCACCCGCGATATCCCCATCCTGTTCATCAGCGCGCTGGGCGAAGTGGACGCCAAGGTCAAGGCCTTCACCGCCGGGGGCGTAGACTATGTGACCAAGCCATTCCAGGCTGAGGAGGTGTTGGCCCGCGTCCACACTCACCTGGCGCTGCGCAACCTGACGCGGCAACTCCAGGAGGCCAATGCCGAGTTAGCACAGCGGGTCGAGGAACTGGACGCCTTTGCTCACACCGTCGCGCACGACATCAGGAGCCCGCTCTCCACAATTATCGGGTACGCCGAGTTGCTATGGCAGGACTATCAGGACTTGCCCGAAGATACCCGCAGGAATTGTACGCAGGCCCTGGTACACGGGGCGAGGAATGTGATCAATATCGTAGATGAACTCCTCTTGCTGGCGAGCATACGCCAGGCAGACGTGGTGCTCGAGCCACTGGATATGGGCCACATCGTCAATGCGGCGTGCGAGCGCCTGGCGAACGTCATTCAGGAGCATCAGGCCGAGATCGTTCTGCCGCCGCAATGGCCGTCGGCGCTGGGTCATGCCGCGTGGGTAGAAGAAGTCTGGGTCAATTACATCAGCAACGGGTGCAAATATGGGGGCAAACCCCCGCGCCTGGAACTGGGGTGGGACAGGCCGGAGGGCGAAATGGCGAGCAGGCCAGAGGGCGAGCCCGCTTCTGTGCGTTTCTGGGTACGCGACAACGGTGATGGCATCTCGCCAGACGATCAGACCCGCCTGTTTGTGCCGTTCACGCGGCTTGACCGTGTGCGCGTCAAAGGACACGGGCTGGGGCTTTCGATTGTGCGCCGTATCGTCGAGAAACTGGGCGGTCAGGTCGGTGTCGAAAGCGAAGGGGTGTCCGGCCGCGGCAGCCTGTTCTACTTCATTCTGCCGGCTGCGTCAGATTCTGTATAAATAGCCCTCTAGAGGGCGGGCGAGTTTGCTCTGGGGGCCGCTGCCCAACATTGCTCCTGAGAAACTGCCGCTCGCGGCACAGGGTAGAGGGCTGGAAGGAAGGGGGCAAAATCGGCGAAAACGAGCCTCGGGGCTGGCGAGAGAGGCCAGAACCACGTCCTGTACGCGCCCGGGCCCGATTTTCAGCTCGCCGGGGGCGATTTTACGTAACACGAACTAATTGGTCAGGTCGCAGCCGGGGGGCTACCAGTACGTCGCCCAGGTCTTGGGGCGTAATCCGGTGGCCGTCTCGCCGGTGAGCGGCGACCAGCGCATCCGGGACACGCTGGAGAGAATCTACGCCGGGATGGGCGCGAAGATGGTGGTCGCCTATCACGAAGAGGGGACGGACGCGGCACGCCATGGCGCTCATTTTTCTACGATGCCAATGGCAATCCGCTCTCCCCGCCGTATAACCTGAACGCCCCCGATACGTCTAAGCGGCGCAGTCGGGAACAAACGGAAGCGATCTCTGGAGCGTACGAGGAGTTGGTCGCCTATGCGGCGAAGAATCTGTGTGTGGTGACCGGCGAGGATATCCTCACGCTGGCAAAATAAGCAATAAGTAGGACAAATTTAAAATTTGTCCTACATTTTCGAAAGAGGAAAAATGAAAAGGATTGTTGTATGTTTCACCCTTTTGAGCGTGCTGCTTATTGCCTGCCAGGCAGCCGGCACACCATCTGTGGGCAGTACGGGCGAACCATCGTTCGCCCCTACGCCGGCGCGTCCTTCGCCGGCGCGGGGCTACTGTGGCGACGGCCGCTGCGATGGCCCAGAGAATTCCCAGAACTGCCCGGCGGACTGCGCTGTGCCAGGCACCCCATCGGCCCCATCGCCGGTCGCGCCTGCTTCCACGCCGACCCAGCCGCCGGCCGTGAGCACCTGCTGGGCGAAAGCCATCGGCGGCCCGGAGCCCGATTACGCCCCCTCTTTCCAGATTGAAGAGGATGGCTACCTCGTCGTCGGCCACTCCCAGTCCTTCGAACTCGGTGGTTGGGATGCTTTCATAGTGAAACTGGATCGGCAGGGGAATATCCTCCAAAGTGTCGTCTTTGGGGGGAAAGGGAACGACGTCCCTTACACCATTGAGAGGACTGCCGACCACGGCTATATCATCGCCGGGGCCACCGACTCCTTTGGCGCCGGCGGCGAAGACCTCTTCGTGGCTAAACTCCAGGCGGATTGGAGCCTGGAGTGGGCCAGAGCCATCGGCGGCCCGGGCAGAGACAGTGGCTTTAAGGCTGTCCAGACCGAAGACAAGGGGTACCTGGTTGTCGCGACGACGGATTCTTTCGGGGCCGGTCTTAATGACGCTATGCTGGTGAAACTCGATGAAAGGGGCGCTCTCGTCTTTGCCAGGACCATTGGTACTCCAAAAGCCGACGGGGCTACCTCCCTGATCAAGACTGCAGACGGTGGCTATGCCATTGGAGGCCATAGCAGCGCATCAGGAAACGCAAACACCTGGGTGGTTAAACTCAGCCGGGATTACGCCGTGGAATGGGCCAGGTCTATCGGCGGCCCAGGGAATGAGGGGATGAACTGGGATGGGCTGCGCCAGACAGGCGACGGTGGGTATCTCTATGCCAGCGGCACGACCTCCTTTGGTGCCGGGGGAGCCAGACTGGGGGACTTCCTTGCGGTGAGGCTCAAGCCTGACGGCGACCTGGATTGGGCAACCGTCCTCGGGGGCGAGGGCGATGATGCCGGGTGGACGATGAATGAAACGGCTGATGGTTACATTGCTGGGGGGGTTTTCAAAAAGGGCGTCGAGATCGATGCGGGCGATATCCTGCTCACAAAACTGGACAGGGACGGCAGGCTCCTCTGGGCCAGGACGTTTAACGGCTATGGGGTTGGGCTGGATGAGATTGAAGAGATCAAACCAATAGGCGATGGTTACCTTCTGGTTGGGGTCGTTGAGTCCAGGGAGAGGAAGACGGACTTTTTCGTGGGCAAGGTTGACAAGGACGGCTTCATTGAAGGCTGTCCCAACTTTCAAACGCCCTCGGTGTCCGTCGTCTATCCCAGGCTGGACAGCCTGCCAGTAAGTCCGACGGTGACGGAGATCTCCCCGACCATTACGCCCGTTTCGCCAGAAGTGGTATCTCCACGGCCCGAGACCCGGACAATTTGTTCATCTTCCAACGCCCTGGAGCCGGCCGGGCCGGTCAATCTCACGGCGGACAGCCCGGCCAACGATCAAAACCCTGCTTGGTCGCCCGATGGCGAGCGAATCGTCTTCACCTCGGGCCGAAGCGGGAACAACGAGCTCTGGCTGATGGGCAGCGACGGGAGCGCTCCGACGGCCCTGACCTCCAACGGGGCGGAGAACGTGAACCTGCCGGGACGGGCCTGGTGCCCCGGTAATGACCGCATCGTCTTCGCTTCGGACGTGGAAAGCGAGAACGACGAGATTTTCAGCATTGTCTCCGACGGCAGCGACCGGCAACGTCTGACCACCACCGACGCGCGGAATTGGGAGCCGTCATGGTCGCCAGACTGCCGCCAGATCGTGTTCCAGTCGGATCGAAGCGGCAACTGGGACATCTGGCGCATGAACGCCGGCGGCTCGAATCCCGTACAGTTGACCGATGACCCGGCCGACGACTGGCAGCCCAACTGGTCGCCCGATGGCACGACCATCGTCTTCCAATCGAATCGCAGCGGTAACTGGGATATCTGGACGATGGATGTGAACGGCCGGTCGCTGACCAACGTGACCGGCGATCCCGCCGAGGACACCGACCCCAGTTGGTCGCCCGATGGGAGGTGGATCGTCTACTCCTCAGATCGAAGCGAGGGTGACGGTGACATCTGGGCTATCGCGGCTGGGGGAGGCACCTCCATCCCGATCACCGACAACCCCGCTTACGACGGCGCGCCCTCCTGGTCGCCCGATGGAAGCCGCATCGCCTTCGAGTCCATGCGGAGCGGCAACCTGGACATCTGGGTGGTGGATGCTCCAGGGGCGCATCGGCGATGCGCCCCTGCTTTTGCCTGGCCCGACTGGGCTCGTACCGCCCGCATCGCCGGTGCCTCCTTTGAACTGGAAGATAGCGAAGCGGACATTGACGCCCGTCTGGATGCCCTGGCTGTCCAAAACGTCAGCGTGGTGTTGGCCGACAGCCCCTGGGGCTGGTCTTACAGCGCCTGGGTGGACGACGCGGAGTTCTACGCTGTCCACGACCTGGTAACGACGATAGTGCAGAAGGCCCATGCCCGTGGCCTCAAGGTGGTGATGTACCAGACCGGCCTGGAGCTGACCTCCACACCGGAGCGCAACCCCGGCCCGGAGCACCCCGACTGGCCTCAGCGCTCGCTCGACGGCCAGCCCATCCTCTTCAACGACATCAGTAGTGATCAGGAACACTGGCTGGACGAGGGCGAATGGGACCTGTGGGTCTCACCGTGCAGCAGTTACCGCCAGTTCAGCCTGGATCGGGTGCGCGAGATGGTCAGGACCGGCATTGACGGGCTGTGGGTGGACACCGTTTACCTGCAGCACAGTATCGGCGACCATGAAGACCTGTGGCCCTCTACGGACCCATGCAGCGTCGCTGCATTCCGCGCCGCCACTGGCCTGGACGTGCCGACGGCCGAAGACTGGGATAACCCTGCCTGGCGACGCTGGGTCGTCTGGCGGCATGGGCAGATGGCCGATTACCTGCTGGCCCTCAAGGAGGCGGCCCGCCAGGTCAATCCTGATCTGGTCTTCTTCGAGGAGAATTGGGCCGCCGACACCAGCGGCGCAACCTGCTATGCCAACGACCCGGCCGAATACCTGGCCTACCCTGATCTATCTACCGGCCATGAAGTGAGCACCATCGGGGACCGGGTGGACAAGGGCGAAACCGGGATGGAGGAGGCTACGCTGGACCAGTGGCTGGCTTTCCGCACGATGATCGCCTTCGCCCGCGCCGCCGACCGCGGCAAGCCGACTTGGATCCTCACCTACGGCCATCGCCCTCGTGACAGTGCCCAATTAGCGGGGATGGTGCTCGCGGAGGGGGGCAACTTCTACGAGACCCAGGGGCCGGAAATGGCTGGGACAGTTGGCACCACTTACCGCACGCAGCTCTTCGGCTGGATCGCCGCACACGAGAATGCCCTGTACGGCGGTGGGTCAGCGGCGCAGGTGGGATTGGTTTACAGCCCGCGCAATCGCGACCTGCTGGACAGCGGCTCCGGCGACTACTACGATGTGCAGGATTCGACCCACTTTGCGGCCTATCGTGCTGCCGCCAACCTGTTCTACCGGGCCCACGTGCCCTTTGATGTGGTACTGGACACCGATATAGCAGGGGCACAGCGGCGCTGTGCCCCTTTCAATCGCTACGCCGTTCTGATCCTGCCCGAAGTATGGGGGATGGACGATGCCACCGCTGCCGCCCTGCGCGCTTTCCCGGGACGACTCATCACCATCGGCGACACCGGACAGTACGACGAGTGGCTGAACGAACGGGATGATAACGCCCTGGCTGGCGTGCCTCAGCGGCACTTTGCCACGGTGAACAGCGCCCTGGTTGCTGCCGCCGACACCGGCCTGCTTTCCACCGACGCCCCGCCTGAGATCCAGATGGGGCTGCGTCGCACCCCCGACGGCTACGCCCTGGTGCTGGTCAACACCGCCGCTGCGCCGACCGATGCCTTCACTCTTGACCTGCGGTTGACGGATGGCGTGGCCGTCATGACAGCCCATCTGTCCACGCCGGAGGGCACCGAGACCGATGTGGCATTCACCATCTCCGGGGACGCTCACACCGTCCATCTGGATATGCCAGCGGGGGTGGACACCCTGGCGTTGCTGACGCTGACAACCCAGATGGAAGGGGCCTGGGCCTCGGAACTTGCTTTTTGACCACCTGACTTCAACTCGTTACCAAGAGATGTCAAGACTCAGTAGACTTCAATTGAGTCGTGGACAAGCACCCCAGATTTCGCTGCGCAAGCCCAGGTGCGCTATGATTTGACATACTCTTAAGGAATGTGAAAGCATTCGGTAATTCCTCATGGCACTTTGACAGCCAGGACGCCTTTGCGAGAGAGGCGTAGCTCCGGGCGTCCGTAACGTTCAGCGGCCAGGGCTACCCCCAACATCACGG
>DAOTYG010000207.1:0-2604 GCA_034435155.1 Anaerolineae bacterium | reverse complement strand
TTCTTGTCCACTTCGGCAAGTCGCATCGTTTTTCCTGCCCCACCGTACCCCCCCAGTTCGGCACCCATTGACCATCCGGCAGCCCAGGATTGGGTGCTTTTCCCTTCCGAGTTCTCACCAAAGGCTATACCCCATTCGATAAAACCTCCAACTTCTTCCACTGCTGTACATGCACCCAATCCACCAGTCCACCCCGAATATTCTTCAACGGACGGTAGATCTGAAACTACAAGGACTCCCATGCTAAAATCACCCGGACCGAAAAACGCCCCACCTACACCTCCAGGGGTTACGAATACATCGAGCTTCTCATCTGAGATGTGGTAAATCACATCGATGCTCGCATTCACAGCCAGTAGGAGGCCAAACGGACTCAAACTCCCGTTGACCCGGAGGCCACCTGCTTCAATCTTCTCCAGTTCCCAAAACCAGAACATCTCGAATTCCTCATCCTCATCTTCGTTTCCATTATCGGTGGGGGGAGGGGTGCCTTGATGTCCAGTGGGGTCTACGAGTTTGAGTGGGTTATTGTAGACATAACTGTAAAGATTATACGTCTGTGGCTTTGTCGCCTCCGGCACCAGCGTATCGGCGCTCAGCCAGCGGGCCAGCGCCGGGTCGTACCAGCGCGCGCCCATCTGGTACAGACCCAGGCTCTCCTCCTGCCGCTGGCCGGTGTAGCGATAGGTCGTCGGCGTCGTCCCCCAGGTGTAGCGGGTCTCCCCCCAGGCTTTGTAGCGCCGCTCCGCCACCTTGACCCCGCTGCTGCTCACCGTGATGGCCGTGCTGCCCAGATGGTCGCTGAGCAGGTAGTAGACCGTGCTGTTCTCCCGCATCGCCACCCGCTGGCCGCCCGCGTAGTAGTACTTGCGGATGGTGCTCCCCGTCTGCTCGTAGTAGTTGCCAATGTAGACCGTGGTGGTGCCGTTGACCGTGGCCTTCACCCGGTTCCCATCCCCGTCGTGTAGGTGTAGTTGGTTGTCTCCTTGCCCAAAAGGTAGCTAGACTTGCTCTATGCACGGCTTCGACCAGCAGCCGTGAAGTCATTCAGCCCTTCTATCCAGTTTTCAAAGTGCGGAAAATAGGCTTGGTAGCCAGAAAGGATATCCATATACAGCGGGAAACGACAAGTATCGTCATTTTATGCCCGCATTGGTATCTTCTTTCCTCTTGAGCTTGGGCAGCAGTTCTCGTGCAGCACAACTCACCCAACTTACTTCGTGTTCAATCAGCTTTTCTAAGCAAGCGTTAACCTCAGAGGGAAAAAACTCCCAAAGAAATTCTGCTGCATCTAGCTGTAAATATGGGGTTGGATCATTTAACAAAGGCTTTGCCAGTTGCGCCGCATTAATGTCATGTAACGCTGCCAGAACTGCCAATGCTGTATCCCGGTCATCGGGATCACTGCTGGACACGAGACGTTCGAGAATATGCCAGCCTTCTGCTGGATTGTTTTGCAGGAATTGAAAGCCGGCTCTCGCCCGCGTCTCTGTATAGCCCTTGTACTGTGCAAACACCCACTTCAGTATAGTATCTGCTTCAGACTCGGACTGTTTCAGTAGCGTGTTAATGACATCCCATTCGGCCTCCGGACTGCCTCGGTCGCGTTGCAACTGTTCCTCAATGTCTTTCAGGCTAGCGCTCATTTAGATATCCCTCTGCCCAAATCGTTTTATCACCGTTTCACCGGAATCCCGGCCCTCAGGAACTCGTCTATTAGATCAGCATACTGGGGGAGCAGATAACCGTCTGGACCGATCGCATCAAGGAACAACGACCAATGTCCAGTTCCCCCATATTGGGGTGTATAAACCAGGGCTTTATTGGGATCCAGCCCAATTTGCCTAGCAAATTCTTGAATCTCAGCAGCCGACCGTCCCCAAAACTTCCCACTATCTGCAGTACAGTTTGAACACCATGCAGATATGCCATCCTTTCCAAGATTGGTAGGATCAATGTGCTGTTTAGTTACAATAGCCCCCCTGCTACGCAAAACCTGGGGATTGGGTTGGCCACATCCAGGACAGGAAGAGAGCGTTTCGTCAAGCTTGTTAAGCACCTCGTCCGCATGATCACCCAATTGGTCGCGGATAACTCGTTCCAGGGCTTCTTCCCCGCCCTCCTCGTAGGCTTCTCGGGCCGCTTTCATGAGGGCTTTTCGAGCCACGTCATCCGCCGGAAGACCCACTGGAATCAGGTCGTCAGGCTCGATGGCTTCGAACACCAGAGACACGGCGACGTTCAGTCCAGCCATGAGCTTGTCGCCGCGACTGGCATTAGGATCGGCCAACACACGACTGGATTGGTAGCCATCCCAGGCCGTCCAGCCGTAGTCTAGAGCTTTGAGGGCGATTGCTCCGATAACGAGCCAGGCAATGTGTCCGCTCGGGTCCCGGTATTTGAGGGGATTATTGTAAACGTACGAGTATCTGTTCAAACTTTGCGGCTTCCCCGCCTCCGGCACCACCGTATCCGCGCTCAGCCAGCGGGAAAGCGCCGGGTCGTAGAAACGCGCCCCCATGTGGTACAGCCCCAGGCCCTCCTCCTGCCGCTGGCCGGTGTAGCGATAGGTCGTCGGCGTCGTCCCCCAGGTGTAGCGGGTCT
>DAOTYG010000206.1:0-27082 GCA_034435155.1 Anaerolineae bacterium | reverse complement strand
GGCGGAGGCGGAAGGGCGGGGGTGTGGGTGAGTGATGGTGTAGGTGTGGGCAGCGCGTCGCAGCCGGCCAGGATGCCCAGCACCACGAGCAGGAGTAGCGCGATGCGGATGCGATACATGGTGACCTCCGGGCGACACAGCATTATCATCAGGTCTTGTAACTACCTACCCTCCCGCAGGTTTGGGCGCAATGACCAGGCCAGACGCCGCAGACGCGCCCAGATGATCGGCTGCTTGCCAGCCCCTTTCTAACCTGCGGGAGGGTTCAGGGTAGGCAGTTACCAGGTCTTCACGAATCGGGTTGAACTGTACTTTCACTGCCCAAATCCCTGGGCTCAGGCAATTATAGCACAGCCCAAAGCCCAGCACAACCGAACTTTTCAAGCGATACCCCCCTTGACATAGAACGTTTGTTCATGTATAATACAATTAGAATAAATGTTCTGGCCGGCCAGAGTATTCGGAACCCCATTGGCCCCCCAACGCCCCCGTTGCGCGGGGAGAAATGGGGTTTGTGCGATCGCCAAAACCCTGAAATCTTTGGTTTCATATAGGCCGGAGCAACCATCTACTTTTACGGGGAGGACGAATATGGACAAGACCAGACTATCTGCCCGGCAGGTCTGCATCCTGGATTTCATCCAAAAGTTCATCGCCGACTATGGCTATCCGCCCACGGTCCGCGAGATCGGCGAGGCCACGAACATCAGCTCCACCTCCGTCGTTGATTATAACCTCAAGGCTCTGGAACGTCTGGGCCTCATTCGCCGTGACCGCGAGGTCTCGCGGGGGATCGATCTGTTAGTGGACCCGATCCGTCAGGCCCTGGGCAACCTGGTCCGGGTCCCGGTGTTGGGCGTCATCGCCGCTGGCGAGCCAATCCCTGTCCCAGACGAAAATACGGCCTATGCTGATGAGGTGTTGGAATTGACCCGGGACATCTTGCTCGGTTACGGCGACGAGTTATATGCCCTGCGGGTCCAGGGTAATTCGATGATTGATGCCCTGGTCAAAGACGGCGATATTGTTATCATGCGCCCGCAACGAATGGTAGAGAACGGCGAGATGGCCGCCGTCTGGCTCAAGGAACGGCAGGAGACCACTCTCAAACGCTTCTACCGGGAAGGACCCATGGTCCGCCTGCAACCGGCCAATCCAACCCTCAAGCCCATCTTTGTCCCCGCCCAACAGGTGGAGGTTCAGGGCAAGGTCGTGGCAGTGTTGCGCCAGGCCTAAATCTACGAATGGGGGACGGGGTGTGCCCGTCCCTTTGTCGCGCCCGATGACACGGCTCCCAAAGAGCCGTGTTCTTGTTTTTCCGCCTCCTGCGCATCCGGGTCGCCGATCACCGCCGGGATATAGCTACCTGCCACCGGGACACAGAGGACCGGCAAGGGCAAGTTCCAAAATAATCCCTTCGGGCCAAGCCCTCAGGGTGAAACCTTCGTGTCCTTTGTGGTTTTTACAAGGATTCCCTGCCAGGTAGTTACCCCGCAGGTTAGAAAGTGGCGGCAGCCGGTCATCAGGGCACGCCCATCGGCTTCTGGTCTGACCATTGCGCCCTAACCGGCGGGAGGGCAGGCAGTCTTGGCCTGGGGGTTCGGCAGGGCCTTGACCACCTGACTATTGCGGTGTACAATGGGGTGGTAGCACTTATCACCAAGCCGGAGGAAACTAAATGCTCATTACTGATCGTGTGATAGCGATCCTGGCCGACCACCCGGACATCATCGTGCCAGTGGCACAAATCTGGCGCGATTTGCAGGTGGAGGGGTTGACCGTGGCCCTGTCTCTGGAAGACTTTATCGGCTTGCTGGAGACCGATCCCCGGATCGAGTTCATGGACGAAATAGACTTTGGCGATGGCGATCCAGAGACGGCCCAGATAATGGAGTCGTTGGGCTTTTTCAGCGGGCCACGGATCAAGCTGGCGACACGCGAACTCACCGCCGAGCATATCGCCCGGATGTTAGACCGGAGCACGCAACGGCTGGTAGATGCCCTCAAAGAAGCCTGGCGGTTCCGCCCGACCGATGATCCGGAGACGGATCTGGAACTACTGTTAGCTATCGAGGCGGCTGAGGAATTGCGCCGTAGCATCCAGGCCACTCTCGAGGAAGAGCTAAAGAAACCGGCGTCTGACGGGACCAAAGAGACCCTGAAACCTCCCACAGTTTAGCGGCCCAACCTGCGGGAGGACAGGCAGTTACCAGCAGGCCATAGAAGCAGGCCGGACCACTGGAGTGTCACTTATGGGTCTGATCGTATCGCTGGACGAAATGCAGCGTATCCGCGCGGCGTTGCAGGCGGGGGGGCAACGGGTTGTGCTCACCAACGGCTGTTTTGATCTCTTGCACCGGGGGCACGTGGTCTATCTGCAAAAGGCCCGGGCCTATGGTGATGTGCTGGTGGTGGCCCTGAACAGTGATGCCTCAGTGCGGACTTTTAAGGGGCCGAACCGTCCCCTGGTTCACCAGGACGACCGCGCGACCGTCCTGGCTGCCCTGGCTGCTGTGGATTATGTGGTTATCTTTGATGAGCCGACGGCTGAAGCCCTGGTGGCCTGCCTGCGCCCGGATGTGTATGTCAAGGGCGGCGACTATGACCCGTCAACAAACAAACCCCTACCAGAGGCGGCCGTCGTGCGGGCCTACGGGGGAGAAATAGTGTTCATACCCTATCTGCCGGGCTATTCCACCTCCATCCTGATTGACACGATCCTGGCACGGTATATGATCCCTGTGCCCAGGTCGTGAACGCGTCTGCTCCCAGCGGATAACTGACCCCTTCCATCTATGAAAGCCCGCATCGCTAAAGCTGCCACCATCATCGCCCTGGGCAACGTCCTGAGCCGCCTGCTGGGCCTGGTGCGCGAACAGGTCATCGCCGCCCTGTTTGGGACCACGGCTGTGACGGACGCCTTTACCGTCGCCAATAACGTCCACACGCTGGTCTATGATCTGCTGGTGGGGGGGATGCTCTCGGCGGCACTCGTGCCGGTCCTCAGCGACTATGCGGATGACCCGCTGGAACTGGGGCGGGTAACCAGCGTGCTGACCACCCTCATCGGCCTGGTCATGGCCGTGACAGTGGCTGTACTCATGGCCGGCGCGTCACCGCTGGTCTGGCTGATGGCCCCGGGCTTTGATGCGCCGACCCAGACGCTGGCGGTAGTTCTGGTGCGGCTAGTACTCCCGGCCGTGGTATTTCTGGGGCTGAGCGCTGTCGCCATGTCCGCGCTCTATGCCCGCGAGGTCTTTACCTATCCGGCCTTCGCGGCGGCGGCCTTCAACGGGGGGATCATCGTCTGTGCCCTGCTCCTCACCCCCTGGTTGGGAGTGACCAGCCTGGCCGTGGGGGTGGTAGTCGGGGCCGGCGGCCAGACCTTGCTCCAGATACCCGGGCTGCGGGCGCAACGTATACCGCTGCGACCAGCGTTGGACTTGCACCACCCGGCCGTGCGGCGCATCTTGCAGCTCTACGCGCCCATCGCCGCCGGCCTGATAGTCAGTCAGATGGGGGTGATCATTGACCGGAACCTGGCCTCGCAGACTGGGGCCGGGGGCATGGCCGCCATGCGTTTCGGAACCACGCTCATCCAATTGCCCCTGGGCCTGGTGGGCGCAGCGGTCAGTCTGGCTGTACTGCCTGCGCTCTCGCGCTATGCCACCCAACCGGATGGGGTGGCGCGATTCAAAGATACCCTGGCGGTGGGGATCAAACTCATTGTCTTGCTGATCCTGCCGGCTACGGTAGGACTGGTGGCCTTGCGCGAGCCTGTCGTGCGCCTGTTGTTCGAATATGGCGTCTTTGACACCACGGCAACGGAGCGCACAGCCCTGGCTTTCTTGTGTTATGCGCCGCAATTGCCCTTTGCCGCCCTGGACGGGCTGTTGATCTTTGCGTTCTATGCCCGCAAGAACACTTTGCTGCCGGCTCTGGTGGGGGTCTTGACGGTGGAGATCTATCTGGTGGTGGCGTTGGGGTTGACCAACGCCTTGGGGCACGAGATGGCCTGGTTGGCCCTGGCGAATGCGGTGCAGAACTCGGCCCATGGCGTGATCATGTTCCTGTTCTTTGTCTGGATCGTCGGAGGATTGGGCGGCCGGGGCCTGGTGAGCACGACGATAAAGGCCCTGTTGGCCGCCGGGGCAATGGGGTTGGTCGTTTGGGCCGGGCAGATGGTATTGGCCGGTGTCCTGCCCGGCCCCGGTGGGCTGATCGGCCAGGTGGCCCAGGTGGGCACGCTCACAGCTCTTGGGGCGTTGGTCTACGGGGTGGGCATCGTACTCTTGCGCGTGGACGAGGCGCGCCTGGCCTGGGCAGCGTTGCGAAGCAAATGGAACCGCTGAGCGATGTTCATCTCCGTGGTGATCCCGGCTTACAACGAGGAAGCCTATCTGGGCGAGTGTCTGGCGGCCCTGGTGTCCAACGAACATGGTGGCCCCCAACGCTACCCGGCCGCCGGCTACGAGGTCATCGTCGCCGATAACAATAGCACCGACCGCACAGCCGAGATCGCGAGGGCCTGCGGAGCGCGGGTGGTGACGATATTGGAGAAGGGAGTGGCCCGCGCTCGCCAGGGTGGGGCGTGGGCGGCAACCGGCGACGCCACAAAGCCCGACCTTGTGCTGGCCAGCACGGACGCGGATACCATCGTCAACCCGGACTGGCTGGCCGTCATCGCGGCACGCTTCCAGGCCGACGACAGGCTGGTGGGGTTGATGGGGCCGGTCTATCTGCGCGGAGGGCCAGCTTACGCCCGGGCCTACCAGGCGGTGATCATGAACACCTGGTTCCAGTTATTCCACGCCCTGGGTCGGCCCTGCTTTCCGGGTCAGAACTTTGCCGTGCGCCGCGCCGATTTCCAGGCCATCGGCGGCTATGACACCCGGATGCGCACCGGGGAAGACATGGACCTCTCGCTGCGCTTGCGACATCGAGGGCGCATCGCCTGGGAACCTCGCCTGGTCGTGCACACCTCACCCCGGCGCGTGGCCGCCGGAACCTGGGCGAACCTGAAACAAGGCTTTCGCGATTACCTGTTCATCGCCATCCTGGAGCGGGGAACCGGCAGCGACTTGACCGATATTCGGTAGGTAATTGCTCAACCTACCCTCCCGCAGGTTGCGGGGAACCGTGTTTCCTGTCTGCGTGCTGCCCATGGGCGTGTCCGCGAAAACGCACGAACCGGCGGGAGGGTGAGCTGTTACTTCGGTAGCACGTCAGGCGGGGGGCAAAAACCACAGCCCATAGCAGATGACCACCAGGTTATGGACGCTGTGGAACAGGAAGGAGGGGAGCCATGATTGACTGCGCACTCGCAGCCAGCCCATCATCAAGGCCCCGGCAAACAGTGCGCAACTCGTGGTCAGCAGGTTGCTCCAATAAGCCAGTGGGCCTGTCGTGATGGCCAGGGAGGGTAGACCATCTTTAGCCACCAGATGGGCCAGGACAAAGAGAGTGCCCTGACCGATAAAGGCTACCATAGGTCCCCATCGCTTCTGGAATAACCCCTGGAGCAAACCCCGAAACAGCAGTTCTTCGTTGGCCGCCGCGAGCACGGTGACGGCCAGATAGACGGGGATCGGATAAAATGCCTGGCGATCCGCCACGATCAACCGCACTCCTTCAGCCTGTATGGACAGCCAGGCGGAGGGATTATGGGCAACAACCTGGTAGCTCTGGATCCAGAACAGCGCAACTCCCAGGCCGAGACCTGAACCCACGAGTAGAAACCAGCGGGGACGTGGCCATTGCAAGGCGATGATCTCCTGGTCTAAGCGCCTGACGGAGATCAAGATCAGGGCGGTGATCAGCAGGAAAATCCCATCGCGACAGAACAGGGGCAGGGTCGGGAGGGCCCGGTCCAGGATAAAGAGGCCGTAGATCACAGAGGCCAACAGCCAGCCATTCCAGCGCGTGCCGGCCTCTTGTCTCTGAGAGACACCGTGGTGAAGCATCCGATACCAACTCCCCGCCTGAGTCCATCGTATTATACAAGATTTGATTTGGTTCTGTCAACGGTATCACCTGACATCTGGGGCTGTGCCATTTTGCGATTGCCCCGATGATGGTCAACGCTTTGTGCACAGAGGCCCCGTGATGGCGAAATGCGGCGGTGATATATTCCCACCGTCGCCCCAAACACAACAACGAATGGGGAAAGAAACGAATTGCTGCCTCAGGCGGCCCATTTGTTGATTTCCCAATTCGCTGTTGTGTCCCCCGGCAGCGATGTCCCGCGAACGCTTGCAATGCGAAGTGATTGTACTACATCAGTCTTCACTTTGACTCAGCCCTGGGTTGATATTAGGGCTTTCTCAAAGTCCAGACCTGTCATGCTGAGGGCCGCGTTTTGGCCCGAAGCATCTCGTTTGCCGTGAACGAGACCCTTCGCTACGCTCAGGGTGACAGCCCATTAACGCACCTGGCCTGGTTCCAACGACTTTGAGAAAGCCGCAGGTTGACATCGTGCGTAATTAACGCACGAGGGCATCGCTACGCGGTGCGGGGAGGGGGGGTCTCCTCTCCCCTTGTTCCTTCCCGGACAAAAGTTATGCCCAGATGTCAGCATTATGATATGACCGTCCACATTGGCCTGGACCTGACCGCCGGTTCCCGACCCAGCAGTCTGGCTGCGTTGGACGATACAGCGCATTTACTGGCCTGGGGCCAGGGTCTGACCGATACAGACCTCCTGGCCTGGATTGCCGGCTATCCGGCCGCGTTGATCGCTGTGGATGCGCCATTGAGTCTGCCGTTGGGTTTATGTTGCCTGGAGCCGTCTTGCCGATGTCGGCCGGGCGGACCCGGTGCCGGCCGCTCGTGCGAGCGGGCCTTGTCGCGCCTGGGGCTGGGCTGCTACTACACCACCAAACGCAGCATCATCAAGGCGCTGGTTTACCGGGCCATCGCCCTGAAGGCCGCCCTGGAGGCCGCCGGTCATACGGTCATCGAGGTCTACCCCCACGCCAGCCGGGTGCGGCTCTTGGGTCGGCTGCCCAAAAAGACCACGCTGGCCGGCCGCCGGGCCACCCAACGAGGATTGCAGCCCCTGGTGGCAGGATTGCCCTCGCCAGACGAGATGTTGCTCGACCACGATACCCTGGATGCGGTACTGGCGGCGTATACCGGCTGGCTGTGCGGCCGGGGCCAGACCGTGCCCCTGGGCGACCCGGCCGAGGGCTTGTTATACATCCCGGCCCAGCAGGCGTCCCTCGCGGTCAGCGATGGGTGGGATTCTGCAACAACACGGAGGGGTAACTGCTCACCCTCCCGCAGGTTCGTGCGTTTTCGCGGCGGCCCAACACGCCCGTGGACGGCGCGCAGACAGGAAACTCGATTCCCAGCAACCTGCGGGAGGGTAGGCTGAGCAATTACGTTTTCACAGCGGTTGTCGAAAGATGCTCTGTGCTATTCGGCCATTCTGTAAGCTTGTAAGGAGAACCCTATGCCCCCCCACATCTACATCGAAGACATCGCCGAGCATGTTGGCACGGAGGTCACGCTCAAGGGCTGGCTCTACAACAAACGCTCCAGTGGCAAGATCCACTTCTTGCTGGTCCGCGATGGCACCGGGATCATCCAGGCGGTGGCCTTTATCAATGACGTGTCGCCAGAGGTCTTTCAGCGGTGCGACGAGGTCACGCAGGAGAGTAGCCTCATCGTCACCGGCGTCGTGCGGGAGGACCCGCGCGCGCCGGGCGGGTATGAACTATCCATCCGCGACCTGGCGATCGTCCAACTGGCCCAGGACTATCCCATCGCCAAAAAAGAGCATGGCGTGGGGTTCCTGATGGAGCACCGGCACCTGTGGCTGCGCTCGCGCAAGCCCCACGCGGCCCTGCGCATCCGGGCCGAGGTGATCCGGGCCTGCCAGGAGTACCTGGACAACCAGGGCTTCATCCGGTTCGACACGCCTATCCTCACCCCCTGCGCCGCCGAGGGGACCACCAACCTCTTTGCCACCGAGTATTTTGACCTGGGCAAGGCGTATCTGGCCCAGACCGGCCAGCTCTACGCCGAGGCCGGGGCCATGGCCTTCGGCAAGGTCTACTGCTTTGGCCCCACCTTCCGGGCCGAAAAGAGCAAGACCCGCCGCCACCTCACCGAGTTCTGGATGGTGGAGCCGGAGGTGGCCTACCTGACCCACGAGGGCAATCTGGAGCTACAGGAGAACCTGGTCAGCTACATCGTGCAACGGGTGCTGGAACGCCGGGCGGCCGAGTTAGAGACTCTAGAACGGGACACTTCCAGACTGGAGCAGGTGGTCCCGCCGTTCCCCCGCATCACCTACGACCAGGCCCTGGCGCTCATCGAGGAAAAGGGGGCGGAATACGACTGCCCGCCGCTGCCCTGGGGCGAGGACCTGGGCGCACCCCACGAGACCCTGCTGGCCGATCAGTTTGATAGGCCGGTGTTCGTGACGCACTATCCGACGAAGGCGAAGGCGTTCTATATGGAGCCGGAGCCGTGTCGGCCGGAGGTGGCCCGCTGCGCGGACCTGCTGGCCCCGGAGGGCTACGGTGAGATCATCGGCGGGAGCGAGCGCATCAGCGACCTGAAGCTACTGGAAGAGCGATTGGCGGAGTGGGGATTGAACCCGGACGACTATCAATGGTACCTGGACCTGCGCCGCTACGGCACGGTGCCGCACAGCGGATTCGGCATGGGCATCGAGCGGGTGACGGCCTGGATCTGCGGGTTGCCGCACCTGCGCGAGGTGATCCCCTTCCCCCGGATGTTGTATCGCATCTATCCATAAACCTGAGGTGCCCGTCACCTGTGATGGGCACCTGACCAGGAGGTGTGTGATGGCAGACCAGTTCACCAAACAAGATTTTCGTCGCGTGGCAGACTATGTGTACGAGCTGCCGGCCGGGACCCGGCCCCATATGCGGGTGCCGGCCCGGGTCTATGCCGATGACGAGATCCTGGAAGATGCCCTGGGTGACCAGTCCGTGGTTCAACTGGCGAACACGGCCAGCCTGCCCGGCGTGGTGCGTTACACCCTGGCCATGCCGGACATCCACCAGGGCTACGGCTTCCCCATCGGCGGGGTGGCGGCCACGGAGCTACCTTCCGGTATTGTTTCACCCGGAGGCATAGGGTACGACATAAATTGTGGCGTGCGTTTGGCTATATCAAACACAAAAATTGATGAGGTTATGCCCCACCTGAAGCGGCTGGTGGATACGCTTTTCAACACCGTGCCCACCGGCGTGGGCAAGGGCGGCGAGGTGCACCTGACGGACCGGGACATGGAGGCGGTATTGGAGCGCGGGGCCGAGTGGGCCGTGCAAAAGGGCTACGGCTACAAGGCCGATCTGGAGCACACGGAGGAAGGCGGGGCCATGGCCGCTGCCGACGCCGGGGCCGTCTCCCAACGAGCCAGGAAGCGCGGTCAGGAGCAGTTGGGCACCCTGGGCAGCGGCAACCACTTTATCGAGGTGGAGGTGGTGGAGCAGGTGTTCGATGCCGAGGTCGCCAAAGCCTTTGGCCTGTGGGAGGGGCAGATCGCGTTGCTCATCCACTCCGGGTCCCGGGGCCTGGGGCATCAGGTCTGCACGGACTATGTGAAAGAACTCCAGGCCGCCGTCCAGAAGTACAAGATCCACATCCCGGATCGGGAGCTGGTCTGCGCGCCGCTGGATTCGCCGGAGGGCCGGGCCTACTTTGGGGCCATGGCGGCGGCGGCCAACTACGCCTGGGCCAACCGCCAGTGTCTGCTGCACCTCACCCGCCAGGCTTTTGAGAAAGCCCTGAAGGGGCTGGTCAAGGACACCCGGCTCACGCTCCTGTACGACGTGGCGCACAACATCGGCAAGATCGAGACCCACGTGGTGGAGGGGCGCGAAGTGGAGGTGTGCGTGCATCGCAAGGGAGCCACGCGGGCCTTTGGGCCGGGCCGGCGGGAGTTGCCCCGCGAGTTCCGGGCCGTGGGCCAGCCGGTGCTTATCCCCGGCGACATGGGGACCGGCTCCTGGGTGCTGGTGGGCACCCAGCGGGCCATGGAGACCACCTTTGGGTCCACGTGTCACGGGGCCGGGCGGTTGCTCTCGCGGGCGGCGGCCAAGCGCGATGTCCGGGGCGAGGAGGTGGTGGCCGAATTGCAGCAAAAAGGCATCGTAGTGCGGGGGGCCACCATGAAGGGCATCGCCGAGGAAGCGCCGGGGGCCTATAAGGATGTGGACCGGGTGGTGAACGTGGTGCACCGGGCCGGGATCGCGCGCAAGGTGGCCCGCTTGCGCTCGGTGGGGGTGATCAAGGGGTAACTAACGTACATCGGGCTGCCCAGGCCAGGCAGGGGCAGCAGCGTGAGAAAGAGAAGGCGGGCCTTAAGGTGCCCGCCTTGCTGTTGCTCGTCCCCACGCAGAGCAAGTTTCCCCCTCGTGCCCACGCGGAGCATGGGCACGAGGGGCGAGGTGCCGGCCAGGCCCGGAACCCTTATTTCAGAACAGCGATAGTTGTTGGGGAAGGGTCTCTGAGGGGGGTGCCCATTCGCCGGCGACCCGGTGCGCCCAGCGAGTGGTCTCGGGCAGCCGGTGGCCCCGGCAACAGGCCAAGACCCACTGCACGGCTGTATCCAGGTCCACGCGGTGCCCCACGGAGACGTAAACAGGAGCTGTCCCGTCTCGCGTTCGCACTACCCGGCCAATGAGTTCGCCGTTGTCCCATAGGGGAGCGGTAGAGCCGGCCGCCGGGCCAGGCTCCTGGTGCTGGCCGCACAGGCGGCTCTTGGCACAGCCTATACTGGGCCGGTCCAGGAGCACCCCGATGTGGGAAGCGATGCCCAGCCGTCTGGGATGAGCCAGGCCCTGGCCGTCAAAGATGATCAGGTCCGGTGGTATCTTCAGAGCGGCAAAAGCGTCCAGCACAGCCGGCCCTTCCCGGAAGGCCAGGAGGCCCGGGATATAGGGGAACGTCACCGGCCGGCACACCACGCAGCGATCCACCGGCTCCAGGTGAGGATAGCTCAGCACTACTACGGCCGCCTGGCACTGATCCTGATGGAAGCTCACATCTACCCCGGCCACCGTGCTGACGCGATCCAGGGTGGGATCGTTTTCCGGGCGCACCAATTTCCGCAACCGATTCTGGATGCGGATGGCCTCGTCCGGGGAGACAGCCCAGGAGTGAAGGGGGTTGATATGCATCCGGGGCGACTCCATCGGCCACTCTTGTGCCCTCCCGCAGGTTAGAAACCTGAACCTGCGGGAGGGTAGGCGGTTATAAAGGGCGGGCGATACGTTTCAGGCCCCGCGGGGACGCGGTGATGGTAGCTACGGCCTCGGTCACCGCCTGGGCCGTTCGCGGCTGTACCTCCCCCGTCTGGGCCAGATAAGCATAGAGTGACTGGATGGTCTCCAGGGCGTGCTTTTTTTGGGCCAGAGACAGCGCCCCCATCACCTTCCGCCGCACAAAGTCGGTCATCCACTCGCTGAGATGATAGGGCTGCAAGTCATCCAGGGTCTGGACTTCCTCACCGTAATGATCCAGGAAGAAATGGAACAGTCCCAGGTCATCCCAACGGGTCATCAGATCGTCTGGGGACGCGCCCCGGCGTTGCTGATCTTGCAGATACCCCTCCACCTGGCTTTGCTTCAGCGTTGGTTCCCAATCAATGGTCTCGTGATAGTATTGGTCCACAGCCTGTAGAACGTCTTCCATCGTCAGGGGCCCGGGTGGTGGTTGAGATTCCGCCGCCGGGCTGAGCTGGGGCATCGGCGGCACGGCCGGGGCGGGGACCCCGGCAGCCTGGCAGGGCGTCCGGCCACCCAATTCCGGGCGAGGGGTGGTGTTCCACAGGGCCTGGATGTATTGGGCCACCTCGTTGACCTCCTGGATACTGGTCGGCTGGTATTGATCGAACCAGGCACTCATGACCTGGGTGGGTGATTCGGCCCCGGCGATAAAGGCCCGCCATTCCGCCTCGGTACGGGGCAGAGGGCCCAACCAATGGGGGTAGGGGTTTTCATCCTCCTCAGTCCATTCTTCTGTCTCACCCTCCAAGGCGCTATCAAAGCTGGCCTCTATCATTTCCAGCAGGAAGGGATGGTCCTGGGGTTTGACGGGGGATTTAGGTTGCAGCCCCCAGGCTGCGGCTATGGTCAGGCGGGCCAGCTCGTCTTCACCCAGGCCGGCCAGCAAGGCGGCCTGACGTTCCAGGCGGGAGCACAACTGCTCGCGCAGGGGATTGGTAAGCAGGCGGCGAGCTACCTGGCCCACGAAGCGGTCCCACCGTTCATCCCCCCGGTTCTCCAGCAGGCCCTCGGCTTTGTCCAGGAACGGCTCAAGCAGTTCAAAGTCGAAGAACCACGAGCCGAAATAGTCAGTGTCCAACAGGTCGTCCGTATAGGGTAACAAGGCGGCGGCCTCCGTTGGGGCCAGAGTCGGGGCCAGCGGGACCGCGATGCCCGGCTTATCATCCCCGGCCAACATATCGCGCCAGGCTTCGGCGCCCAGGGGGAGAGGGTGACCGGCCTGCCAGTTCAGGCGGCGCGCCTCCTCATAGGTGCGCCGACAGACGGATAGCGGCACGTCCACCGGCAACATGCCGGCCTCCAGCAGTTCTTCTTGTAGATCTTGCCACTCGTTGGGCGGCACATTGGAGCTGGCGAAGAAAGCGATCACGCCCTCCTGATCGTTGATGACGGTGTTTGATACCATGAGCAGGTCGTTTGGCTGGCGGCGGATCACGCCAATGATCTGACCGCCGTTACCGTCCAGAGTGGTGAGGTAGGCCTGTTCCAGGGGGGGCAGGGGGGCCGGCGGCAGGGTCTGTTCAACCGGCCGCACGCTACCACGCATGGTAAGCCGACCCAGGGTCGCCCGTGCGGCCTGGCGCACGCGCCGCGAGGGATGCCTTTCAGCCAGCTCGGTCAAGTCGGCAATGGCCGCCGGGTAGCACAACCGGTCCAGCGTATGAATGACCCGCAGCACATATTGCTCGTCTGGCAGGTACAATAGCGGCAGGAGGATATACAAGACTCGCTGGTCCTCATAGGCGGTAATAAACTCTAGCCAGGCAGCGAACTGGTTCAGGTCTTGGCTCTGTGCTTTTTCCACGCTTGCCTGACGCGCCAGCAGGTTGGTGCTCAGGCTAGCCAACATGCGTTCATTAAGCCGTTGGATGGCGCCCGGTGCGTCGCGCAGGCTGAGAAAGAAGGCCTCTTCATCCACGGCGAGGCCGCGTTGATATAGCAGGCCCATGATGGACAGGCGCACATCATCGGACAGGGACTGGTCATTTACCATAGATACCAGCCAGTCATTCACTTCCGGCTCGTTCAGGTTACTAAGCACATAGATGGCGCCTTCGACCCGGCGGAAGTCGTCTCCCCGCAGAACCTGGGCCACTTGCGGCAAGGCCCGTTTGAGGTGCCGACGCAACGTGTCGAGGTGTTTTTCGGCCTCCTCCCAACTCAAATTCCTCTCGTTTATCAGCCGGTCCAGGGCTTCAGCGATCTGGTGATCGGGTTGAGCACCGGCGATGACTCGTAGATGCGCCTGGTCCCCGGTTCGTTTTTTCCTGGTGGGGGTCATGGGTATCGCCTCCTAAAGTGATGATCAGGGCCTGGCTCTGGCTTCTCGGACCCCAGACACGGGGACTACGGGCGTCATCGCGCTTCCCCCACTCCAGTGTACCAGGAGCCGCCGGGCCAGGGGCATTATAGTCCACCTGCCCCATAAAATCAAGGGCTGCTCACGCTGGGGACAGTACGGCTCTGGAGTCGAGGCTTTAGCCGGTTCGTGCCCCTGAAGGCTCAACTCCAGTGGGTCTCGGCGGGCTTTTCGCCCATGCCCCCAATGGGTAACGCTCCCCCACCTACTGACATCCATGCATAACTTCTGTCAGGGAGGGGACAAGAGAAAGCCTTTCTGGGGGTTGCGGCGGCGAAGCCGCCGCAACCCCCCCTACCAGGTATTCTTTCCCCTCCCCGAAGGGACGTGAAGGGGGGAGTGAGGCAGGACCCTCATGAATTACGCCCGGATGTCAACCACCTAACCTTTTATGAATGGCCCATCTGTGGTATAATTGCATCGGTCGGGGAGGAGAGAACCAACCCTGTCAGGAAGGCCGTATGTCTCATCGTGCCGAGATATGGGATGCCCTGGGCGAAGCCTTTGGTCCCGAGGTGGATTCAGATCTCCCTCTGTCTGTCCTCCTGGAGCAGTTGCAAGATGCGGATGCTCGCGTGCGCAGCCATGCCGCCCGGGTCCTGGGCGTCCGGGGAGACCGGGCCGCTGTGCGCCCGCTGATCGAACGGTTGCAGGACCGCGATGCCCGGACTCGCTGGCACGCCGCCTATGCCCTGGGGCGTCTGGGCGACCGGCTGGCCGTATCACCGTTGATCACCCTGATCAGAACAGAGCGCGATCCGGGAGTGCGCGGCCGGGCCGCTGAGGCCCTGGGCATGATCGGCGACCAACGGGCCACGCCCGTGCTCGTCACTGCGCTCAAAGACCAGGACCACAACGTGCGCTGGCGGGCGGCAGATGCCTTGACCAGTATCGGGGGGCCAGCGGTGGTGGCGGCCATGATCACGGCTCTGCGGGATGAGGACCCCGGCGTGCGCTGGCGGGCAGCGGCGATCCTGGGCAAGTTGGGTAGTGCCGAGGCCGTGCCTGCCCTCATCCAGGTGCTGGAGGATGAGAACCCCAGCGTGCGCGGCTGGGCCGTGGAAGCTCTGGGGCTTCTGGGCGATGAACGGGCTTTGCCGGCCCTGGAAGCCCTATGTTATGACGAGACCCGGGCTCCGTACCTGGGTCGGATCGCAGACCTGGCCTGGGTGGCGATCCGGCGCATCCGGGGCAAACCCCCCGGCTCAACCCCCGAGGCCGGGCCACCCTGACAAATACCTCTATCTATTGGCTCATGGCATGACGCCTGACTTATTGGACACCTGGCCGGCCTGGCAACAGGTCTGGGCGCGGGTGGCGAATGCCCCACTGGAGGCCCAGATCGATGCCTGGGCAACAGACTACATGGCTCTGTATCCGACCCTGTTCGCCAAACAGGTGGCTGACTATGCCTCGGCCGGGGTGGATTGGCGCGCCGTGGCCCGAGAGCGTGTCTTCCCCCACCTGGCTGCGCGTACCCCGCGCATGATCGCCGCGCACCAGGCCATCCTGCGTTGCCACCGTGACCTGACCTGGTGTTTCCGCGAGCGACTGGGGGCTGATTTCACCTTCCTCTTTGTGGTCTATGTGGGGTTAGAGTGTGGGGCTGGCTGGGCCACCATGTACGAGGGGTTGCCGGCCTGTCTGCTCGGTCTGGAGGCCATCGCCAACCTGGGTTGGGAGAGCGAGGACCACATCCGGGGCCTCATCGCCCATGAGTTGGGCCACCTGGCCCATATGGTCTGGCGGGAACGGGCCGGGGTCAGCACGCTGGAGGAGAGCGAGGCTGAGCCGTTGTTCCGGCTCTACAGCGAGGCGTGGGCGAGCCGGGCTGAGCAGGTGATCCGGGGTCAGGATACGCAACACCTGGAAGACCAGGCCGGCGAGTGGCTGGCCTGGTGCCGCACCCACGAGAGCTGGCTGGCCGGGGAATACCTGCGCCGGGTAGATGCCGGCGCGGACGTGCGCGACTTTTTCGGCTCGTGGTTCGCCATCGCCGGGCACAGCCAGACCGGCTACTATCTGGGCCATCAGGTAGTGCAGATGTTGGAACGCCAGGTCCCCACGCTGCGCGCCCTGGCCGTATGGCCGGCGGAGCTGGTACGTCAGCGAGTGCGCGCGATCCTGCAAGAGATGGCGAATCCCAATTACAGCGCCGCCACGATCTCCTCCGGCGAGGGGGGACACCCCCGCACCACCATCAGCCCATGACGCTCTGCGTAGACCCGGGCGCAGTCGCCCACGCAGACCACTTTACTGCCCCGCCCAGGCCGGGCCGGGTGATCGGGTGGCAGGCCCTCCAGATCATCCAGATGACCGGCCAGCACATCCAGGCGCCGCAGCACGCCCCGATACAGGAACTTGAGCTGACGCCAACGCGATCTTTTGATCAGTTTGGTGGCCAGGTATAGCGACTGGTTGCACCCGCTACACGAATCGCTCAGGTACTCGTAGACATTGCGATAGACATAATAGCCGGGCCAGTCATAAGCAAAGGGCGTGCTGGCCTCCTCCACGGTCAGCCCAACCACGCGGATCGCCTGGTCATCCAGGGGCGGGATATGCGGCGCGTGCGCTGGCCCAAAGCCCATCACCCGCCGGCAGACGTTGTCTACCTCCACCACATCATCACCGGCCACGAGCAGCCCCACCTCCTTGCGCTGCCCCCATTGCCAGGGGCCGTTCCCCTCCAGGGCCACGATGCCGTCAATCACCGTCAGGGCCGGCCGGACCACCTGCCCCAGGGCGCGAATATGGGCGCTCAGGCCGTCCCGGTGAAAGCGGCGTTTGTCGGCGTCGCGCAGCAGGCCCTTCTGGTTCTTCAGGCCCAGCGTGACCCCGGCCTGGATATGGGTCTTCATCTTGGCGACGTTAATGTACTCGTGGGTGCGCAGGAGCGTGGGGAGTTGGAGCGTGCCGAACTCCCATTCCACCGCCTCACGTTCGACGGTCTTGAGGTCCACCAGCTCGACCCCGTAGCGCCGGGCCAGGTCGCCATAGCCGGCTCGTTCCAGGGCAGTCATCGTATCCCGCCCCACGATGCTGCTTTCGCCGATGACTACCGGCCGACCGGCCAGGTATTGTAGCAGCCCTTCCACTACCCGGGGATCGGTATATAGCCCCCGATCCGCCGGGCCGATATCCGGTACATTGGGCTTGATGAAAATGGCCTCCCGCCGGGGCCGGTAGCCGATGAGGTCCAGGGCTTCAGCCACCTGAGCGGGAGCATTATCCAGCGTGGCTCGAACGATGCTGACGGTCATGCCCCCTCCACACGTCCAGGGCCCAGATTCGCCCCGCAGGTACGATCCAGTAACCACTCCAACGCAACCATTATACCCCGTACATCGCGCTCCTGTCAACGATGTGACACCGCTCCTGGTCTGACATCCGGGCATAACTCCTGTCAGGGAGGGCACAAAGGGAGAGGAAGCCTTTCTGGGGTTTTTGCGGCGGCGAAGCCGCCGCAAAAACCCCCGATGAGGCAGTCTTTCCCCTCCCCGCAGGGACGCGAAGCGGGGCGAGGGAGGGCGGTGCCCTCGTGCGTTTAATTTACGCGCGGATGTCAATCCTGGTCGGTTGCATGTGGCCCGGTCGCATAGTATAATACGGTCTGAATCCATCACTGGGGGGCAGATCATGGAAGTCAAAGGGGATTGGGAAGACCGGATCGCCGCCCTGGAGAGCCGGGTCCGGAGCCTGGAACAAGATGTGCGTGTGCTCAACCGGCTCATCGAGGGCGGTCAGGTCATTAACTCCACCCTGCATCTGAAGCGCGTGCTGGAGAACCTGATGCAGGTGGCCACCGAGATCACTGACACGGAGGCCAGCTCCATCCTGCTGTTAGATCAACAGACTGGCGAGTTGTACTTTGAGGCGGCAACCGGCACCAAAAGCGCGGAGGTGGCGCGGATCCGGGTGCCGCTGGATAGCATCGGGGGCACGGTGGTGCGAGAGGGACGCCCCCTGGTCATCGCCGATGTCCAGCAGGACCCCCGCTGGGACCCCTCGACCGATGCGCAGACTCATTTCGTCACCCGGTCCATCCTGGCCGTGCCGCTCACGCTGCGCGGCAAAGTCATTGGAGCCGTGGAAGTGCTGAACAAACGCGGCCCCCTCCCTTTTACTGAGGGTGATATCAAGGCCCTCTCTATCCTGGCCAGCCAGGCCGCCGTCGCCATCGAGAATGCCCGTCTCTTTGAGCAACGAGACTATCTCTCTGACATCGCCCACGAGTTGCGCACGCCGCTAACGGCCATCGCCGGCTACAGCCAGATGTTGCTGGAGGAACCGGTAGATGAAGAGATGTGGCGTGATTTCATCCAGATCATCTACGACGAGGCCCGGCGCATGGGCAACCTGGTGAACAATTTTCTGGACCTGGTGCGCATGGAAAGCGGTCGGGCCGGGCTGGTCAAAGGGGCCACCAACGTCTATGACATCGTGGAGCAAGTCATTGCGGTGATGCAGCCCCTGGCGCACCAGCGTGGCCTCGCTATCGAGACGGACCTGCCCCCAGGCATTCCCGTCATCCAGGCAGACAACAACCGGCTCAAGCAGGTCCTGCTCAACCTGGTCAGCAACGCCATCAAGTACAACCGGGAAGGTGGACAGGTGTTCATCTCCGCCCAGGTGCAGGATGGCTGGCTGGAGGTGGCCGTGCGGGATACCGGCGTGGGCATCCGGCCCCAAGACCTGGCCCGCATCGGGGAAAAGTTCTTTCGGGTGCGCGGCGCCTCGGACGAGACGATGGGCACCGGCCTGGGGGTGGCCCTGGCCAAACAGATCGTCGAGGCCCACGGCGGTCGGTTAGACATCACCAGCACGTATGGTGAAGGGAGCACCTTCAGCTTCACCCTGCCGATCGGACGCCCCGTTGATGATGGGCCGGGACCTGTAAGCTGAGAGCTACGATGCGCGCGCGGGTGGTGTTGGCCCTCCTCGTGATCGTCTATGTGATTTTAGCCACCGGCTACGCCGTCGGCACACCACGCTGGCAGAACCCGGACGAGCCGGCGCATTACAACTACATCCGTCACCTGGCCGAAGGGCGCGGCCTGCCGGTCCTCCAGATGGGCGACTACGACGCGGCCTACCTGCAACGCCTCAAAGATGCCGGTTTCCCGGCCGACATGCCCATTGACGGCCTCCGCTACGAAGGCTACCAACCACCCCTGTACTACGTGCTGGCCGTGCCGATCTACTGGGCCACGACCGGTCTGGCTCTGGATGCTCAGGTGTTGGCCTTGCGGCTGTTCTCAGTGCTGTGGGGCGCGTTCCTGCTCCCGGCAACGTATGTCGTGGCGTGCCTGGCCCTCCCCTCGCGGGGGAAAATCGCCCTGGGCGCGGCGGCGTTCGTAGCATTCTTGCCCATGCACACGGCCATGACCGCCGCCATCAACAACGATACGCTGGCCGAATTGGTGTTCACCGGCCTGTTGGGGCTGTTGATCCTGCGCCTGCAAGAGCGTGTCGCGCCCCGGCGCTACGTGTTGTTTACCGGCCTGCTCCTGGGCCTGGCGCTCCTCACCAAAGTGAGCATTTATCAGGCCGTGATCCTGGTGCCGATCGTGGAACTGGTCCGCTTGCTCAAGGGCGGCCGGCGACCGCTGGCCCGCTCTCAATCACTGCGGATGGCAGGGTCGCAGACCCCGCCGGCGCAGGGGCAGACCCCGCCAGAGCAAGGAGCACGCGATCTGCGGTCGGCGCTCGTTGTCGCTGGTGCGACTCTGCTCCTGGCAGCCCTCATCGCCGCGCCCTGGTTCGCCCGCAACGCCCTGATCTACGGCCCCACAGACCTCATCGGCAAGGGGCGCCACGATGCCGTCGTGGTCGGTCAACTCACCACGGCCAGTTTCGTGGCGCAGTATGGCTGGGCGCAGCTCGCCCGCGATTTCCTGGTCACGTCGTTTCGCAGCTTCTGGGGTCAGTTTGGATGGATGGGCCTGGTGCTGGATACGCGTGTCTACCTGTTCCTGTTGGCCCTGAGCCTGCTGGCCGGCGTGGGTCTGGCATCCTTTATCACTCGAAGATGGTCTGCGAACTCTGCTCAAGTCATAGCCACGTCGGGACCGCAGACCCCGCCGGAGCCAGGGGCCACGCGCGCCTCCCTGGCCCTGCTGGCCCTGGTGGTCTCCTTCGCCCTGGCCCTCTACCTGGGCTATAACGTGACCCTGTTGCAGCACCAGGGTCGCTACCTGTTCCCGGCCATCGCCCCGCTGGGGGTCTTTTTCGCGTTGGGGCTGGGGGAGGCCTGGCGACGCCGGACTGTCTACGTTACGGCCTGCGTTCTGGCCGGGGTGTTGCTCATCCGGGTCACCACTGGCCTGCTGAGCAGCGGCTCTGGCCTGTTTGATGTGGCCCTGTGGGGCGGCGGCGCAGTCACGCTCCTCGCCTGGTGGCGGACACGGCCGACCGAACGGCAGGCCAGATGGCCCTATAGCATCTGTTTTGTGACCCTGGCCCTGGTGGATGCCTGGTGCCTCGTCGGCTTTGTCATCCCGTATTTCCACCTCTGATCGTATCTGCCTACCCCTACCCTCCCGCAGGTTAGAAAGTGGCAGGCAAGAGGGTAAGCAGCTCATTGCGGCGCACTCCAATGCGGAGATTACGTCCAAACCTGCGGGAGGGTAGGCAGTTACCTCTGATCTTTGTTTGACGCTTGACCATGAGCCTCCTGACCACCGCCGAATGGGACGTCCAATTCCGCCGCCAGGCTGCCTGGACCCACAGCGTCCGCTCGCACCTGTATCGGCGCGTGAACCTGCATTTCGCGGCGAATGTGCTGGATGTGGGTTGCGGCACCGGCATCATCACCGAGGAGATCGCTGAACAGACCCGGGGCAGCGTCGTGGGCCTGGACATTGACCCGGCGATGGTGGCCTGGGCCCAGGAGCATGGCCGACGAGCCACCTATCACCTGGGCGATGCCCGGGACCTGCCCTTTCCGGGGGCCAGTTTTGACGTGGTATTGTGCCATTTCGTGCTGCTGTGGATAGACGAGGCGGCCCGGGCAGTGCGAGAGATGGCGCGCGTGGCCCGGCCCGGCGGGGCGGTGGTGGCCTGCGCCGAGCCGGACTACGGTGGTCGCATTGACTGGCCCGTTCTGCCCCTGGGCCGTTTGCAGGCCGAGGCCCTGCGCCGGGAAGGAGCCGACCCGCTGGCCGGGCGCCAGCTCAAGGGCTGGTTCGCCGGGGCCGGGCTGCAAACCGAGGTGGGCGTCTATCCCTGCCTGTGGGACGACGCCGCCCTCCGCGCCGAGTTCGCCGGGGAGTGGCGGCTGATGGAGCGGACGCTGGCCGGGTTAGCCTCCCCGGCGGAACTGGCTCGCCTCCAGGCCGAGGATTGGGCCGCCATCGAGGCCGGTGCGCGCACGGTGTTCATGCCTATGTTCTACGCCGTGGGGTGGAAAAATGGCTGTTGACTGCTCACCCAGGCTTACTGCCATCCAGGCAGTCCTGGCCGCCGCCTATGGCTCCCGGCCCCATCGCCCCCATCGGGATGCCATGAGCGAGCTGGTGCTCACCATCCTGTCGCAGAACACGGCGGATGTGAACAGCAGCCGGGCCTTTGACCAACTCAGGGCGACTTTTGGTTCGTGGGAGGACATCGCCCAGGCGCCGGGGGAGGCCGTCGCCCAGGCCATCCGCTCTGGCGGTCTGGCGGACATCAAGGCCCGGCGCATCCAGAATGCGCTGCGGGCTATCCATGCGGCCCGGGGCACGTATGACCTGGATTTTCTGGCTGATCTGCCTCTGGACGAGGCCAAAGCCTGGCTGTTAAAGTTGGAGGGGGTGGGGCCCAAGACGGCGGCCTGCGTGCTGTTGTTCTCCTTGGGCCGGCCGGTTATGCCGGTGGATACCCACGTGCATCGCGTGAGCCGGCGCCTGGGCCTGGTGCCTCGCCGGGCCACGCCGCCGCAGGTACAGGCGATCCTGGAGGCTATGCTTCCAGCCGAGGCCATCTACCCGTTCCATTTGCAACTTATCGCTCACGGCCGGACCTTCTGCAAGGCCCAGCGCCCACGCTGCCCGGTATGCCCGTTGGCTGAATGGTGCGATTACACCCACCAGGCCGGCGATTGGAAGACGGGCAAAGACCCTGAACCCTAAAGTCGTATTACTTACGCCCATCCGTGAAAAAGGGGGGGCCATGTCCGATCATCTGCAACCTCTTCTGGCCATTGACACGGCCACAGATACCGCCAGCGTGGCCCTGGTGCGCGAGACCGGCGACATCTGGGCTGAGTACACCTGGCACGCGGTAGGCCGGCATTCCCAGTCCCTCATGCCCCACGTGGACTGGCTGTTGGCCCAGTGTGGGCTGCGCCCGGCCGACCTGGGCGCTGTCGCCGTGGCTATCGGTCCGGGGGCCTATAGCGGTCTGCGTGTGGGCCTGGCCACAGCCAGGGGCCTGGCTCTGGCTTTAGACCTCCCCCTGCTGGGTGTGCCCACGCTAGACGTGCTGGCCTATCCCCATCGCCGCCTCCCGCTCATCGTGCAACCCCTGCTGGATGCCCAGCGGGGCGAGTTAGCCACGGCCCGCTACCGCACCCGCCGCGACCGCTGGACTCGCCTGGACGAGTTTCGCCTGCTGACGCTGGATGAGGTCTGCGCGGGGGTGGAGCGACGCACCCTGTTCTGTGGCGAGTATCCGCCCGCTGTGGCCGATGCGTTGCGACAACGCCTGGGACCACAGGCCCTGTTCGCCTCCCCGGCTGAGAACCTGCGCCGGGCCGGCTACCTGGCCGAACTGGCCTGGGCGCGCTGGCAGGCCGGCCAGTCCGATGATCTGGAGGCCCTGGAACCTATCTACCTGCGACGCCCGCCGGTGGCGGAAGGATGAAGGCGGAAGGATTGTTCGCACCCACGCTCTGCGTGGGTGCGAAACGCCGGGTCGGAAGGCCAGGAATGCCTGGCTGTAGCCCAGGCCCTTCCCAACTCCCTGGGAGAAAATGGTCTCGTCCATGCCTCGTGCCCACGCGGAGCGTGGGCACGAAGGGGACAAAATGCAGCACGAATCCGCCATGAATGCCACCCTCCCGTATCGCATTGAACCGATGACGCCGAAGGACCTGGATGAGGTGGCAGCCCTGGAACAGGTTTGTTTCTCCGCCCCCTGGCCGCCGCGCGCCTTTCGCGCCGAGTTGGGCCATTCCTACGCCCGTTACGTGGTACTGCGGGCCACCGCATCGCCGGCCGTCCTGGGTTATGCTGGCCTCTGGCTGATCGTGGATGAAGCCCACATCACCACCATCGCCGTGCACCCGGCCTACCGACGGCGCGGCCTGGGCGAACTCTTGTTGCTCCACCTGTTCGACCTGGCCGCTGCCTGCGATGTTCGCTTCCTCACCCTGGAGGTGCGAATCGGCAATCGCGCCGCCCGCGGGCTGTATCGCAAATACGGTTTCCATCAGCAGGGGGTCCGCCGGTGCTATTACACCGATACAGGCGAGGATGCCCTCATCATGTGGAGTCGAGACCTCGCCGACCCGGCCTATCAACGCTTCCTCCAGTGGCGACGACGCCATCTATGGACTCGCCTGGGCGCCTCAACCTGACTGGCCGGGTGTGGACTGGCCTGGCCCTGGGTGCGCTCACCGGCCTGGCCCTGATCCTGCGCGCCTGGGGTCTGGGCGCGCCCAGCGTCACCCACGATGAAGCCTACGGGCTATGGGTGGCGACCCGGCCCCTGGCGGAAGTCCTCCCGGCCACGGCCCACGACGTGCATCCCCCACTCTACTACCTGCTGCTGCACGCCTGGCTGGCCCTGGGGCCACATAGCGACACATGGGCGCGCTTGCCGTCGGCCCTGATGGGCACAGCGTTGGTGCCGCTGATGTATGCCCTGGGCCGTCGGCTGTGGGATACGGGGACTGGCCTGGTGGCCGCGCTCCTGGCCACCCTCTCACCCCTGGCCGTGGCCCAGGCCCGAGAGGCTCGCATGTACCCACCGGTCACGTTGCTGCTGGCTCTGGCGGCCTATGCCCTCCTCCACACCGTCGCCGGGCGCCGCCTGCGCTGGTGGGCTGCCAGCGTCTTCCTTTCCCTCCTGGCTCTATACACCCACTACTACGCCGTCTTTGTCCTCGTCGCATTCTTGACGTATTGTATATTCCCGTTCCACAATACGAAACTCGTTTCACGTTTCACGCTTTACGCTTGCCTCCTGTCTATTGCTTCCTGTCTCCTGTTCTACTCCCCCTGGCTCCCGATGCTGTTCGACCAGCTCTCCCGGGTCCGCGCCGGGTTCTGGATTCCCCCACCGTCGCCCCAGGAGGTGGGTAAGGTGGCACAGGCGTTGGCCTTCTATGCCGTGACCCCGCGCCCGCCGACGGCCACGCCGGAAGACCTGGCCGTCAAGGTCGTGGGGGCCGGGTGCGTCGTGGTGGCGTTGCTGATAGCACTGATCTATGACCACCGACCGCAGACCGTCACCGGGGGATTCGTTCAAAGCGACCCAGGGGCAGACGCCGGTGAGCAATCCGTGACCGGAGGCCGGGGTTGCGCCGTATGGCTGCCGACGCTCTGGCTCATCATCCCGGTGGCGCTGGCCTATGTGGTCTCGCTGGTCGGGCCGTCGGTGTTCGAGCCGCGCTACTTTGCGGTGTGTCTGCCGGCCTTCTGGCTGCTGGTGGCGCGGGGGACGCTGGCCTGGCCGGGGCGCGCCTTGAAGATGACCTTGCTGACGGGCCTGCTCGTGGCGGCCCTGGCCTCGCTATACACCCTGTTCACCTACCCGGCCTGCCAGCCGCCGGACACTCGATCTGCCGCCGCCTGGCTTCGGGAACGCCATGCTCCCGCTGCGCTGGTCATTCACACCAGCCAGTTCTCATTGCGCCCCATCGTGTGGTATAATGGGGACGACAAAGCCGGCGTGCTGGCTGATGACCCGGCGATCCCGGCTCGTCTCGACTCGCTCGTCACTGCCTCACGGTTCCGGCTGGTGGTCCACTATGACGTGCGCCGGGCCGACGGTCCCCGTCAGGCCGATGCCAACGCCGCCGCATGGGCCGCATCGCATGGCCTGTGGAACCTGCGTACCGTCGCTCGCTTCTGGGGCATCCACGTCTACGAATGGGCAAATGGGGAAATGGGGAAATGGGCAGATGGGCAAATGGGCAAATGAGCAAATGGGCAACCTGGCCCTCATCACTCTGGTTGGCGTCTTTTTCTGGCGCCTGGCTTTCACCAACCTGATCCTGGTGGATTTCGACGTGTTCACGTATTTTTACCCGTATCGTGAGCACGCGGCCCAGGCGTTGCGGGCCGGGCAGTTACCCCTGTGGAACCCTTATCTGTTCCTGGGCGCGCCCTTCTTCGCCAATATCCAGACGGCAGTGCTCTACCCCCTGAACGCAGTTTACCTGGTGGTGGAGCCGGTGACCCGGGCGTTGAGCCTCTCCATCCTGCTCCACGTGGCGCTGCTGGCGATCTTTACCTATGCCTTTGCCCGTCGGGGCGTGGGCCTGGAGCTCTGGGGGGCATTCGCAGCGGCGGCTACCTTTGCGCTGGGCGGCTTTGTGGGCACGCAGGTCAGCCATATCAACCAGCTCAATGCGGTGACCTGGTTGCCGCTGATCCTGCTGCTCTTTCATCGAGCCTGGCAACGCCGGAGCATCCCCTGGGCGGCACTGACCGGCCTGGTCGTGGGCTTGCAGCTATTGGCCGGGCATACCCAGGTATCGTACCTCAGCCTGGCGGCCCTGGGGTTATATGCGTTGTTCCTCCTGGTGCAGGAGGGCCGGGGAGCGGGAGTGCAGAGGGACAGGAGCGCAAGGGAACGCGGGAGGGTTCTCCTCTGCTCCGCTGCTCTTCTGCTCCTCCTGCTCGTCGTCGGGACCGTAGGAGTGGGATTGGCTGCCGTGCAACTGCTCCCCACCCTGGAACTCTCTGGCCTCTCCATCCGGGGTGGCGGGATGAGCTATCAGGCGGCCACGTCGTTCTCGCTGGAGCCGTGGAACCTGCCGACAGCCTTGCTACCCAACTATATGCCAGACGCGCAACTGGCCGGCGAGTTCGTGGGCTATGTGGGGCTGATCGCGCTGGCTTTGGCAGTCTATGCCCTCTACCGGGGCCGCCGCGAGCCGCGAGTCTGGTTCTGGGCCTTGTTCGCGCTGCTGGCCCTCTCGCTGGCATTGGGACGCTACAACCCTCTGTATTTCCTGGCCTACCACGTGGTGCCGGGGTTGGCCTGGTTCCGGGTTCCAGCCCGCTGGCTGCTCCTGTACTCCTTCGGCGTGGCGCTGCTGGCCGGGCTGGGGCTGGACCTGCTGATGCGGGCTAGAAAGCCTGCACTACGCTGGGCCGGGCCGGGCCTGACTGCCATCCTGGTCATCGAGCTGTTCGTCGCCAGCCAGGCCCTGCCGTACAACCGGCCCACTGCACCAGAGGCTTACACCTCGCTGCGGCCGGCCGTGGCCCACCTCCTGAACGAAGGCCGCCTCGACCGCTTCTGGAGCCTCACCGGGTTCACCTTTGACCCCGGCGATGTCCACGAGTTGCGCGCCATCTTCTGGCCCCAGGTCTCCCAGGTCCAGACGTATGATTTCATCGTGGCGAGCAAATACAAGGAGGCCCTGACCGCCAACCTGCCCCTGCGCTATCATCTGAGCAGCGTGGACGGCTATGATGGCGGAGTGTTGCCCCTGGCCTCCTTTGTGCGCCTGGAAGAGTTATTCGTGCCGCCAGAGCAGGTGAGCCTGGACGGCCGACTCCGCGATCAGCTCCACGAGGTCCCGCCGGGCCGACTCCTCTCCCTGCTGAACGTCCGCTACGTCATCGCCGACAAGGTCCACGATGCCTGGGTGGACGGCGTCTACTACGACCTGGGACACGCGGCCATCCTGGGGCCGACGGCCGCGCCAGCGACGATGGCCCAGGGTCTCATTGCCTTCCCCACCGACGCCGTGGGCATCATCTCGGCCCTGGAGGGGGCCTCTTGCGTACCAGACGGGGTGTTGGCCGCCCGGCTGACGCTGACCACGACGACCGGCGCGGTCTACACCCACACCCTGCAAGTGGGCTTTGAGACGGCCGAGGCTCGCTATGAGGCCATCTCGCCGCGCCACGGTCAGGCCCGGGCCGTGACCACCTGGCGCGATGACCCCGCAGCCCACTATTATCACGACCTCTGGACCCTCCCGACTACCGTCACCCCCGCCGCGCTCCAGATCGAGTCCCGGCTGCCCATAGGCACTCTGCACCTGCGCGGCCTCACCCTGGTCAACCGAGCCGTGGGCGCGCATTGGCCTCTCATCGTCTCCACCAGTGGGCGATTTGACCGTGTCCATGACGGCGATGTGAAGATCTACGAGAACCTGGACTGCCTGCCCCGGGCCTATATCGTCCATCAGGCCCGCGTCGTGCCGACCGATGAGGTGGCCCTGGCAACGCTGGCCGACCCTTCCTTCAACCCGGCTACCGAAGTCATCCTCACTGCCCCTCCATCCTCCCCC
>DAOTYG010000205.1:0-28285 GCA_034435155.1 Anaerolineae bacterium | reverse complement strand
CCCGCCGCCGGGCGCGGGGTCGCAGACCCCGCGCGAGCGCATAAAGACGCCCGGTCCATGCTCGCGGCGGGTGTGCCACCCGCCGCCGGGCGCGGGGTCGCAGACCCCGCGCAAGCGCATAAGGGCGCGGGGTCGCAGACCCCGCGCGAGCACATATATACCTACCGCACCACGGCGTCCGTCATGCGGGCCACCCGCGACATCTCCTTCACATCGTGGACGCGCACGATGTCTGCCCCCCGGGCGATAGCCAGAGCCACCGTGGCGGCCGTCCCCTCCAACCGTTCCTCAGGTGGCAGGTCCAACGTCAGGCCGATGAAGGACTTGCGCGATGGCCCCACCAGGATGGGCCGGCCTAACGACCGCAGTTCTCCCAGGCGGTTCAACACCTCCAGGTTCTGCTCGGCTGTCTTGCCAAAGCCGATACCCGGGTCCACGATGATCTGCTCCTGGCGCACGCCGTCGCGCCGGACCATCTCCAGGCACTCCCCCAACTCGCGCAGGATGTCGGCCATGAGGTTGTCATACTGCGTGCCCTTGTAATGGCCGCCGATGCCCCGGGTCTCCACGGCCTCGGTGGGCTTGGAGCGGTTGTGCATGAGCACCAGGGGGACACCTCGCTCGGCCAGGAGTGGGCCCATCTCCGGGTCCGCCCGACCGCCCCACACATCGTTGATGAGGGAGGCGCCGGCGTCCAGGCAGGCCCGGGCCACCCGGGCCTTGTAGGTATCCACAGCGATGGGCACATCGGTAAGATCGGCCAGCCGTTGCACCACTGGCAGCACGCGCCGTAGCTCCTCCTCGGCGGAGATGGGCTGCGCGCCGGGTCGGGTGGATTCGCCCCCCACGTCCAGGATATGCGCGCCCTCCTGGATAAAGCGCAGGCCCTGGGCCACGGCCGCCTCCGTGTCGCTCAGGCCATCACCAGAGAAGGAATCCGGGCTGACATTGATGATGCCCATGATATAAGTGCGCCGACCCCACTCGAACACGTCATCGCGGATGCGCATGGGGGCCGGGCCTGGCCCCTCGATGTGGCGGAGCACGCGGTCCAATTCGGCGGCGATGGCGACCAGGGATTGCAAGGGCTGCACGCGCAACCGGGCGATGAGATCACGATATTGGCGCACCGTGCCCAGGAGCAGTACCTCGCTGGCCATCGCCCCGCCGTGATAGGCCTCCTGCGGCAAGGCTGCCTCGCCCCCCTTGGCCAGCATCCCCTCTTTGAGGATGTGCGCCTCCGCCGGGCCGACATCCTCCAGGGCGATGGCGTAGAAGATACCCTTGGGAGCCATACCCTCCACGCCGGCCGGCATCACCCCTAACCGGGCCATCTCGGCCCGCACTGCATCCAGGTCCTTGAAATACAATACCCGCGCATTGTGCGTCTTCATGGTCTCACCTCCTTTCACTCACGTCATGCGTCATGTGGCATACTTGCTTGACGTTTGACGTTTTGACGTATCACCTCCGCCCAAACTCGCGCTCCAACAGCGCGTGGCTCAGGTGGATCATCGTGGGCCGGCCGTGGGGGCAGGTGCGGGGCATGGTCGTGGCCTCCAGGTCCCGGATCAACGCCCGCATCTCGTCCAGGGCCAGGACCTGACCGGCCTTCACTGCTCCCTGGCGGCAGACCGCCCGGATGAGAGCTGTCTCGGCCGGCCCGGTCAGGGTCGCGTGATCGGTCGCCAGGCTCTCCAGGATGTCCGCCAGGGCTGAGGCCAGGTCCGGCACGTCCTTCAGCACCGGGGGCACGGCGCGCACCAACACCGTCCCCGGCCCGAACGGCTCGATCTGGAAGCCGAACCGGGCCAGGGTCGGGGCCTGCTCCTGCACAGCCGCCTCCTGCGGTGGGGTGGCCGGCAGGGCTAGCGGTTCCAGCAACATCTGGGCCGGGGCCTGGTCGCCCAACGCCAGCAGTCGCTCATAGAGCACCCGCTCGTGGGCCGCGTGCTGGTCTATGAGATATAACCCCTCCGGCCCCTCGGCGATGATGTAGGTCAGACCGAACTGGCCCAAAACCCGCAGCGGCGGCAGCCGTTCCTCAGTCGGCGGCAGGAGCGGCTGGGGGGCAAACTGGGCGCGCCCGGCCTCCGGCCCGGCCGGGGGCAACTCCAACCGCCGGGCTGATACCTCCCGCTGGGAGATGGCGACCGGCTCCGGGATGGGGGCCTCTGCCACCAGGGCGTGCCGCACGGCCCGCCCCACGGCCCGGAACACCGCCCCCTCGTCCCGGAACTTGACCTCCCGTTTGGACGGGTGCACGTTCACGTCCACCAGGGCCGGGTCCAGCTCCAGGTGCAACACCACCAGGGGATGGCGACCGGTCGGCAGCAGGGTATGATAGGCCTGCTCGGTGGCATAGCTCAGGGCCGGGCTTTCCACCCACCGCCGGTTCACGAAAAAAGACATGTCGCGCCGGGTAGAGCGGGCCAGGTCCGGCGGGCTGATAAATCCATAACAAACGGGTTCCGCGCCGAATTGGGGGTTGGGAGTTCCATGACCTGGGGGCCGGGGGATTTGAATAAGCCGTTGCGCGATCTCCAGGCCGTAGACGGCCACCAGCGCGTCCTGGTCCTGCCCGTTGCCGGGGGAGCGCAGCAGGGTGCGGCCGTCCACCAGCAGGTGAAAGGCGATCTCCGGGTAAGCCAGGGCATAGCGACGCAGCCAGGCCACGATGTGGCCGGCCTCGGTCGCCTCAGAGCGGAGGAACTTGCGGCGGGCCGGCACGGTGCGGAACAGATGTTCCACGGTGACCGTGGTGCCGGCCGGGATGCCGCGTGCCCCTTGTTCGCGCACCTCGCCGTCTTCCACCACAATGAACGCGCCGACCGACTCGTCACGGGTACGGGTAACCAGGGTGGTCCGGCTCACGGCGGCGATAGAGGGCAACGCCTCGCCTCGAAATCCCAGGGTCCGCAGGCGTTCCAGGTCCTCGAAGGTCTGGAGCTTGCTGGTAGCGTGATGTGCAAAGGCCAGGGCGACCTGCGCGGCCGGGATGCCGCAGCCGTCATCGGTCACGCGGATCAGCCGGATGCCACCTTCGCGGACCACCACCGCGATGCGCGTCGCCCCGGCATCAATGCTGTTCTCCACCAGCTCTTTGACCACGCTGGCTGGTCGTTCCACCACTTCCCCGGCCGCGATCTTGGCAGCCACCGCCGGGGGCAAAACCTGAATGGGCATGGGCCACCTCCCCAGACCGCTTTTATTTTACCATAGGGTGGACAGGGGCTGCAACCATCTCCAACTCGGACCAGCCGAATACCTCCCGCAGGCTTCGCCGTGAGCTCAGCCGAACGGTTGGGGCGCACTCGCGGAGACCGCCGGGAGTATGATCCGCCGCCAGCGCGGGGTGGCACACCCCGCGCGAGCATCAGGGTGAACAGTTCTGCTGGAGTCGAAGCTTTAGCTGGTCTCCGTCCGTACCCGCCTGAAGGCTCGACTCCAGTGCCTGATGGCCGCCGCGTGTCAAATCACCGGCTTTCTGCTATAATTAGCCCCGGCGCGTTCAGGAGGCAATGGCATCTGAAAATACAACCGCGCCGCAGGGAGGCAGCATGAGCAAGAGTATCGTCTATTACACCAGCGCCAGGGCCACCAAATGGGACTATAAGTACAGCGTGAGTGCCCGGCTGGAAGAGATCATCCGCCGGCTGGACTTTAGCCAGCACATGGCCCCGGACGAATACGTGGCCGTCAAGATCCATTTTGGCTCCGAAGGGGCCTACCGCATCGTGCGACCGGTCTTTATCCGCAAGATCGTGGACGGGATCAAGGCCGTGGGGGCCAAACCGTTCGTCACCGATACCACCCGCATTCGGGGCTGGGACTACCTGGAGGTCGCCAACCAGAACGGCATCAACACCCACAGCATGGGCGCGCCGGTGATCCTGGCCGACGGGCTGTTCGGCTGGGATGGCGTGACGGTGAAGGCCGGCCCGGTGCTGGGGGAGGTCTTTGTGGCCGCCGCCATCCACGATGCCCCGGCGATGGTGGTGGTGAGCCATTGCAAGGGCCACATCCAGGCCGGCTACGGGGGGGCCATCAAGAACATCGCCATGGGTGGGGTCTGCGGCCGGCATCGCAGCGGCGACTGGCGGCGGGCGCGCGGTCACCTGCACGCGCCCGGGGACGCGGAGACCATGACCCGCAACCCGGGGCTATGCACCCTATGCCTCCAGTGCGTCCACGTCTGCCCGCTGGACGCCCTCAGCCACGACGAGGTGGCCGGGGTCATCGTCTGGGACGACGAGAAGTGCTGGCGGTGTATGCGTTGCGCCCGGGTCTGCCCGACGGGGGCCATCGCGATCGGCCGCAGCGCCGGTGAGTTCCAGCAGGGGCTGGCCGAGGCGGCCGGGGCCGTGTTGAGCACCTTTGCGCCGGGCAAGGTGCTCTACTTCAACTTCGTCATGGAGGTGCAACCAGAGTGCGACTGTATGCCGGTGGCCGATACCCCGCTCGTCCAGGACCGGGGCATCCTGGCCAGCACCGACATCGTGGCCGTGGAGCAGGCCACGCTGGACCTCATCAACGGGGCGATCCCCCTGCCCGATTCGCTGGCCGCCGACAAGGGTCTCAAACCCGGCGCGCGCGTCCTGGCCGAGAGCCTGGGAGTGGACGGTCAGGAGCACGTGGACGCGGCAGCGGCCCTGGGATTGGGGAGCAAGGAATACGAGTTGATCCCGGTCATACAAGCCTGAACAGTCTACGCCCGGGGCAGGGTGAAGCGGAAGACGCTCCCCCCGCCCTCCGCTGGCTCCACCCAGATGCGCCCGCCGTGGGCCTCCACCAGGTTCTTGCAGATGTATAGCCCCAGGCCCGTGCCGGAGGCCGAGCGGGCCACCCCCGTCTCCACCTGATAGAACCGTTCAAAGATACGGTCCCGGTGCTCCGGCGGCACACCCCGCCCCTGGTCGCGCACGCTCACCAACAGGTACGCCCGATCAGCCTGCCCGGCTGGCAGGCTATCGGCGACGCTCACGGTGATCGTGCTGCTGGGCGGCGAGAACTTGATGGCATTGTGCAACAGGTTCAGGAGGACCTGTTCCACCTTGTCCGCGTCGGCCCAGGCTACCGGGCGCGGCGTCGTCACCTGGAGTAAGAACTGGTGCTCGACGGCGGCTCCCTTGAGGTCCTGGATCACCTTGTCGGCCAGGCGGTTCAGGTCCACCGACGTTGGCAACACCTCCAGACGCCCGGCCTCGATGCGACTCACACTGAGCAGGTTATCAATCAGCCGGGTGAGCCGGTTCGCGGCCTCATCAATCTGCTGGATGAACCGCTGCCGCGTTTCACGCTCTAATTCGATGTCCGGCCGCAGCAACGTGGCGGCATAACCCTTGATCAACGCCAACGGCGTGCGCAATTCGTGGGAGACGGTGGACACGAAATCGCTCCGCAGCCGGTCCAACTCCTTCTGTTGTGAGATGTCGCGGATCACCTCCACCACGCCGGCCAGCCGCTGGTGCTCGTCCCGGATCACCCCATAGCTGATCCCCACGTCAATCAGGCGACCATCGCGGCTTCTGATCTGACATTCCGTAAAGAGGAAATCCCGCTCCCCGGCCTGGCGGATCGGGCAGAGGTCCCGGCAAAAGGTCCGGCCCTGACTTTGCGTCTGCAACACCTCATAGCAGGGCACGCCGAGCACTTCCTCGGCCCGCCAGCCGGTCAATCGTTCCAGGGCTGGGTTGAAACCCACCACGCGCTGCTGGGCATCAATGAGCACGATGCCGTCGGCGCTGTTCTGGATGATGGCCTGGCTGCGTTGTTGGGTGCGTTGGGCCTCGGCCAGCAGGTTGGCCTCCTCGATGGCGATGGCGGCCTGGTGGGCGAACGAGGTGAGCAGCTCGATCTCGTCGGCCGAGAAGGGTTCCGGGCGGCGGCGGGCCAGACCCAGCACGCCGATGACCTTCTGGCCCAGGGTCAGTGGCACGCCCAGATAGGCGATCAACTTCTCATAACCCACCAGGCCGATGTGCCGGGTACGCGGGTCCTGGCGCAGGTCTGGGATGTGGACCGGGGCCTCCTCCAGGGTCACTACCCCGCCCAGGCTACCGGCCAGGCCCAGACGCGCGGCGGGTTGGCCCGGCCCGGCGGCGCCGGTCCCCCAGGCCGCCCCCAAGACCAATTGCTGAGCCTCATCATCCAGGAAGCGCACCTCGCAGAAATCGGCCCGCAGGGCCTCGGCGGCCAGGCCCACGATGACCTGCAACACCTCATCCAGAGCCAGGGGCGAGGCCACGGCCGCCCCCACCATGTGAAATGCCTTCCGCAGATGCTCGGCATCCCGCCGGCTCGCCGCGTATAACTGGGCCTTCTCGATGGCCAGGGCCACCTGGTTGGCGATGGTCCCGGCCAGCTCCTGCTCCTCAGCGGTAAAGATGCGCGGCCTGTCAGTGGCATCCAGACCAATCGTGCCAACCACCTCCCCCTGGATCACCAACGGCACGATGAGGATCGAACGGATTCGCCGTAACTGGATCACATCGCGGATAGGGGTCAACAGGGGGTCATGTTCGGCCTCGGCGATGGCGAGGGGTTGGCGGGTGGCAATGACCCGCTCCAAAGAGGGGTTGCCGGCCAGGGGGATGCGCACCCGGCTGGCCGTGTCATCCGGCTGCGCCTGGTATTCAGCCACCACCTGGCCGAACTGCCGGTCCGGGTCAAAGAGCACCACGCCGCTTTGCCCCACCCCGAAGGCATGGGCCATCTCGGTGCAGGCCGTCCGCAGGATCTCGTCCAGGTCCAGGGTCGAGTTCACCAGGGTGGAGATGCGATTCACCAGGGCCAGCCTGGCCGCACGCTGTTCCGATTCGCTGGCCCGGCGTTGGGTCTCGACAAAGAGGTGGGCCGTCTCCACGATGGTGGCGACGGCCGAGGCCACCGTCTCCAGGAACTGGGCCTCGGCCGGCTGGAGCGCATGGGGGGTGGGGAAATAGACGATGAGCACGCCCACCGGCCGATCCTGGAAGACCAGGGGCAGCGCGGCCAGGGCGCGATAGCCCTCCCGTTCAGCCAGTTCCAGGCGGGGGGCAAAACGGGGGTCCTGCCGCACGTCGGCGATGCTCAGCACGCCGCGCTGGGCCAGGGCCTGGCGGAAGAGATCGCCGGCCGCTCCCCGGCCCAGGGGCGAATCCGCCAGGGGCCGGGTCATGCGCTCGCTCATCTCCTGCACATAGTTCGCGCTCAGGCCATAGCTGGCGACAGGCGGGGCCTTGTCCTCGGTCTCTGTCACCGGGATGAACACCGCGCCACCGGCCTTCAGGACGGTGCAGATGTCGCGGAGCACGGCCTGCAGGACCTGCAGCGGGTCTGGCGATGAAGCGAATGCCGTCACCAGCCGCCGCAGGATGCGCAATTCCTCAGTGTCCGGGTGCGCCGGAGGATCGTTCATCGGCTCAATCCTGTCTTGCCTGACGCCGCCGGGCCAGGGCATATTCCACCTGGCGGACCAACGCTTTCGGCGCGAAAGGCTTGGTCATAAAGCCATCCACGCCATAGCTCGCCACCTCCTCCGCCTCCTCGAAATCCAGGGCCGTGATCACGATGACCGATAGGGACGGGGTGCTGTCACGCATAAGCTCCAGCAGGCGAAACCCGGAGAGGGCAGGCAAGCCCAGGTCCAGCACCACCACGTCCGGCGGGTCAGCCTCGAAACGCTGCCAGGCCGTCAACCCATCCATGGCCGTTTCCACCTGGTAGCCGGCCAGGCGCAGGTTGAGGGCCAGGATCTCAGCCAGGCCCGGCTCGTCCTCAATGAGTAGCACCCGGGGTGATGACACTGGTACTCTCCTGATGTGTTGCGCCTCACACTGCTCGCGGCAGGTCTGCCGCCGCCGGCGCGGGGTGGCACACCCCGCGCGAGCACAAGATAGCCGCCGGCGCGGGGTGACACACCCCGCGCGAGCACGGTCGTCCCGGCGCGGGGTGGCACACCCCGCGCGAGCACAAGATAGCCGCCGGCGCGGGGTGACACACCCCGCGCGAGCACAAGATAGCCGCCGGCGCGGGGTGACACACCCCGCGCGAGCATGGTCGCGCCCGTTGCGCGTCGCGCGATTCGTACTGTGAACACGAATCAGAAAAGGTCCTGTAGCGGTTTGGTGAAGCGGCGGCGGCGGGCCATGGCCTGCCGTCGGTAGGACTCTCGACCGCGTAGATCCGTCTGTTCCAACACAAACCGCACCCGTTCCACCAGATGCAGCGGGTCGAAGGGCTTGGTGATATATTCCACGGCCCCCTGTTCCAGCCCGCGCACCACGTCCATATCACCGGCCTTGACGGTGAGCATGATGATCGGCAGGCCGGCGGTGGCCAGGTCCGCCTCGACGTGGCGCAAGACCTCCCATCCGCTCATGCGAGGCATCATCACATCCAGGATCACCAGGTCTGGATGCGCCTCGCGGATCGCTTCCAGGCCGGCCACGCCGTCATAGGCGAACAGGACGCGATAGCCTTCCGCTTCCAGGTTCACCCGCACGATCTCCACAATGCCTGGTTCGTCGTCTATGACCAGGATGGTTTTGCTCACGGTATCCTCCAGGTAACGCCCGCCTGGGCAGGGTGGAACAGGCTTCAGCCTGAAGGCTGCGCCACGGTTTTCAGGGCAGGGTAAAGCCGATGTGACCTTGACGGGGCAGGGCATCCAGCAGGCGGTCATCGCCGGTCAGGGTAAGGCGTAACCCCACATAGTCGCCGGACCGCAGGCCGAGTTCCCGCCGTGGGATGCGGATCTCCAGGCAGCGGTTGCCGCGCGCCACTTCTGGCCTCACCGCCACGGGTTGCCAATGGCCCTGACCATCAGCCTGATTCAAGACGGGAGGGGCATCATAGGCCGGGACCACCAGCTCCCATTGAAAGCCCACGTCGGCCGAGGCGATGTCGGGCCGGGTCTGGGCCAGGTGAACCTCGCCAGTGGCCGGGCCGCCCGGATGCCTGGTGTGCAGGTAGAGTCGCACCGTGTCGCGCCAGATCTCCTGGGTGCTCTCCGCCCGCAGGTACAGGTTGGCAGTATCATAGCCATAATAGACGCGATGCAGGCCGGGTTCGGCCTGGGCCGGCTGCATGGTGCCACTCCCGCCGTTACGATAGCCGGCGGCATCCCAGGCCATCGAGACCACATCAGAAGCGGTCAACTCTGGCGTGATCGGCCCCCGGACGGGGCGCGCTGCGCCGGCGGTCTGGGCCTGGATGGGCACGGCCAGCCAGTCCGGCACCGGTTGCCCCATGACCCGGTAGACATGCCCCAGATGGGCGCGAAATAGCCGGTCAAAGAGGAGGTCCTCGTTAGACTGGTTCCGACTATAGTACCACCAGAACCAATCGCTGCCCTGGGCCACATAGATCGAGCGCCAGGCCTCGGCCAGGGTCTGCAAATCGGCCAACAGGTAGTCGTTCTGCCAGTTCAGGAGCTGCCGGCGGGTACGGGCCAATAACTCCCAGGCCTGGTTCTGCAGCGGCTCGCCGATCCAGGTCTCCAGATGCCCGCCGATCCAGGAGCCGGCCGCCACACGCTCGATCTCCCGGCGCGGGGGGAAGCGCTCCAGGTAATCGCTCACGGTCACCGTTTCCAGGTCGGGGTCATCGGTCAGGCCCTGATAAAGGGTCTGGAGGAACACGTCGCCGTTATGTTCGTATTCCTCCCAGCAGTTTTCTCCATCCAGGATGATGGATACCAGATAGGGGGTCTCCGGGTCGTTCAGGTTCTCCCGGATACGTCGCAGGCGATGGAGGAGATCGGCGGCGGCCTCCCGGCCATCCACATGGCTGTAGACAAAGCCGATGCGGTCCGAGAGGACATGATCGCGAAAGATGAGGGTGATCTCCTGGCCGGCCGGCGTGCGATGCCGATACGGCTGGTACAGGAGGCGTGGGTTGGTCACGTGGCCGAACTCATCGCGGGTGATGCTGGCCCCTAAGGAGCGGGCCAGGATGTCCTCATCGGAAGCGCACCAGTGCAGACCCTCGCTGGCCAGCAACTCGATGGTGGCCTGGCTCACGGCCCCTTCTGGTGGCCACAGGCCCCGGCAGGGCCGGCCGAAAGTGGCCCGATAAAGCTCCAACCCCTGGCGGATCTGCTCGGCGGCGTCTTCGGGATGGGCATAATTGATGGCCGGCAGGGGCAGGTGCGGGCTGGCCTCGCGCGCAGACTGGCTGTCAATGAGCAGGGGCAGGATGGGATGGTAATACGGTGAGGTGCTGACCTCGATCTGGCCGCGATCCTGGAGGGCGCGATGGGCCGGGATCACCCGCCGCATGATCTCCAGGTGCCTGTCCAGGATCGTCTGCACCTCGGCCGGGCTGAAATCGCGCTCTTTTTCCACCAGCGCGCGCAGGGTAGGGTCGCGTTCCAACCAGTTCGGGTCAATCCAGGCCAGGTTGAACCAGGCGATGAGGTCCTGCAGGTCGGCATCGGAGAAGGCGGCCGGGTCACCGTGGGCCTCGTCGCGCAACTGGAGCAGTTGCTGGTAGCGCGGATAGCGGGAGAGGATACGGTGCCAGTTGATGCTGAAAAAGAGGCTCAGCACAAAGACCCGGTCCTGGGAGCTGAGGGCCGGCACCGGCGTGCGGCTGAGGCGCAGGCAGCGGTCCTGGTAGTGCCCGCTGGCGTATCCGTCCAGTTGCTCGATGAGGCTGGGCACCAGGTTAAAGGTCTGGCGCACGCGGGGATAGGCCAGGAGCAGCTCCACCATGTGCAGGTAGTCTTTGGTGGCGTGCAGCCGCACCCACGGCAGGGAATACTCCCCGCTGACCGGGTCCAGGTAGTATGGTTGATGCTGGTGCCAGATAAAGGCAATGTATAGAGGATGGGGCAATGGTGTCGCTCTCCCTCTTATAGCCCACTGCTGGCAGCGGGTTCCGCCGACGCGGAAAAACCACCCTTACTCGCACCCACGCTCTGCGTGGGTGCGAAACCGCTCTGCGTGGGTGCGAAACGCCGGGTCGCATGACCAGGAACGCCTGGTTGCAGCCCAATCCCTGTGGCGTGCCCACGCGGAGCGTGGGCACGAGGGATAATTATCAACGTCCTGTGAGCAGGCTGCCTCGTCTGCGGCGTGCCCACGCGGAGCGTGGGCACGAGGGATACCGCCGCGAACCCCGCGCGAGCAAGGGCCCCTACCTGGTCCGCAACTGAGGGAACAGGATCACCTCACGGATGGAGGTCTGATCGGTAAAGAGCATGACCATGCGGTCTATGCCGATCCCCAGGCCACCGGTGGGCGGCATGCCGTACATCAGGGCCAGGATAAAGTCCTCATCCAGGGGTTGGGCCTCCTCATCGCCAGCGGCGCGTTGCCGGGCCTGGTCTGCAAAGCGGGCCAACTGGTCCAGCGGGTCGTTGAGTTCGGTGAAGGCATTACCCATCTCCAGGCCGACAACGATGGGCTGGAACCGTTCCACGTGCGTCGGGTCGTCAGGCTTCTTTTTGGCCAGGGGTGACAGGGCCAGGGGATAGTCCACAATGAAGGTGGGCTGGATAGTCCTGGAGCGCACGTATTTGCCAAAGAGCTTGTCCACCAGCTTGGCCCAGGTCGGTTGGGGCGGGATGGTCAACCCCCGCGCGTCAATGACTTGGCGCAGGCTGTCCCGATCAGCATAAGCCTCGTAGTCAATGCCGGTAGCGTCCAGGATAGCCTGGCGCAAGGGGACGCGGGGCCAGGGCGGGGTCAGGTCAATCTCCTGGCCCTGGTAGGTCACCCGGCGAACACCGTTCAGGGTCTCAGCCACAAAGCCGAACAGGTCTTCCACCAGGGTCATCATATCGTGGTAATCGGCATAAGCCTGGTAACACTCCATCATGGTGAACTCGGGGTTGTGTTCGATGTCAATCCCCTCGTTGCGAAAGTCCTTGCCGATCTCATAGACCCGTTCAAAGCCCCCCACGATGAGTCGTTTGAGATAGAGTTCCACGGCGATGCGCAGGTAGAGGTCCTGATCCAGGGCCTGGTGGTAAGTGATGAATGGCCGGGCCGTCGCGCCGCCGTATAAGGGTTGCAGGATGGGGGTTTCCACTTCCAGGAAACCCCGTTCGTCCAGGAAGCGGCGCACGGCGGTGATGAGCCGGGCGCGGGTGACAAAGATCTGCCGCACCTCCGCGTTGGCGATGAGGTCCGCGTAACGTTGGCGGTAGCGCAGTTCCACATCGCGCAGGCCGTGCCATTTCTCCGGCAGGGGATGGAGGGCTTTGGCCAACAGGCGAAAATCCTGCGCCTCCACGGTGATCTCGCCGGTGCGGGTACGAAAGAGCGGCCCGGTCACCTGGATGAAATCGCCGATGTCCAGGTCCTTGAACTGCGCGTAGCGTGCCGGGCCTAACACGTTCTCCCGGAGATAAAACTGGAGCCGGCCGCTGCCGTCTTCCAGGTGGGCGAAGGTGGCCTTGCCCATGGCCCGCACGCTGACGATGCGCCCGGTCACCGTCACCGTGGGGGGGGCGGCCTCAAAGGCGCGTATCGCCTCGGCCGTGGTATGGCTGCGTTGGGCGCGTGGCGGGTAGGGGTCCACCCCCTGAGCGCGCAGCCGCTCCAGGTTCAAGAGCCGTTGCTGGCTCTGGTCACTTAGTGGGAATGGCAGAGTCATGGGCGGTCCTTGTTCAAAGCAGTGATGCGCAATGTTCGCGGACCGGCTGGCACGACGACCCGGGCCTCTTCGCCCACGCGCCGGCCCAATAGCGCCCGGCCCACCGGCGATTCATTGGAGATGCGGCCTCGGCTGGGGTCCGCCTCCGCCGACCCCACGATGGTATAGGTCTCCTCATAGCCGTCATCATCCACCACCGTGACAGTAGAGCCCAGGGTTACGGTCTCTGAGGCCCGTCGGTCGTCAATGATTTGTGCATTACGGAGCATCGCCTCCAGGGTCAGGATGCGACCCTCCAGAAAGGCCTGCTCGTTTTTGGCGTCCTCGTACTCGGCGTTATCGGTGATGTCGCCGGATTCCTTGGCCTGATAGATCCGTTCCGCCACCTCGTGGCGACGGACAGTGGTCAGATATTCCAGTTCAGCCTGTAACCTGGCCAGGCCCTCCGGGGTGAGAAAGACAGGTTTCTGGGTCATCAATACTCCTCAGAACTGAGACCTGACCGGTTGCCCACGGTCCCGCCGATGCGCATAGCCCACTGGATCATGAACCCTTTCTGCTGGCGAAAGGCTTATGGACAACCTGTCAGGTCTGGGGGTGGTAAGGCCAAAAAAACTGAGAGCACTCCGGCCCTCAGTTTTCCCGACTTTAGCTGGGGTTAATTATAGCCTACTTTTGGGGCTTTGTAAAGGGGAATCTGCCTGACATCCGGGCGTAATTTAAACGCATGAGGACACTCCACTCCCCACTTCGCATCCCTTCGGGGAGGGGCAAGAATGCGCCTCGTAGGGGTTTTTGCGGCGGCTTCGCCGCCGCAAAAACCCCCAGAAAGGCTTTCTACCCCTTTTCCCTCCCTGACAGATGTGGTACAATCACTTCGCATTGGCGGTACATCGCTGCCGGGGGACACAACAGCGAATGTGCACAAAGAGTTGATTCCTATAGGCGCAACCGCAACTTGACACAGCCCTGGGTATCCTGTAGGGTTGTGTCATTTTGCGGGTGAACTGGCTTATCGCAAGAATTAGCGATTGAAATCGCCCACCCCGTACCTCCCGCTTACAGAAAAGCCAGGGTGACCGGGACCGGTCACCCTGGCTCATTCAGGGCGAGGTGAGCCTGGATTCACCGCCGGCTATGGCGCAGCCGGAACGCCTGCAACTGCCGGTAGAGCTGCCGGGTGCGCCCCCGACGCGCGGCGGCCCAGCGACGTGCCGGCAATACCCGTTCCATCGTCGTTTGATAGAACTCTAACACCCGCTCGGCGATGACGCTCCAATCATAATGGGCGGCCTTGGCCCGCCCACGCTGGCTCATGGCCTGGCAAAGGTCCTGGTTGCGCAACAGCAGGATCAAGGCCCGGGCCAGTTCCTCCGGCTCGCGCGGAGTGACCAGCAACCCCTCCTGTCCATGGGTCACCACCTGCCGGAACCCCACAATGTCTGAGGCTACCACCGGCAGCCCGGCGGCCATGGCCTCCAGCAATACGATCCCAAAGCTCTCAAAGCCCGTGCCCGGGGCACAGAACACGTGAGCCGACCGGTGATAGCGAGGCAGGTCCTCGGCCGGCACAAAGCCAGTGAATACCACATCGGGCAGGCCGCTTTCGGCGATGGCTTGCTCAAAGCCGGTACGCAAGCGGCCTTCGCCGACGATGATGAGCCGGGCCCGGGGGCAGGCTTCCTTCACCAGCGGAAAAGCTCGCAACAGGTATTTCAGACCTTTGCGCTTCTCCATGCGGCCCACGAAGAGGATGTTCTGATAGCCATCCTGGTACTGCGGCCATGGCTCCAGGTTGGGATTGGCGAACCGGGCCACGTCAATGCCGTTGGGGATGATGGTATAGTGGGCCGGGAAGTATTGATTCACATAGTCGCGGGCGGCGGCAGAGACGGCCACCAGGCCATCGAGGCGGTTGAAGAACCGGCGCAACAGGGGTTTGCTATACTGATAGGCGCGCAGCTTTTCGCGGTAAGCGTGGAACGTCCCCACGTTCACTGCATGGGAATGCAGGAGTACGGTGAGGCACAGGGCCGGCATGAGTGGCTCGTGCAGGTGGATGATCTCGAAGCGTTCCCGGCGCAGGATGTCCTTGACATGCCGGGAGAGGCGCAGCGAGAGGGCGACCCGCGCCACCGAACCGCTCACCGGCACCGGTACGGGATGCCCTACCTGATAGAGTGGCACGTCAATCGGTGGGGTATAGTCGGGCCGGGAACAGGGGGCCAGGATACGCACGCTGTGCCCTCGTTCCAGAAACTGCTCGGCCAGGTGCAGGATATGCTCCATCACCCCGCCAGGCACAGCGCAATCATAGGGTGAGACCAGGGCGATCTTCACAGCCGCTGCTCCGGGCGGCCAGTATCCGGGGCAGTCCCCTGCTGCAGGAATAGCCGCACGGCCCGGGGGAAACGCTGGCGGGGTGCCACCCATAGGGCGCGCCACATCTGCTGCCGGGCCACCCGGGTATGGTCCTCCAGGCTCCAGAACCGACCGCCAGCCTGCGTGGTCCGAGCCTCCAGCGCACGGCGCAGATCCTCCACCGTGTGACCCTCAAACCGGGTGTAGGCAGAGCCGATGAGAGACAGGGAGTGCGTATCGCTGCCGCCGGTCTCGGCCAGATGCCAGCGCTCCCGGTTAAGGCGTCGCACCTGAGCACAGGTCACACGCCCCCCCAAGCTGGGGTTCAGCGTCTCCAGACCCAACAGGACCTGGGCCAGGTGCTGGTCCCTGAGGACCCGTTCCAGGGCCCGCTGCCCCACACTGAAGGTCAACCAACTCAAAGGGTGTGGAACCACCACAAAGCCGCCCTGCTCCTGGACAGCGGCGATAGTGTCTGCCAGCGATTGCAGCATCCTGATGGGGCGCGTAACCCCCAGGGCCAGGATGTGCCCGCTGCGACTGGAGACCTCGATCCCCGGCAACACCTGTACACGGGTTTTCAGCCGGGCGGCCAGTTCCAGGGCCTCCAGCGCACCATCAATGGTGTCATGGTCAGTGATGGCGATAATGTCCAGGTCTGTGTGGTGTTCGGCATAGTCCAGGATCTCGGCCGGAGTCGGCAGCCCATCATCAGCCGCACTATGGATGTGGATGTCGGCCTTGCCATAGTATCTCTTGATAGCCATGGGTTCCTTCGCTCTATGTAGTGGGCGGGCCGGTGTTGTCCCAGACCGGTTGGAAGGCCAGCCATTGGTCCGGGTAGGCCCGGATATAGCGTTCCAGCAAGGCCAGGATACGTTGGGTTCCCTCCCGCACATCGCGCTGAAAATCCCCACTGGGCGTCAGGAATATCGGTTCCTCGATGTATCCCTGGCAGTGATGGTTGGCTTCGCGCACCACAAAGCAGGGGAGGATGGGCGCGCCGGTGCGCAGAGCCAGCTTGACCGGGCCGACCGGGATACGGGCGAGCCGGCCAAAGAAGGGCAACCACTCCCCACCGCCGCTCGCGTCCCGGTCCGCGGCCAGGCCCACGGCCTCGTTGGCCCGCAAGGCCCGCACGATGGGCCGCAAGGACTGCCCCACCGGCACGAACTTGAGGCCATGGATGGCCCGCAGGCTGGTCACATATTCGTAGAAGCGGGGCGGTTCCAGGTCCTCGGCCACCACCGTGACCGGGACGCGATAGTAGCTGGCGATCTGGCCGGCCAGGTTAAAGTTACCAAAATGGGCCGTGGTCAGGATCAGCCCCCTGGCCGCCGCCTGTGCCCGGTGCAGATTCTCCCAGCCATGGATGGTCACGCGCTGATGGATCTCTTCCAGGGAGATGTGGGGCAGCAAGAACAGCTCATAGTAATTGATGATGTTGTTCCGCAACGCCGCCCGGGCCAGCCGCCGGACCTCCTGGTCGCTGGCCTCCGCTCGCTCCGCTCGCAGTACCTGGCGCAGATTGGCCATCACAGCTCGATTCGCCGCAAGGGGCAGGAGGCTGATCACCCAGGCCAGCGCGCCCATCAGGGCATAACCGATTCGTTGGGGGATGCGGGGTACCACAAAGCCAGCCAGCCTGAAGGCAATGTATTTCAACATACGACGTTTGCCGTCACCGTTGAACCCTCCCGCAGGTTAGAAAGGGGCTGGCAACCGATGCAGCCGGTCATCTGGGCGCGCCTGCGGCGTCTGGTCTATGCGCCCAAACCTGCGGGAGGGTAGGTAGTACGTCACCGTTTTGTTCTGGCCCGACAGTCCTCATCCCAGAGAGGCTGAAAGGCGTACCACTGCTCTGGATAAAGGCGGACGATCTCTTCCAGCCGGGTCACGATGGCCTGGGTCAGGCCACGCATATCCGCTCCCCGGTCACCACAGGGCACATACTCCACCGGCGGCAGCAACCCGGCCACGAAGGTGTTGTCCGGCTGGCGCGCGAAATAGCCGGGGATGACCGTGGCGCCGGTGCGCAGGGCGATGGCGGCCGCGCCGGGTGGGAATGAGACCTCAGCATCGAAGAAGCGGGCCGGGATACCCTCGCCGTTCGTGGGCCGGTCAATCACCAGGGCCAGCACCTCACCGTCCTTGAGACACTTGAAGGCAGTTCGCAGCGTCTGCGGCTCGCGGGCCGAGATGATGCGCAGCCCCCAGGCCTTGCGCGGAGCAAAGACCCAGTCATTAAGTGGGGGATAGCCATAGGTATCGGCGACGGCGGTGATGGGCCAGCCGAGACTGGTAGCCAGGACAGCCGCCAGGTCCCAACTCCCATGATGGACTCCCACCAGAATGACCCCCCGGCCACGGGCCAGGGCCTGCTCCACATACTCTATTCCCTGGACCTGGCGGATCCGGGCCAACACCTCGGCGCGCGTCAGCCTGCGCAGGGACAGGAACTCGACCAGCACCAGGAAATAGTTACGCAGGGCCTGTCGCGCCATGGTCCGGACCTGGGCCTGTGTGGCCGTCAGGCCCAGGACATGGCGCATATTGACCATGGTATCGTGGCGGCCGGTTCGCCAGACCAGAAAGACGATGTCGGCCACCAGCAGGGCTACCCGATACGACACAGCCGGCGGGAAGACCCGCACCAGCCCACTTAGCGCCTTGAGGACATATAACCCCAAGATAGACGGCACATACGCGAGCCGGGTACGGGTTCGCAGACCCTGAAGCACGGCCTGGTAACCCTCCGCCAGGGCGGTTCGTAGCGCATCGAACCGGACACCGGGCGACCATTCCAGACGCTTTTGCATAGCACAGCCTCCAACAAAGCTCTTTCGACGTAACTGCCTACCCTCCCGGTATCTGCTCACCCTGTAGACAAGGATGTCACTCTGAGCGCTCCTTCGCGGAGCGAAGGGACGCGAAGAGTCACGTTTGACCAAAGCGGTCATTCTGAGCGACCGAAGGGAGCGAAGAATCTCGTTCCTGGCAGGCGGTTCTTTACCACGATAACGGGATTCTTCGGCGCTTCGCGCCTCAGAATGACACTTGAACAGAGCAGGTGAGCAATTACCCCTCCCACAGGTTTGGGCGCATCGTTTTCTAACCTGCGGGAGGGTCAGGGTGGTACCACAATAACGGGATTCTGTGGATGGTCGGCTGGCGCGAACGAGTGCACCTCCAGGCTGGAGCAGTCACTGTTTCTGGCTCACGACTGGCTGTTGGCGGCTGGCTGGAAGTAACTGCCTGCCCTGCCGCAGGTTGGCGATTCATAACTGCTCAGCCTGTCATTCTGAGCGCCCGAAGGGCGCGAAGAATCTCGTTCTCAGAGCACAATGCCCTATCCAATAACGAGATTCCCTTCAGCTTCGCTCAGGGCAGGCTTCGGAGCTTCGCGCCTCAGAATGACATTCGCAGAGGCTACGAGCACGCAGTTGATCTCCAGCCTGAGCAGTTACGGCGGTTCTAACCGGCGGCAAGGGTGGTCAGTCAGGCCGGGGTGACTGATCCGCTAATGGCCGGTGATGAACGCCTCCACCATATCCCGGGCTTCGTCGTCACGGTACTGTACCGGCGGGCTTTTCATGAAATACGCTGAGGGGGCCAACAACGCGCCCTTCAACCCCCGGTCCAGAGCCAGCTTGCAACACCGTACCGCGTCAATGACCACGCCGGCTGAGTTGGGACTGTCCCAGACCTCCAGCTTTAGCTCCAGATTCAGGGGCAGATCGCCGAAGGTCTGGCCTTCCATGCGGATATAGCACCACTTGCGGTCGGTGAGCCAGGGCACATAGTCGCTCGGCCCGATATGCACATCCTCCGGGGCCAGGGCAAAGTCCAACTGACTGGTCACGGCATTGGTCTTGGAGACCTTTTTGCTCTCCAGGCGGTCACGCTCCAACATGTTGTAGAAATCCATATTGCCGCCAAAGTTGAGCTGATAGGTGTGCAGCAGCTTGACGCCCCGGTCGCCGAATAGGCGGGTCAACACCCGGTGCACGATGGTCGCCCCCACCTGCGATTTGATGTCGTCACCGATGACCGGCAGGCCCCGTGCCTCGAACCGGCGTTGCCAATAGCCTTCGCGGGCGATAAAGACCGGCATACAGTTCACGAATCCACAACCGGCATCCAGTATCTGCTCCACATACCACTTGGTGGCCATCTCACTGCCCACTGGCAAAAAGTTCACCACCACGTCGGTGCCGGTCTCCTTGAGGATACCGACGATGTCCGAGGTGGCGCCGGGGGCCTTGGTGATGACCTCCTTGAGATACCGACCCAGACCATCATGCGTCATGCCCCGGGACACCGGCACGCCCAGCCGGGGCACGTCATAGAAGCGGGCTGTGTTGTTGGGTGGCTCGTAGATGGCCTCGCCCAGGTCTTTGCCCACCTTGTTCACGTCAATGTCGAAGGCAGCTACGAACTCGATGTCACGCACGTGATAGCCGCCCAGATTCACGTGCATCAGGCCGGGAACGAAAGCATCCTCTGCCGCATCACGGTAGTAGTATACCCCCTGGACCAGTGCAGAAGCGCAGTTGCCCACGCCGATGATCGCTACGCGGACCTTACCCATTGTTAGTTTCTACTCCTTTCGAGAAATTGATGATGGGCGTGGGCCACTGCCAACGCCCATTTTATCACCCAGCCTCTTCGGTCTGACTTCGGGAGTCGAGCCACGGCCGGCGCAACTCCCAGGCGGGGGATTATACCCGACCCTGCGCCGGCCTGCAAGCGAAACCCTTGACATCCGGGCGTAAATTAAACGCACGAGGGCATCGCGCCCCCGCTTCGCGTCTCTTCAGGGAGGGGAAAGACTGCCTTATAGGGGGGGTTGCGGCGGCTTTGCCGCCGCAAAAACCCCCAGAAAGGCTTCCCCCTCGTGGGTTCGCCGCCTTTCCGGCTACCAGGGCACTTTGACGTTCACCAGGCGGCGGAGGGCCTGCGTCGCGCCGGCGCTGGTGAGGCGGGCTATCAGGTTCCGGCGCGGCGCGATAGCCCCGTGTGGGCAGACTTCGGCGCAGCACAGGCAACCGACGCACGCCCCAAGATCAATGGTCGGGGGCCGGCCGGGCGTGATGGCCTCCCTGGGGCAGACCTCCACGCAGCGGCCACAACCGACGCAGCTGGCCCTGGCCACGCCCGGCCGGAGCTGCATGGCCCAATAGAGCGGCGCGCCGGCCCAGGCGGGCACCGCGCGCAAGAACCAGTGGGCCTTGGGCCGGCGCACTGGCCCCAAGCGTAGCGCCTGAGGCTCCCCGGCCACCGCTATCGCATCAGGATCACACACCCCCAGACCCCGGCCGCCGGCCTGCGTCAGGTGCAACACCTCACCAGGGCGATAGCCCATGGCCTGCGTAACCACTGCATCCAGGGCCACCGGGTCGGGGGAGGCAACCAGGCAGGCATATTGACGCGGTGTGCCGCCGACCCCCGGCCCGTTCCCTTCCTGACCCAACACGCCGTCCATGATAGTCAGGCCCGGCCGGACCAGCTCCAGCACGTCGGCCAGGGCCTGGCTGAACTCCGGCAGGCCCGGCGCCCGGTAGTGAACCTCGCGCTTGCGCGTGCCGGGGATAACGCCAAAGAGGTTCTTCACCGCGCCTGTGTACAGGGTGACGCTGTGGGTCTTGAGCTTGGGCAGGTTGATCACCAGGTCGGCGGCCAGGACCGGCCGGGCGATGTAGTAGTCGTGGCCGTTCAGCCGCTTCCAGGTCACGCTGTCAAAGGTGACCAGTTGCGCGCCGGTCTGCGCCGCCACCTCGGCCATGCCACTGGTGCGGTAGACCACAGCCGCCCGGTCCACCGACCCGGCTGGCGAGTCGCCGATGAGGACGCTGCCCCCGGCCGCCTGCACCAGCCCGGCCACAGCCTGGACCACGGCCGGATGGGTAGTCACTGCCCGCTCCAGGGGGGCATCGGACAGCAGGTTGGGCTTGAGCAACACTGTCATCCCTGGTCGAACGAACCGCTCCAGGCCCCCCAGAGGGGCCAGCACGGCCTGCACCGCCGCGCGCAACTCGTCCAGATTGTAGGTCTGACAGGTCACGGCAGATACCACAGACATCTGTCCTGCTCCTCCTCTGGTTTGGGATGGTTCAATGTTCCGGGGAAATTGGTTTACACTCTTTACGGGCGTTAAAATCCTCACCCCTCTCCCTACCCCTTCCCCTCTCCCCGCCTGGGGCGGCGGGCGAGGGGAGGGGGTGGGAAGCGGGGTTTTGCAGCGGGCGGCTTCGCCGCCCGCTGCAAAACCCCTTTTTCTTATTCGGCAACAAGTTTATCAGCCTACCCTCCCGCAGGTTGCTGGGAACCGTGTTTCCCGGCTGCGTGTCATCCACGGGCGTGATGGGCCACCTCGAAAACGCACGAACCTGCGGGGGGGTGAGCGGTTACCAGGCCGGTTGGAGCCTGGCGTCACCGGCTTTGCTCCTCCCCCCGGGCCGGCGGCGAGTAACCCCGCAATCGCTCCTCGACCAGGGCCATGATCTGCCGCTCAAACTCCTGCCGTTCGACCAAACGGGCCTGTTCCAACTCCTGGGCGGCCCGGGCCCGGGCCGCTGCGCGACGCTGAAAGATCTCCCTCTGAATGGATTCGGGGTTCATCACCTCGGTCAACTCAAAGTTCTGGGCCCGCCCGGCCGTCTCGGCAAACACGTTGCCCTTTCTGATGAGCCGATCAAACAGGGAGGGTACGTCCGTGCGGACATCCTGGATGTCTTCCAGCCGGGCCTGCCGTCGGTCCTCAGTGGAGACGGGAAACGGCCTGGCGACAATGTAGATGATATGGGTATCGGTGACGATCCAGTAATCGTTCTTCCAATCCTGATAGACGTACCACAGCCAGGGCCAGGTCAGCGCCCAGAACAGGGCCAAAATTCCGGCCGCTGCTGTCCCCAGCTCAAAACCGACATGGATGCTGGTGCCCACCAGATACCACAGCCCTAACAGCCCCAGCAGGGCCAGGTTAGACAATAAAGGCAGGGTGATCCGGCGCAGCAGGACGATCCAATGGCGATGCCAGATCAGCCCGCCCCGCTCGGTCTGAACGGGATAGATGGGTAACAGCCGCTCCAGACGGCTGGTTGGGGCCGCGCCGATCCGGGTGGGTGCCGGCCGTCCCATCAGCTCAAAGATCTGGCTCTGGATACCATGTGGGTCTTGCACCATGGTGAAACGAATCGCGCCCTCTGTGCCGGCCGTGTCTATGAACACATGCCCCACGTCCAGCCACCGACAGAGGATGTTCGGCACGTAGATACCCACATTTTGGATCTGGCGGATCGGCACGGTCTGGGTGCGATGCGAGAAGATATAATGCTGCTCATAGTGAGCGATCTGGTCCCGGCTGATGATCAGGTGATCGTTGACCCAGTCATAGTAGGTGATGATCACCAAAATGGTTGGCCCAATAGACAGCACTGCCAGGACCAGTCCGGCCGTCAGGCCCAGGTCAGGTGGCAGGCCCAGGAAACCTAGCAGACTGCTCAGGAAGGCCAGGAGCGCCCCCAGCCAGGCCAACGCGCTCAACGCGCCGGGCGCCAGCGCGCGCCAGACCAGATTGATCCAATGCCGGTGAATCGGCCGGTCGAGCCACGATGCGGATGGGGTTGTCTCGGACATATCGCCTCCCGCTCCTCATTGTACCACAAATTGCGCGCCGGGAAAAGCGCCGTTCGCTGTAACTGCCCGCCCTCCCGCAGGTTGGGGCACTAACTGGCGGGTATCGTTTGCCAGGTCGCCCCGCCGATGTTATAATTTGGCAAGTGTTCAGCCCCCTGTGCTCTGAGGGCAGAGTTACCAGGCCAGGTGAAGCCCAGCATTACGACAAGGAGGGAACATGCAGGTCTTGGAATCCGGCATCGGCGCGCTGATCCAGCCGCCTGACATGAACGCTTTCCGCGAATGGAACCATCGGCACAAGACGACGGCCCTGGTGGACAAGGTGATGAGCGAGCAAGAGGCCATCAGCCGCTTTGTCCAGGATGGTGATTACGTGGGGACTGAGTTATATGGGACCGTGCGCTGTCCCATGTCGCTCACCCGCGAGTTGGTACGCCAGGGCAAGAAGCACCTGCGCCTGGCCGGCCAGGGGGTCCTGGAGGCTGACCTTCTCCTGGCCGCCGGCCTGGTGGAGGAGATCGACCTGACCTACATCGGTCTGGAGGTCTATGGGGTGAGCAACGCCCTGCGCCGGGCCGTGGAAAGCGGCCAGGTCAAACGAGTGGTGGAGTGGAGCAACGGCGCCATCACCTGGCGGTTCAAAGCGGCCGCCATGGGCGTACCTTTCCTGCCAGTACGCTCCATGTTAGGGACGGATACGTTCAAATACAGTGCGGCCAAAGTGGTCGAGTGTCCCTTCACCGGGGAAAAGCTCTGCCTGCTGCCCGCCCTCATCCTGGATGTGGGCCTCATCCACGTCCACAAGGCCGACAGATACGGCAACGCCCAGGTGGAAGGGATCAGCGGTTTTGCCTTCGAGATGGCCCGGGCCTCCAAACGCCTGATCATCAGCACCGAGCGGATCGTGCCCCCGGAGGAGATCCGCCAGTACCCGGACCGCACCACCATCCCCTATTTCCTGGTGGATGCCGTGGTGGAGGCCCCCTTCGGTTCGCACCCCGGCGAGATGGCCTATGTCTATGAACGCGATGAACCAGCCATCAAAGAGTGGGTCGAGATGTCCCAGGACCCGGCCTCCACCCAGGCTTATCTGGACAGGTACGTTTATGGGGTGCGGAATCATGAGGAATACCTGGATCTCATTGGCCGGGAGCGGCTCCAGGCCCTCCGCGATCAGGTAAAGGGGAGGTGAGACATGCCAGGCCCCCATAAGCCCGAGGCCCAAATCAAATCAGCGAGATGTGAGGTGTTCATGCTCGCAGCGGGTGTGCCCGGCCCAGGCCGGACTGGGTCACCAGCCGCCAAGCGCGGGGTCGCAGACCCCGCGCGAGCACATATTATACGAGGTGAGGGGAAAGATGAGTATGGCGCGCTATAACCCGACGGAATTGTTGATCTGCATTGCCTCGCGGTTGATGGAGGACGGGACGACGGCATTTATCGGGACGGGTATCCCGATGTTGGCGGCGTCTCTGGCCCAAAAGATGCACGCCCCCAACCTGGTGCCCATCTTTGAGTTTGGTGGGACCGGGGGTAGCCTGGAGGACCTGCCCCGGGCCGTGGGCGAGGCGCGTACCTTCTACCGGGCCGTCTCTGCCTCCGGCATCTGCGACATCGTGGAGACGGCCCAACGCGGCTTTATCGAGTACGGGTTCCTGGGCGGCGCGCAGATTGACATTTACGGCAACCTGAATAGCACGGTCATCGGTGACCATGAGCGGCCCAAAGCCCGGTTGCCCGGCTCCGGCGGGGGCAACGATGTGGGTTCCCACTGCTGGCGCACCATCGCCATCATGCGGCATGACCGGCGCCGCTTCGTGCCCCGGGTGGATTTCATCACCACGCCGGGCTATCTGACCGGCCCCGGCGCCCGCGAGGCGGCCGGCCTGCCCCCCAATACCGGCCCTTACCGCGTGGTCACCAACCTGGCCGTGCTGGGCTATCACCCGGAGAGCAAGCGCATGATGCTCCTGGCCCTGAACCCCGGCGTCACCGTAGCTCAGGTGGTGGAGAACACCGGCTTTGAGTTGATCATCCCGGCCGAGGTGGGGCACAATCCGCCCCCCACAGACCGCGAGCTGGAGGTACTGCGGCAGGAGGTGGACCCGGGGCGGCTGTATATCTGAATCGTGGCCCGGTCTTCTGGCGGCCAGGCCGGGCCATCATCGGCCCCAGACCCTTCGGGTTTTCCGAACCCGAAGGGTCTTTTTCGTACTTGACGAACGACGCGGGGCGTTGTAGAATGGTCTTGGGAGGAAGCCATGCCGTCATCTGTGTCCCCGGCCTTGCCAGCCAAACTGAAGCACCTGACCCCGCCGGAGCGCGCGGCCCTGGCCGACTTTCTGGCCCGGCTCCGCGAGCACTACGCCGACGAGGTCGTGAGCGTGCGGCTCTTCGGCTCGCGGGCGCGGGGCGAAGGCGGGCCAGAGTCGGACCTGGACGTGCTGGTGGTGGTGCGCAGCGAGGATTGGCGCGTCCAGTGGGACATCGTGCGCCTCGCGTCTCGGGTCTCACTGGACTACGAGGTAGACTTGTCGAGCAAGGTGCTGAGCCAACGCCAGTACCGCTGGCTAGGACAGCGGCATACGCTGTTCCATAGAAATATCCAGGCGGAAGGAGTACGCTTGTGGACGCGATCACCCAGGCCAACATCCGCGATTACCTGAGCCTGGCGCGCGATGACCTGGACGCCACCCGGCAACTACTGTCCACGGGGCGGTATCGCCAGGCTGTTTCGCGCGCTACCATGAGCGTCATTTGCCGCGCCCATCAGGAAAGGCGGCCAACCGTTCGGGCGAACAACCCCGACTACGCGGTCACCTGACTACCCGACTATCTTGGAGGCGAAGTAGACATGATTGCCGAAGGAGTGTTGCAAGAGGCCACGCGCCGACTGGTGCAGCAGTTCGCTCCCCAGCGGATCATCCTGTTCGGCTCGCAGGCGCGCGGCACCGCCGATCCCCAAAGCGACGTGGATTTGTTGGTGGTATGCACATTGTCGGGGCGGCGGCGGGAGATGATGGTAGCCATGGACCTGGCGCTCAATGGGCTGGGCATTGCCCGCGACATCGTGATCCTGACGCCGGAGGAATACGAGCGCGACCGGGAGATCCCCGGCACGGTCGCGCGCCCGGCGTCCATCCACGGGAGGGTGCTCTATGACCGCACCGCTTGAAGAAGTCGCCCGCAAGGTACGACAATGGCTGGCTTACGCTGATGAGGATGTGCTCCTGGCACAACACGGCCTGACGTTGGCGGAACGCGCCCCTCTGCGGTTGGTAGCCTACCACGCTCAGCAGGGCGCCGAAAAGTGCCTGAAGGGACTCCTGGTCTGGCGTGGCGTTGACTTTCCGTACACGCACAACATCGCCCGACTGCTGGAACTGGTGGCCGATTCCGGTGGGGGGGACGACAGTCTGGCCGAGGCGGTGACCCTTACCCCATTTGCCATCACCACGCGCTACCCAGGCGAAGATGCGGATGTGGAATGGGCCGAAGCGGAACAGGCCATCGCCATCGCAGAACGGGTGCGCGATATCGTGCGCCAGATGCTGGCAGCAGAGAACCTGCCCTCTGTTGTCTGACATAGCCCGAGTCTCAGTAGATGGAAATTCGTGCTCCCAGGCGGTCTGTCCGGCCCACCCAGTCCGGCCTGGGCCGGGGGCCGGGGGCTTCGCACCGACCGCCGAGAAACGGAGCGACTTTGCCATGTACTGAGACCCAAAGAAAAACCCGTTTTCCGAGGTGCGGAAAACGGGTTTCTTGTCGCTGTAGAAGGTTCGCCGGTTTACTGGAGTGACTCGGCGATCCGGATGGCTTCGTCCACCGGGAGCCCCGGCTGCCAGGCCGAGACCAGCATCGTGAAGGCAAACTCGTCACGTTCCCAAATCATGAGGGCTACGGACTGGGGCCAGGAACCCTCCACCCACAGGGCTTCGCGCCCGCCGACCGTGCCTTTGACGATGGTATGCGTCACTCCTTCCGGCAGTTCCTCCGGCAGGCCCAGCACGAAGAGCGGTTTTTGAGCCTCCAGCACCCGGGTCTGCTTCAGATCGAGCCGGCGGATTGTGCCGAGGCCCTCGTAACGGATGAGCACCGAGTCTGGGCTTCTGACCTCAATCCCGGTCAGGGTCAGGCCCGGGGGCACGTAGGCCGGCAGGTAGATGTGAAAATCCACCTGACGCTGGGCCTCGGCCACTGGCACGAGGGCGAGGAGGCGCGCCGGGGCAGACGAGGGGGCACCTTCGGGCGCAAAGTACACGATACGAACCAGCCGCTCGATCCCACCTTGGGCCAGGGCCACCAGCCCGCCAGGATAAAAAGCCGTCATAGCTACCGCCAGCGCGCAGACCAGGGCCAAGCTGACCAGGGCCAGGCGCGGCCTGGGTCGGGCCGGGGCCAGGCCGACCGCCAGCCGCTCGCGCCACGACGGCCCCGGTCGGGTCGCCAGACGCGCCTGCAGGCGCGCCCAGGCCTGGGGAGGCGGAGTCGCCGTGGCCGCCACAGCGCGCAGGGTGGCCCCCACCTGACGCTGGATCGCTCGCCGGTCGGCCAGCTCCCCGGCACAGGCCGGGCAGCCAGCCAGGTGCGCCTCCATCTCGGCCCGCTCCGTGGCCGAGACCTCACCATCCAGATAACTTGTCAACATCCGTTCCACGTTTTGGCATTTCATGAGACCACCTCCTATGGTTCCGTCCTTGGCCGACCGGGGGCGCGCACCCCGGCCGGTTTCTCCCGCTCCTTGCGCAAGGTCTCGCCCTGGAGTTCAGTCCGCAGGGCTTTTAACGCCTCGTGAAGCCGCCATTTCACTGTGCCCAGGGGTACGTCCAACACCTGGGCGATCTCCTGATAGGGTAGTTCCTCATAATAGCGCAGGATCACCACCACGCGCAGCTTGGGGCTGAGCCGTTGCACGGCCTGCCATACGGCGGCGGCCTGCTCGCGGCTCAGCGCCAGCTCTTCGGGCAGGAACGAGGGGCGATCTTCAACGAGCACAGAGCAATCGGGCGGGGAGAACGGCCAGATCGCTCGCCGCCGGCGCGCGTTCAAACAATGGTTGACCGTGATCCGCCGCAGCCAGGTGTTGAAGGCGCCCTTGGTCGGGTCAAAGGTTGCCAGGGAACGATGCACCTTGACGAACACCTCTTGCAGGGCATCCTCGGCGGCCTGAGTGTCGCCCAGCAGCAGATAGGCGGTCTGGTAGACCAGACGCTGGTACTGGTGGAAGAGGGTGGCGAACGCCTCCGCGTCGCCGGCCTGGCAGCGTTGGATCAGCTCCATCGAATCCCTCGTCTGACGCGGTTTCTGCTATATTATACACCGCTACCCCGAAAAAGGTTGGGTTGGACCACCTGGGTTGTTGAAGAGCGGCCGCACGTTCATACTTGACGAACGGCGTGGGGCGTTGTAGAATGGTCTTGGGAGGAAGCCATGCCGTCATCTGTGTCCCCGGCCTTGCCAGCCCAACTGAAGCACCTGACCCCGCCGGAGCGCGCGGCCCTGGCCGACTTTCTGGCCCGGCTCCGCGAGCACTACGCCGACGAGGTCGTGAGCGTGCGGCTCTTCGGCTCCCGCGCCCGGGGCGAAGGCGGGCCAGAGTCGGACCTGGACGTGCTGGTGGTGGTGCGCAGCGAGGATTGGTTTGCCCAGCGTAGAGTGGGGGATGTGGCCCTGCAGCCGATGCTGGACTACAACGTGGTGC
>DAOTYG010000204.1:0-6438 GCA_034435155.1 Anaerolineae bacterium | reverse complement strand
GCCCAACCCCCGGCTGTCACCTCGGCCCAGCCGGCCCCCTCACGCCCGACGACCGGGGCACGCCGGGCACCGTGGCGGTGGCTCATTGCCGGGGGCGTGCTCCTGGCCGCAGTATTGGTCTGCGCGAGCCTGCTCATCCTGCCGGGGCTGACACCATTCCCGCCGTCACCTACGGCTACGGCCACTTCGCCTGCCTCCCCGTCGAGCGCAGCCACAGCCACGGCCACCCTCACGCCCCGGCCCACGGCCACTCCCACGCCGACGCCCACGGCTACGGTGACGCCCACACCCACGGCCACAGCGACGCCCACGCTGGTGCGGCCAACCCGGACGCCGACCCCAGTTTATCCGGCACCACGGCTCCTCGGCCCCAAGAATGGTGAGGGCTATTCGGCACCATTGCGCTGGGAGAACATGAACCTGCGCGCCGATGAGTATTATAACGTGACCATCTATTACAAACACAACAACACCGATCAATGGGCCGGCGGCAACACCAGAGAACCCTATCTCTATGTGGTGACGGATTTGCTGCTCCCGGCCGACAACACCCGTTACGAGTGGTCGGTGCGAGTAATGCGGCGCACGGCCGGCTCCAAACCGGACGGCAGCGACTGGCAAGGTGTTCAGATCAGCCCGTATAGCGAGACCTGGGTCTTTACATTATCGCGTTAGCCCGCCTTAGAGCAGCGGGGTGAAAGCGAAAGCGGCGTGACTTCTATGCTAATTGACTTCTGCTGTGCTTCTCGGCGGTCTGCCAGGCCCAGGCCTGACTGGGTGACCGCCGAGAAACGCGGGTCGCAGACCCGCTTTGAGCAACTTTTTCCATGTACTGATGCTAATTGACTTTATCGTATGCCCTGAACATGTAGCAGCTTGCAGGAGGGAAACATGACTGAGAGATACTGGCGACACCGGGTTTACTGGGGGATCGTGGTCTTGTTATCCGCTATGCTCCTGAGTGCCTGTGACCTGGGGCCAGTGCCTACGCCGACGTCGCCGCCACCGACGGCCCCGCCCCCCACAATATTGCCGACGATTCCACCCCTGACCCTGACGGCCGTGCCCACGGCCAAACCGCAGCCCACCAAAACGGCCGTGCCGACTCCGGTACCAACAGCCACGGCCACACCGGTCCCGACCCGGCCACCGGCGCCTACCCGCGTGACCTACAAGTACCCGGCCCCCAAACTCCTGAAACCCAATAATGGCGATGGCTATGGTGGTCAATTGCTCTGGGAGCCTTTAGACCTGGCCGCCAATGAATATTATCACATCTCGGTACATTCGGTGCACAACAAAGCACCACGGCACTGGGGTTTTGACACTGAGCCGGGCAAACGCGAGGGCAAATTCCTGTTACCGCGTGACCAGTTTGGGGATAAGGACAACAACTGGAAAACCCTTTCGGACACCGGGGAGTTTACCTGGGAGGTTCAGGTCATGCGTGCCGGTGTGCCCATCAGTCCTCCCAGTGCGACCTGGTCTTTCTTCTGGTATCGCTCTTCTGACTGAAAGCCTTTCGCATAGCTCACTGCTGGCGGCTGGTTTTACTGCTGAGCTTTGTGAGCAGAGTTCATGGGGACCGATTTTTTGCTAACCGCGATCCACCAGGCCCAGGAGCAGCTCCGATGCCTGCACCAGGACCTGAGTGCTTTGGGCCGGGCTGGGGGCCGAACCGAGTCGCCCCACGTCCTGCAGATGGGCGAACGCCTGCAGGCCCTGCACCAGGTACTGGAACGCCTGCAACACGAATTTGCCGCCTTAGAACAAGAACGCCAGCGGCTAGACACCCTCTATGACGTCAGCCAGATCATCAACTCTACCCTGGACCTGGAGGAGCTTTTAAACCTGGTGATGGATATGATCATCCAGGTGACCCGGGCCGAACGCGGGTTTCTCATGCTCCTGGAGGAAGACCAGCCCGGGCCTCTGCCGCAGGCCCTGCGGGTGCGGGTGGCCCGCAACCTGGACCAGGAGACCATCGCCGGGTCTGATTTTAGCCGTAGCGTCATCACCCAGGTTATCCAGGAAAACCAGCCCGTCCTCACCACCGATGCGCAGGTCGATCCCCGCTTCAGCGGGCAGTCCAGCATCATCGGCTTTAATTTGCGCTCCATCCTCTGCGTGCCCCTGGCAGTCAAGGACAAGATCACCGGCGTGGTCTATGTGGACAACCGCATCAAGACCGGCCTGTTCTCCCAGGAAGACCTGGACCTGCTGGCCGCCTTTGCCAACCAGGCCGCCATCGCCCTGGAAAACGCGCGCCTCTTCGAGAGCCTGCGGCAGAAGGTGATCGAGATCACCACCATGAAGACCTATATGGATAACGTCTTCGCCAGCGTGGCCAGTGGCGTAGTGTCCACCGACGTGGAGGGCCGGATCACCACTTTCAACCGGGCGGCCGAGACAATCTTTGCCCTGCCCGCCGATCAGGCCCTGGGCCGGCCCTATCAGGAGGTCTTGGGCGCCATCGAGGACCCAGAGCTGCCGGTCCTGGTCGAAGCGGTGCGGCAAGGCTCCAGACCCTATATCCCCTATGAACTGGAGACCAACGTGCCAGGCCGGGGACGGGCAAGTTTGCGCCTTCACCTCTCCGGCCTTCGTGACGCCAATGGCGACATCGTGGGGGCCACTATCGTGGTGGACGATCTGACCGTGCGACGGCAACTGGAGGCCGAACGCAAGCGTGAGGAGCAGGAGAAGCAACGCATCAAGGAACTGTTCCAACGCTATGTGGCCCCCACCGTGGTCAACCGACTTCTCTCTGACCCCCGGCAAGTGGCCCTGGGTGGCGAGCGCCGCGAGGTCACAGTGCTCTTTGCCGACATTCGCGGCTACACGGCCCTGGCCGAGCAGATGTCGCCAGAAAAACTGGTGACCTTGCTCAACGATTACCTGGCCCTGATGATAGAGGCGGTCTTTCGCTATGAGGGGACCCTGGACAAGTTCATGGGCGATGCGGTAATGGCTTTCTTCAACGCGCCAGAACCACAGCCGGATCACGCCCTGCGCGCTGTGCGCGCGGCCCAGGCCATGCAGGATGCTATCCTGGCGCATCGCCAACGGCATCCCCACGAGACGCCCATCAGCTATGGCATCGGCATTCACACCGGCGAGGCAGTGGTGGGCAATATCGGGGCCCAGGTGATGAACTATACCGTCATCGGCGATGCGGTGAACGTGGCCCAACGCCTCCAGGCCGGGGCCGCCGCCGGGCAGATCCTCCTCAGTGAACGCACTTATCAACTCGTCCAAGACTGCGTGGCTGTGACCATGCTCGGCCCGTTGACAGTTAAGGGCCGCAGCGAGCCGGTGCATGTGTGCCTGCTGGATGGGTTGCGCACCTGAAAGAGACCGCCTCAATGTCCTCTGTTGTGGAGCCTGCTGGATACACCCCCAATCCTCGCGCAACCCGCCCCAAGCCAGCTAGGACCCCCCCTCGGCCCCGAACCCGGCCCGGTCCTCGTTCTGCCCCCTGGCCCATGCGCCTGGTGAGCCTGACCGCCATATTGTTTCTCGTCGGTGCGCTGGCGGCCCTGGTGCCGCTGGGTGTGTTGGCCTTTGAGGTGGCCTATGATGGCCGCATCTACCCCGGCGTGCGCGTGGGCGACACGGCCGTGGGCGGTTGTACCCCGGCCGAGGCTGTGGCCCAGGTGGAGGCCAGCTATGCCGCTTATGCCGCTCAGCCGCTCACCCTGCGCTACCAGGAGCGGGAGTGGAGCGTAACCCCGGCGGAATTGGGCCTGCAAGTGGAGGCCGGCCCGGCGGTGGCGGCCGCCTTTGCCGTGGGCCGTAGCCCAGACCTGAACACCAGCCTGGGCGAACAACTCCAGGCCCTCTGGCAGGGCTATCGCGTGGAGCCGACGGTGCGTTTCGAGACCGGCCCCCTGCTCGCTACCCTGAACCGGCTGGCCCAAGAGATTGACCAGCCCGGCGGCGACGCGACCTTGCAGGTTCACGGCTTGCAGGTCGCGCTGGCGGGGACCGGCCAGCCCGGCCGTCGGCTGGACCTGGAGCGGACAACGGCTGACCTGCTGGCCGTCTGCCAGACGAGGTCCCGCGTCACCCTGTCCCTGCCGGTGGACGAGCGCGCACCAGCTCTCACAGCAGACCAACTGGGGCCGGCCCTCGCCGCAGCCGAACGGGTCATTGCCAGCCCGGTCCTGCTGACCTTCACCGCGCAGGATGTGCGCTGGAACAACGGCCAGGCCCGGGTAGAGGTGATCACCCACACCTGGGCGTTGGACGTGGCCGCCCTGGCCGAGGCCCTGTGGTTCCCTCTGGAACGCGATGCCGCCGGCCATATCACGGCCACGGCTCGCCTGCGAGAGGAACCGCTGCGAGAGTTTGCGGCCGGTATCGCGGCCCAGGTAGACCAGCCGGCCCGCGACGCACGCTTTGAGCTGAACCCGGCTACCATGACCCTGACCCCTATCGTGACCAGCCAGGAAGGCCGGCGCGTGGATGTGACCGCTACCGTGCAGGCGATCCAGGTAGCCGCGCTAACCACGGGCACGCGCGTGGTACGCCTGCCGGTCCACATCACGCCGCCCACGGTAGACATGCGCGACCCGGCCGCGCTGGGCATCCGAGAGTTGATCAGCACCGGCCAGACCCAGTTCGCTGGCTCCAGCGCCGAACGTGCCCACAACATCGTGCTGACGGCGCAGCGCCTGCACGGCGTGGTGGTGCCACCGGGCCAGGTCTTCTCCTTCCTCCAGCCCCTGGGCCAGGCCACCGAGGCTGAGGGCTACCGGGAAGCCTATGTCATCTATGGCGACCGCACGGTGATGGACATCGGCGGGGGGGTCTGTCAGGTCTCCACCACCTGTTATCGGGCAGCATGGTGGGCAGGGTTGCCCATCCTGGAACGCACGCCCCACGCCTTCCGCATCGGCTGGTACGAGCCACCCCTGGGCATGGATGCCACCGTCTTTGCCCCGTCCGTGGACCTCAAGTTCCAGAACGATACGCCGGCCTGTCTGCTCATCCAGACCCAGGTGGACCTGAACCAGCATACGCTCACCTTTTATTTTTACGGCACCCGGCCAGACCGGGTGGTGGAGATGGATGGCCCCTATACCAGCAATGTGGTCCCGGCCCCGGCCCCCATTTACGAGTATGACCCCACCCTGCCACGCGGGACGATCAAACAGGTCGGAGCCGCCCATGACGGAGTTGATGTGACCATCTATCGGGTCATCAAACAGGGTGGGCAGGAGATCAAGCGCGAGAGGTTCTTCACCCGCTTCCAGCCCTGGGCCGCTCGCTACCTGGTAGGCACCAAAGGATCGTGATATGGAAGAGTCATGGCCCTGGGCCGCCGCACCACATCGCCGCTATAACCCCTTGACCCGGGAATGGGTCCTGGTCTCCCCGCAGCGCACCCGGCGCCCGTGGCGTGGCCAGGTAGAAGACGCCCCGCCGCGAGAGCCTTTACCGGCCTACGATCCAACCTGCTATCTGTGCCCCGGTAACACCCGGGCCAGCGGCGCGCGCAACCCAAACTATGAACACACCTTCGTATTCGATAACGATTTCCCGGCCCTGCTGCCGGATGCACCGGCCGGCGCGATCAATCTGGGCGACCTGCTGGTGGCCCGCCCGGAACGCGGCCTCTGCCGTGTCGTCTGCTTCACCCCCCGCCACGACCTGACCCTGCCAGAGATGGACCTGGTGAGCATCGGCCGGGTGATAGATACCTGGGCCGCCCAGACCGAGGAACTCGGCGCACGGCCGTTCATCAACTACGTCCAGATCTTTGAGAACAAGGGAGCCATGATGGGGTGCAGCGATCCGCATCCCCATTCCCAGATCTGGGCCACGGAATCGCTGCCCAACGAGCCGGCTAAAGAGCAAGCTGCCCTGCTGGATTGGCACACGCAGCGTGGCGGCTGTCTCCTGTGCGACTATCTGGCCCTGGAGCTGGGGCCGCAGGAAGGCGTCCGCGTGGTCTTTCAGAACGAGCACTTTGTGGTGCTGGTGCCGTTCTGGGCCATCTGGCCGTTTGAGACCCTGGTGATGAGCAAACGACACGTGGGCAGTCTGCCGGAGATCGCCAGCCACCCGGCCGAGCGCGCCGCCCTGGCCGATGCCCTGCGGCGTCTGACCATCCAGTACGATCACCTGTTCGGGGTGAGTTTTCCGTATTCGATGGGTTTCCACCAGCAGCCCACGGATGGTCGCCCGCATCCGGCCTGGCACTTTCACGCGCACTTTTATCCGCCCCTGTTGCGGTCGGCCACAGTGCGCAAGTTCATGGTGGGTTATGAGATGTTGGGGACGCCTCAGCGAGACCTGACCGCCGAGGATAGCGCAGCGCGACTCCGCGCTGCCGGGGGGCACAGGTAAGGGAAGCCTCCCTCGTATAAATATGTGCTCGCGCGGGGTCTGCGACCCCGCGCCCGGCGGCGGGTGACCCAGTCCGGCCTGGGC
>DAOTYG010000203.1:0-6196 GCA_034435155.1 Anaerolineae bacterium | reverse complement strand
GTACCCATGCGCTGACATTCCTCCAGAAACAGCGTGACGGCTTCTTGTAGGGAAGCCAGGGCCCCTTCAGGAGTGTCGCCGAAACTGGACACGTTCAATTCTGGGCACACAGCCACAATCTGCCCATCTTCCTCAAACAATTGGCTGGTATACGGCACTTGAATCATCGTTTGGATCTCCTTGCATTTCAGTATATCATCCCTTTGGGGTCTCGTCAAAGCCGGAAGATTGGGGGATTCCGCAATAAGTCAGCAGGGAAAACCAACCGTCAGGCGTAGCGTGCAGCGCAAAAATGGGTTGAACGAGTTTAGCGCCCTGGCACGCTCTGTGGCAAAGCACACAACTACCTTGAATAATAGGGCCTGTTTGGGCTGTCCGACCTATTGCGGTATCCCCGTCTTGCACGAGGAAGGTGAGGACAACATCAGATTTCGACCGGGAATGGGGAGGGCTGGTCGTAATTCGAGGCTGTTATGCTTGATATGCTTGGAATCATGAAGCGCAATCTCACAGCGCAGAGCAGGATGTCCGCTCGATACCAGGTATCCGTTCGGCGTTCCGGCTGGCGTGCGTTAATCGGCTACGTCGTTGAAAATTGGACCCTGATCCTTCTCGCGCTTCCCGGTGTGGTCTATTTCATCTTGTTCAACTACGTCCCCATGTTCGGCGCCGTCGTTGCATTTCAGGATTTCAGCCCCAAGACTTTGTTCTTCAGTCGGTGGATCGGCTTAGAGAACTTTCGTCTGCTGTGGGGTGCACCCAAGTTACTCCTGCTTGTCAAGAACACCATTGTTCTCAATGGTATGTTCATAATTGCGGAGACCTTTTGGGGGATCACGATCGCCCTACTGCTTAACGAGGTGCGTTTGAAGGTATTCAAATCAGCAGCCCAGTTATTGATGTTCCTGCCATATTTTATGGGGTGGTCACTGGTAGCTATGATACTGTATGGGCTGTTGGACTATAATGTGGGGACAGTGAACCGCCTGTTGGTTTCTCTGGGCCTGGAGAAAGTAAATCTCGATGCTTCCCCCAGGGCATGGCCCTTTATTCTGACCGCAGTACGCGTGTGGAAGAACACTGGAGCGGCGTGTGTAATCTACCTGGCTGTGTTGGTGGGCATAGACCCACAACTTTACGAGGTAGCAGCAATTGACGGAGCCGGCCGTTGGCAGCGCATGCGTTATATATCCATACCCGCGCTGATTCCTACGATGATCATCTTGGTACTTTTGGCCATAGGGCGCATTTTCTACGGTGATTACGGGATGCTTTATGCGCTGGTCGGCTACAGGCCTTTAGTGTATGAGACAACGGACGTTATTGACACCTACATTCTACGCGCGCTGCGCAATAATGTGAACTTCGGTATGACCTCAGCGGTAGGATTGTCTCAGTCGCTTTTGGGCTTCATCTGCGTCCTGGGCGCCAACCTGGCAGTGAAGCGATGGTCGCGCAGCCAGGGGGAGGAATATGAGCTGTTCTAAATGAACCGGGCTGGTTTCTGCGGTTTTGAACTGATGATTTGCCTTGATTGCGCTCGATTCACGGCGCTCTCCCAGGTTCAAAACCGTAATCGCCGTCCTCGCCCCATTCAGGTTGAAGTTCGTATGCGAGTCCTGAGAACTAACTTCAAGTTTATGGACTAACACATGATTGAAGACAAGAGTGTCGGCAGTCTGATATTTACTATTTGCACTTATGCATTCTTGACAGTATTTGCCTTGTTTTGCCTGCTGCCATTCTGGATCATGGTCGTTGCATCGTTCACCGACGATACGGAATTGGCGATCAAGGGCTATTGGATCTGGGCGGACAAATGGTCGCTAGAAGCATACCGGTACGTGCTGTCCGGTCAAGATATTCAGGTGGGCTACCGTACCACCGTGTTGGTTACAGTGACGGGCACACTGGGGTCACTCATCATCATGTCGGGATTGGCATATGTTCTGTCTGTCAGGCGTTTCAAGCACCGGCGCAAACTGGCCTTCTTCGTTTTCTTCACCATGATCTTTAATGGCGGCATGGTGCCCTGGTTCATTACCTGCCGGAACATCCTGGGATTGCGTGATAACATCGCGGCTCTGATCATCCCTATGATCTGCAACGCCTTTTGGGTATTGGTAATGCGGGGCTTTTTCGAAAGCCTGCCCCAGGAGATCATCGAGTCAGCGGTCATTGATGGGGCCTCGGACGCTATACTGTTGTACAGGATCGTCCTGCCTCTTTCGAAGCCGGTGCTGGCCTCTGTTGGGCTTTTTATGGCGATCCATTACTGGAATGATTGGTTTCACGGCGTAATGTTACTCGACTTTGCCAGGTTCCGGCCGCTGGCAGTGATCATTCTAAGCATGTTGCGGAACATACGCTCTATCCAGATCGCCATCCAGATGCAGGGCTCGGCGGCAATGTCTCTCAACCAGGTGCCAACCTATGCTATTCGTATGGCAACCGCTGCGGTCACGATTGGGCCGATCATTCTGATCGTACCCTTTGTGCAGCGGTACTTTGTGCAGGGTCTGACCTTAGGAGGGGTCAAAGGTTAATGCACCGGAGAATTTAGGGAAAGGGGGGAAGTTATGGCACGATAGAAATAAAAGCGTTAAGGTAACTCCAAGTAGCCTGATATGTTGTAGTATCGCGAGTAAGGTATAACGAAAAAAGGAGGATAAAGATGAGAAAACTAACGCGTCGTGAAATGTTGCGTCTGATGGGCTATAGTTCTGCGGGTCTCGTTCTAGCTGGTTGTAAGCCCGGTACACCTTCGCCTGAGGCCACCAAGGCTCCGCCTGAAGCCACCAAGGCTCCGCCTGAGGCCACCGAAGCTCCGCCTGAGGCCACCAAAGCTCCACCTGCACCCGCTACAGTTGCGCCTCCGGCAGAAAAGATCACCATTACCCACATCGAGTCCTGGTTCGGTGTGCCCCAGTTCCAGGACGTGGTGGACCCCGTAAACGAAGCGATCTCGGAAATGATACAGGCCGACGGCCTCAACATCGAAGTCCGCTCCATGATCCTGGACGATCACGAAACCAAGTATCCCCTGCTGTACGCGTCCGGAGCAGATTTCCAGTGTGCCTTCGATGCTCCCTGGCACCGCATGCCCAGCCTGCGAGATCAGGGCGCCCTGCTGCCCCTGAACGATCTATTCGAGGAATACGGTCGGAGCATCATCGAGGGCGTCACCCCTCGAATCATAGAATTCAATAAGCACGTTGACGGCAATCTGTACGGCCTACCTATTGCCTTCTACTATGCTGATCCCAGCGGTATTACCATTCGCCAGGATAAACTGGAGGAGTACGGGCTGGAACCGCCTGATCCTGCCGAGGGGTGGGCTGGCTGGAGGCCTTTCCTGGAAGCAGCCCGCGATGATCCTGAGATCGAGATTCCACTGGCCTCGCGCGCCTACAAAGGGGACTGTATGGCCGACTGGAACCAGTGGGAACAGATGCGGGTACACCCGGCCGGTAACGAGAACGCTGGCTTCATCATCCCTGACTGGCGCAAGGGCCAGAAGTGGATGGTCTACGAGGATGTGCCCACCTTTTTCCAGGCCGTCAGCCTGCTCCATGAATTCTGGAAGGATGGCCTTGTGCCAAAGGTGCCCATCTCCAGCGACACCAGTGTCCGGCCGTACCAGGATTACTTCCTGCCCGGGAAAGCGGCAGCGCTGGTGAGCAATGGCCTGGGCGCGCTCTCTGGTGCAGCCACGAAGGAGATCCAGGCATATGTGCCCGGCGCCAAGGTCTGGGCTTACTTCACCCAGCCTTACGGTAAGAATGGCACCATGCGCGGCATCGGCAGCCTCAAGCAGTGGAACTTTATCGTCTTCAACGCCCAGGCTCCCAGGGAGAAGCAGATCGCCTGCGTGCAGTTCTGGAACTGGCTGTACAGTGGTCAAGAACAGCGGGATGTCTGGTTCTTCGGTATCGAGGGCAAGGATTGGTTCAGGGAGGAGCCGTTCCGCTATCGCGATCCCGAAGGTGTAGATATGAGCCGTCTGTACCGCAAGGAGTGGTATATCTCCGGGCTCCATGGCAAATATCGGCGATTGCCGGTGGATGCACCAGATGAATGGGTAGACCACCTTGACTACCTCTCCAGTGAGGAGTACTGGGACTTTACACCTTACGGGAAGTTTGAGCTGGACACCAAGCCGATCGAGACCGAAATGGCTACCGTCTCCGCAGCCTACGACGAGGCCGCCTATGGTTGGCGCACCGGGACCCTGCCGCCAGAGGAGAGCATCCCACGCTTTACCAAGATGATGGACGATGCCGGACGCAGGGGGCTGCTGGAGAAGTGCCAGAAGCAACTCGACGATTGGATCGCTGCCAACAAGGATTACATTGAGAGTTTCTCGTGAGTTGACGAGGAGAGGGTGAGTAAATAAGCGGGGCGGGTGTTAGCTTCTAGCCCGCCCCACTATTTAGAGCCTATCCGAAAAACCGTACAAGCGGCATCCCTATGCCGCTTATACCGACGCATAGGGATGCGTCGGTTACGTTTTTCGGATAGGCACTTAGCATTACCCGCTGTGAAGCAGCAGGTTCACTTACTGAGAAGGACCGCCCGTCTCTCAGCGCAAGACACGGCTGCCGTCCACGGAAAACTTCGTCAGCTTCACCCAGGATTGCCAGCGGCGCGCGCATCTGGTCTGAAAATAGCCGCCCCGAACAAGTTCGGGACTCCGTCCGGGAGTCCGCAACTTGTTGCGGCATTTTCATGCTTCATGGTACTCCTGGGAGCATGGCAACTGGTCTGAAAATAGCTCACTGCAGAGACGCTGAGGGCACTGAGACGCAAAGAAACTCTGCGCCCTGCGGTTAATTTTCATGCTTTATGGTGCCCCGTTGGAGCATGTTAACCGCTATGAAAATCGGAGCAAGCTACTATCCTGAAGCGCTCCCGCACTCCGAGTGGGAGCGCGATCTGGCAACTGGGCGTGAGTTAGGTCTAACCTGCCTGCGCTGCGGGGAGTTTGCCTGGGCTGCGCTTTGTCCCAGCGAGGGGGCTTGGGAACCGGGCTGGATGCTGGATTTCCTGGCCCTGGCCCACAAGTACGGTTATGAGGTGATCTGGTGTACCCCCAGCGCGGCACCGCCTCCCTACATCCTGCGCAAGTGGCCAGACTTGCAGGCAGTGAATGCGCGGGGTGAATGGGTCCCCATAGGCGTGCGCCGCAACTACTGCCCTAGCCATACTGGCTACCGGGAACTCTGCGCGCAGATCGCGCAGCGCCTGGCGCATACGCTGCGCGAAGCGCCGGCTGTCGTGGGGTGGCAGGTAGATAACGAACTCGCCGGCGATGGATTTGCCTGCTATTGCGACAACTGCCGGCGGGCTTTCCAAGATTGGCTCAAAACGCGTTACCGCACCCTCGACACCCTGAATGCCGCCTGGCAATCTATGATCTGGAGTCAGGTCTATACTGCCTGGGAGGAGATCCCGATACCCATGCCCGCCTTCACCGCTCACGCACCATCTCTCAGACTCGCTTTTCGGCGTTTCCGCTCCGATAATTGGCTGGCCTTCTACCGTCTCCAGGCGGAGGCGCTGCGGCGGGGCGGCGCCCGGCGCATCACCACTAATTTCTACAACTTCTTGTGGGATGTGCCCTTTGATCAATGGTGCTGGCGGTCACATCTGGATGCTGTCGGCCTCAGTCATTACCTGGAGGATGAGACCGCCAGTCGTTTCCAACTCGCAGTGTCGGCAGGACCCTCTCAGGGCGGGTTGCCCGTGTGGGTCCTCGAGCAGAAGGCCGGGCAACAGTTGGCGCAGAACCTTTACCCCGATGACCTCGCGCGGCTGGAGAACCACCTGCGCATCTGTGCTGAGTTCGGCGTGGAGTATGCGATTTACTGGCATCTGCGTCAGCACGCGGCCGGGTGTGAGATGGAGCACGGCGCGATCCTGCGGCACGATGGTCGGCCGGGACGGATCGCCCGGGCCATCCAGCAGGCTATTCGCGCGGTGCAGGCGGTCGCACCAGTCGTGGCGCCGGAAGATAAACTGCTGGTGTTCTCTTTCCAACAGCACTGGGCGAACGAGAGCCGCCCGCAGCAAGGGACAGCCTGGGATTATCGTGCGGAAGTGGAGCAGAACTGGTACGGTGGAGCGCGGGATGCCCTTGGTGGGTTGCGTATCGGCGACTGGCGCGATGTCAATGCTTCACACAGGATCGTCATAG
>DAOTYG010000202.1:0-1722 GCA_034435155.1 Anaerolineae bacterium | reverse complement strand
GGTGGTGCCGCAGCCGGGCAACCCCCAGGCCCTCAACCGCTACGCCTACGTGCTCAACAACCCGCTCAAGCACACCGACCCCAGCGGGCACTTGATTTTCGAGAACGACCCAGACGAGGATGTTTTCACATCCCCCGGTGTGAAGTCATCGCCTATGGCCTCACCAGCCTGAGTCGGGAGCGCGTCAGTATCAAGCACATCGAGCAGTTTTGGCGCTGGCATTGGACCATCGAGAACCGCGACCACTACGTGCGGGATGTGACGTTGGGCGAAGACCAGTGCCAGGTGCATACGGGGTCGGCGGCCCAGGCCCTGGCCGCGTTGCGCAATGGGGTTCTCACGGCCTTGCGGCACCAGGGCTGGGAAAACATCGCCGCCGCGCTGCGTCATTACGGGGCTTCCGTGCAGAAAGCGTTGGCTCTCATCGGGGCAACCGCAACTTGACACAGCCCTGTCATGGGGTGTTTTGGTCTTGACGGAACAGAATTGAAGGTTCAGACACTTGCAAGTTGTTAGCTTGATGCGTATGGGCGATTGAAGCGGTTCATGGCCTCCGCCAGGCCCTCGGATAGGATATAGGCCACCGCCTCCGCCACCCAGGGGTAGACCGGGGCCATGACCGCTCGCTCGCTGGCTGTGAAGGGATGCAGCACATAATCGGCCGGGTCCAGGCCTTCTGGTGGCCGACCGATACCCACCCGCAGCCGGGGGAACTCCTGGGTCTGGAGATGGTGGATGATGCTCTGCATCCCCTTATGGCCCCCGGCTCCGCCCTGGGCGCGAATCCGGATCGTGCCCAGCGGCAGGTCCAGGTCGTCATAGATCACCAGCAGGTCGGCTGGCGTGCGGCGATAGTAACCCAGCAACGGGGCTACCGCTTCACCGCTGAGGTTCATGAACGTCTGGGGTTTGGCTAACAGCACCGGCGTGGGACCGATGTTCCCGTGAGCCAGCATGGCCCGGAACTTGCGCTGGCTGAAAGTCAGGCCGTGAGCCTGGGCCAGGGCGTCCAGACATTGAAAGCCCACGTTGTGGCGATGGTGGGCATAGCGGCGGCCCGGGTTGCCCAAACCCACGATGATCCATAGTCCGCTCTCGTTCTCCGGCCTGGACCGGGGTTCTGCCATTTTCCTCACTCCATGTAACTGCCTGCCCTGTACTCTCCAGCCGGTTACTCTCTCCCACCCTTGGGCAGGTTTCCAGTAACTACCCAGGCTATCCAGGATTTAGACAGGATTTACAGATGCACAGGATGCACAGGATATGATTGTTCTCCCCCTCGGTTTTCTCACTTGCCCCAGGGCGAAAAATCCTGTCAATCTTGTCAACCCTGTCTGATCCGACGACCCGGCTGGGTAGTTACGGTTTCCAAATCCCGCGCGAGATACGCCGGGGCGTAACCGCCGGGCTGAGCTGGTCTCACCGGCGCCGGGGCCGGCCGGGGCTGGCGGGCCGGAGCAAACCCTGGACCAGACCCAGGACCAGGACCAGGACCAGCGTTCCCAGGAAGCAAAAGCCCCCCAAACAAAAGGCGTTGCCCAGCCGCCTGAAATCGGGAAGCTGGAGATCAAAGTCCAGGTTGAACAGGGCCGGGATGGAGGAGCGTGTCGCTGGCCGGGGCGTGCCGGCCGGCAGTGGGGTAGCCGTGTGGATGAACGTGATCGTCGGTGAAGTGGCCGGGATCGGCGTGGGGGTGGCCGGCGGTTGGGTGGGGGTGAGGGT
>DAOTYG010000201.1:0-1586 GCA_034435155.1 Anaerolineae bacterium | reverse complement strand
ACCCTCCCGCAGGTTTGGGCGCAATGACCAGACCAGAGCGCGCCCAGATGACCGGCTGCATCGTTCGCCAGCCCCTTTCTAACCTGCGGGAGGGTTCAGGGTAGGCAGTTACATTTGTCCTACATTTTCGAAGGAGGGAGAGGCGATCTGCGCTGCCGACGGATCAGCCGGGCCTCGGAGATGCTGCGCAAGGGGATACCCAGATGACGCATGTAGCGGTGCAGGGTGGTGGGGGATACGCCGACCCCTTGCAGGCCCGCCGCGATCTCGACGATGGACCGCCCGTTCTGGTACTGATCGCCCAGGTAGGTCTTGGGGTCCTGACCCATGCCATAACGCAACACCACCTCGACCCGGCCAGTGGGTGGGGGGTATTTGCGGATAAAGGCATACCAGCGGCCGGCCGACAGCCCTAACTCCTTGCGGACGATCTCCAGAGACAATTGCCCCCGCCGACTCCAATAGCGGTCCTCATAAGCGGCCCGGCGCAGGATCTCCTCCATGCGTCGTCTCAGCGTCGCCTCGTCTAGCTGCCGGGCTTGTTGGCGGATCAGGCGTCGGCGCAGGGTACTTTCGGCGGTATGGATGCCAGTGCGGATCAACATCTCCCGAATGGCCTGGTGGCTCACGCCAAAATTGTTCGCCAGCTCCTGGAAACTCTCGCCGTCTTCATACAACCGCAGCAACCGCTCCCAGCTACCCGCACCGTGCTTACGTTCAAAGTTGGCGACGGTGCGCGCGCGTCGGCGTTCAGCCTTGTCCTCTGGATTCAATCTCTGTCTCATAACCGCCGCCTCCCGGTGACAGGGTAGTCACTCTGGCGAGTACAGGCTCTCCACCCAGGCAGGGCACAACCCTTGCTCCCTACCCCCAGGGGGTAAGTTCGGGCGATGTCTCCGCCATCGCCCCAATCCTTTGTTGTGCTCTGAACCCTCCCGCAGGTTAGAAAGGGGCTGGCAACCTATGCAGCCGGTCATCTGGGCGCGCCTACGGCGTCTGGTCTGGTCATTGCGCCTCAACCGTTCGGCTGAGCTCACGGCGAAGCCTGCGGGAGGGTATACGCGGAGTGACCGTCATAGTACCAACCGTTGGTTTAACCCACACCATGCGCATATCTTGGATTTAGTATACCACAAAACACATGAAAAAACAAGAGATTACGTGAAATGAACAGGCCCTTGTACCATCCACAACGCTTTTGTGGTATAATCAGGGCATGATGTCTGGAGGTATCTCGCCCATGATCACCTGCCCGCAGTGCGGTGAGCGTGCCGCATCCCGGCTCCCCTGGTCGCACCGTATTGCCGTCGGGCTGACGGCCGGGGCTGTCCTGTTCATCCCGGGCCTGGCCCTGGCCGTCATTGGGCTATGGCCGGCCCTGCTCCTCGGACCGGTGGGCGGCCTGGCCCTGCTCTGGTGGCCCATTTATCGCTGCCCGGCCTGTAACCGGCTGATATTTCGCCACCCAGCATAATACTACAACCGCAGTTACCGAAAACGTCATTCTGAGCGACCGAAGGGAGCGAAGAATCCCGTTTTCGGCCAACGATCTGTGGCTGCCATAACGAGATTCTTCGGCGCTTCGC
>DAOTYG010000200.1:0-35504 GCA_034435155.1 Anaerolineae bacterium | reverse complement strand
GAGGGGGAGGCGGGTTGCTGAGTGCCCACGCGGGGCGTGCCCACGCAGAGCGTGGGCATGAGGGGGAGGCGGGTCGCTGAGTGCCCACGCGGAGCGTGCCCACGCAGAGCGTGGGCACGAGGGGGAGGCGGGTTGCTGAGTGCCCACGCGGAGCGTGCCCACGCAGAGCGTGGGCATGAGGGGGAGGCAGGTTGCTGAGTGCCCACGCGGAGCGTGCCCACGCAGAGCGTGGGCACGAGGGGGAGGTGAGTACGTTACACGGGCAGCAGGTTCAGGCCCGACCAGCGGCCCGGCGGATGCGGGCGAATTGCTCCCCGGTCACTTCGCGCTCAAAACTGCGGACACCGCCCAGCCGGAAGCCGTGACGCTCGGCCATCTCGCGGATCTCCTCCACCTGGGCCAGAGAGATATGACGCCCCAGGGTGAAGGACTCGTAGCGGCCTTCCAGGGCCAGGGCCATCGTCTCAGCCATGCAGCTATAGGCCATCCGGGGAGGGAACCCAAAATCAAAATGAAAATCCACCTCGCCAGGCACGGCGACCATGCCCCCGTCAATGACCAGCACGTCATCGCGTTGCCGGGCCACTTCGGCAGCCACGTCACGGGGCCGGCTCACGTCGCAGACCACGGCGCCGGTCTTGATGTGCCCGGCCTGGATGATGGTATCCACGGCACTGGTGACGCTGATCACCATATCGGCCTGGGCCATGTCTGTGATCTCGGTGGAGGTCACGATCTCGGCCCGGCCCTGGTGGCGGGCCTCTTCCGCTACCTGCTCCAGGCGCGCCGGATCCCGGCCGATGAGGATGAGGCGCGCCACATCGCGGGCCAGCAGGAGAGTGCAAGCCCGGCCAGTGGCCCCGTAGGCCCCGATCACTGCCGCTGTAGCCGTCGGCGCATGAATGCCCAACTGTTCAGCCGCGTAATGGGTGGCCTGGACGGAAGTCGCCACGGTATAGCTATCCCCGGTGGTCACCGGGATGCTGACCCGGCTGGCGATGGTCACCCCGGCATCGCCCACCACCGAAGTGAAAGCCCCCAGCCCCACAAGCCGCGCGCCGTGGGCGGCGGCCTTGTTCACCGTAGCCACGATGCGCCGGTAGACGGATTCCACCGGCAGGCTGAGCATCTGGTCCGGGCTGAGGGGGCAGGCATAGAACCACCCCTCGATCTCTTTGCCCGTGGCCGCAGAGCGAATGCCAGTGATGTGGGAGATATAGACCGGCGGCCAAAACAGGGCCATGAGGCGCAAGATGCGATTGGGGATGACCCGGAAGGTGGGGTACTTGCGCACCACATCGGCCTTGAAATCTATGGGGTGAATGATAAAGGCGAAATTATCCATGTTCGTCCTCGTCAAACGTCAAACGCGATGTGACATCCGACGCTTGACGTTTGACATATTGACGCCCGACTATGCCGTTGTCGTGACCGGGTTCTGGATCAGGCGGCGGATCTTGCCCGGTCGGCGCACATCCTCCGGCAACGGGCGGTTCTTGTCTGCATAATACCCCCGGTATTCTGGCGGTAGCAAATCCGCGATGCGGTACATGATGTCACTGGTGGCGGTGAACAATGTCTCCTTATCAAATTGCCCCTTGTAATTGGGCAGTTGGAACGGTTCCCCGATATTGACGCGCACCCTGGGGCGGCGTAGCCGTAGCCAGGCCGACCGACGGGAGAACGGGTTCTCCGTGCCGATGATACCGACGGGCAGGATCGGAGCACCACTGCGGATGGCGATCACGGTGATACCGGGCCTGGCTCGTTGCAACAGATGGCTGGTATCTCCCCGGCCGCGCGTACCTTCGGGGAAAAACCCCAGGACCTGGTCTCGCGCCAACAGGTCCAGAGCCTGGGACAGCGCCTTGCGATCCACCACCCCTCTGCGTACTGGAAAAGCCCCCCACAGGCCCACGAACCCGCCGATCACCGGGATGTTTAGCCCCTCCACCTTCATAAAGAAATACAGGTGACGTGGGATCGCCAGGGCCAAAAAGATGCCATCCAGGAAGCTCATGTGGTTGGCTGCCACGATCAGGGGTCCGGTGAGGGGTATATTCTCCGCGCCGACGACCTCCCAACGGGTGAGGAGGTTCAGCAGGAGACGAAAGACCGGATTGATGAGGTTATAGAACCAGCTATCCATGTCACCCCCTGGCAGGTATTGTGATCTCAGGTCAGGTTCAACAATCCCGTCTGTCGGGCCTGGGTCAGTCGCTCTCGATAGACGCCCTGGTAATCCTCTGGCAGCAGAGCCGCCAGCCTGAGCATCATCAGGTCGGTCATGGCCTGCAGATCCTCGCGCCGGCTCCGGGTCGGGTCCCTGGGGGGCAGGGTATATGGTTTGCCCACCACCACGATGATGCGCGGCCGCTCCCGCCTGGCCCAGCCAGCATAGAGTCGATCCATCCCCACCAGGCCCACCGGCAGTAAGGGCTTGCCGCTCTGGCGGGCGATGTAGGAGGCCCCGGCCCTGGCCCGAATGAGCTGGCCGGTGGGGCTTTGCGTCCCCTCCGGGAAGATACCGATGACCCCGCCCGCGTCCAGTACCCCATAAGCCTGGCGCAGAGCAGTGCGATCCACCTCACCCCGGTGTAGTTTGATGGCCCCGTACAGGCGCAGGAGTTGGCCGGTCACCGGCACATCCCACAAGTCAACCGTGGCCAGGTAGTTGATGCCCCAGGGCAGTGCGGCGATGAGGAGATTCCCGTCCAGGTGGTTCTGGTGGTTGGCGTAGACAATAAGCGGCCCGCTCAGGGGGATGTTTTCCTGGCCCTGGACCTCCCAGCGGGTGAGAATGTGGAATAAGGCCCGGGTTATGGCCCGCAGGAGACGCCGATTGCGCTCGTTGACCTGGTAGCCTGTATCCATAATAACACCGTTCCCCCGGTTTGGTTACACGATGTAGTCACTGTTCTTCACGGATCGCGTTCATCCACCAACGCCAGCACCAGTTCCAGCACCTCTTCGATCCCCAGGTCGCTGGTATCCACGATCACCGCGTCATCGGCTGGGCGCAGGGGTGCCGTCTCCCGGTTGCTATCTAGACGGTCTCGACGCAGCATCTCCTGGTAAATAAACTCGTACTCGGCGGGTTGACCCCGCGCCAGCAATTCCCGATAACGGCGTTGGGCCCGAACCTCTGGCCGGGCATCCAGGTAGACCTTGAGCGGTGCCTCGGGCATGATCACCGTGCCGATGTCCCGGCCGGCCATGATCACCCGGCCAGCCTGCCCGATCGCCCGTTGTTGCTGTTTCAGGGCCTCGCGCACGCCGGGATAGGCCGAGACCGGGGAGACGCCATGGTCCACCTCCGGCCGCCGGATGGCCCAGGTCACATCCTCGCCGTCGGCCAGGACAGTGTATTGACGACCGTCTGCCCTGGTGGGAGGGAGGACCTCGATGCGCAGTTCCTGGGCCAGGCGGGTGATGGCCGGTTCATCCGCGATAGGGATACCCCGCTGGATGGCGACCCAGGTTACAGCTCGATATGTCACACCGGTGTCGAAATACAGATAGCCCAGTCGTTGAGCCAGCAGTTGCCCGATGGTGCTTTTGCCGGAGGCCGAGGTTCCATCAATGGCGATGGTCGAAGGCCGGACCATGGTTCCCTACTCACACAGATCGCTTATGGCGGCTGTATTGTACTCGAAAAGAGACACCTTAGCAACCTGCTCCCCCGGCCCTGGCCCGGCGAAAGGATGGGGCCGGGGACCAGGCCTGGCCGGCAGGTGAGGTGAGAGAGACCTCAAAGCCTCCCAGCGCGCTCAGGTAGCTTGACATCCAGGGGCTGATCAGGTAAGATCAGGATGGTCGTGCTAGATGGGGAGCTAGCGGTTCCCTGTACCCGAAATCCGCTATACGCGGGGTCGAATTCCCGTCCTGAGGGCCGCTGATCTGGGGACTGTGCCGGTTAAGTGACGTTGAGGATCGGGTCCTGCGCGGCGCAAGTCTGTGAACCTGGTCAGGTCCGGAAGGAAGCAGCCATAAGCGGAGCCTTGCGGGTGCCGCAGGGCTACCTGATCGGAGTTGGCTGGCCGCGCAAGCCCAGACACAAGGTTCGAGGGATGGGTGCACGACCATCAATTGTGATCCAGGCTGATGGCGGAGACCATCAGCTTTTATAACTGCTCACCCTGCCGCAGGTTAGAAAGGGACTGGCAACCGAGGCCGCCGGTCATTGGGGCACGCCCACCGGCGTCTGGTCTGTCCATTGCGCTCCAACCTGCGGGAGGGCAGGTAATTACCCCCGGGTCTGGAAGTCAAGGAGGAACGAGGATTGCCTGCCGGGAAGGGTCGGCCGTGCCCCGTTAGAGAAAGGCTGGCAGACATCCTGACCACGGTGAGAGGTCGGCTGCCGATGGCCTGGTGGCGAGCGCCACGAGCCGGGTTAGTCATTGGGGTGGCTCTGGCCCTGCTCGCCGGCTACCTGGCGACATACAAGACCGTCCACCTGGTCATTGATGGCGATTCGCGGACGGTGTATACCCACCAGGTTACTGTGCGCGATGTGCTGTACGAAGCCGGCGTGTCCCTGGCCCCAGACGATAGCCTGACCCCGCCGTTGGATGCCCCCCTGCACACCGGCGACACTATCACCATCCGCCGCCCCTTCACGGCTACCATCCATGCCGATGGCGACGTGTTGGTGTTGCGCACCCACGGGGCTACGGTGGGGGAATTGCTGGACCGGGCCGGCGTCACTCTGGGGCCCTATGACCTGGTTACCGTCAATGGTCAGGAGGCAGACCGGGAAGTGAGCCTGGGTCCTGACCAGGCCCGGCACGTGGCGATGGCCAGGTCAGTCCACTCTAACGGCAGCGTTGGTCCGGGTTCCCTGGCGGCCACGTTCGCGCGCACCTGGCCGGTGGCAGAGATCGCCGTGCGGCGGGCAGTTCCCCTGACTGTCTATGACGATGGCGTGCCGCTGGAGTTGCACACCACCCAGACCACCGTCGGCGATGCCCTGCGCGCTGCTGGGGTGCTGGTCTATCTGGCGGATGAGGTATCGCCAGGGTTGGGCACCACCGTGGCCCCCGGGATGCGCGTGGACATCCGGCGCTCTGTCCCCCTGATCATCACTGCCGACGGTCTTACCTTCCACTCCCGCACGCGCCAGCCGACCCTCGGCCAGGCTATCGAGGAAGAGGGCCTGCGTTTACAGGGCCGAGACCGCATGGAACCCCCTGGCCCGGCCGCCGTCCAGCCCAACGTTCACGTGCGCGTGATCCGCGTCCGCGAGGTCTATCTCACCAACGAGGAACCGATCCCATACAAGACCGTCTGGTGGGGCGATCCCGAGCTGGAGATTGACCAACAGCGACTGGATGAGCCTGGCGCCGCCGGGGTCTTTAAACGCATCACCCAGATCGTCTACGAGGACGGGGTAGAGGTCAAGCGCGACATCTGGCGCGAGTGGGTGGCCACCGAGCCGATCACGCGGGTCATCGCCTATGGCACCAAGATCGTGGTGCGCGAGAAGGTGCTGGAAGATGGCACGCCCATACGCTACTGGCGGACGATCCGTGTCCTGGCCACGTCCTATCATGAGGGGGAGTGTGGCAAGGAGCCGGAGCACCCGGAATACGGTATCACCTACCTGGGCTGGCGCGTGCGGCCGGGGATCGTGGCGGTGGACCCCCGGGTCATCAATTTACAGAGCCAGATATATGTGCCGGGCTATGGTTTCGCTGTGGCCGGTGATACCGGCGGGCTGATCAAGGGTCGCCGCATTGATGTTTATTTCCCCATTCACCAATACGTGGAATGGAACCACTGGGTCACTATCTATCTCCTTGCCCCACCTCCGCCGCGTAACCAGATCCGTTGGATCCTGCCATCATACCCTGTGGAGCGTAAACGATGGCGATCGTGAACCAGGCCCCTATCTCGGAGCTTCGCCGTCACGGTCTGCGCCCCAGGAAGAACCTGGGGCAGCATTTTATCTGCGACCGGCATATCTTGCAGCGGATGGTAGAGGCCGCCGAGTTGCCACCTCAAGCCGTGGTGGTCGAGGTGGGGGCCGGGCTGGGCAGCCTGACCCGGGTCCTGGCCGAACGCGCCGGGCGCGTTATCGCCGTGGAGGCCGACACCTCCCTGCGGCCCCTGGTGCAGGAGACCCTCCCGCCGGCCGTCTATCCCCACGTAGAATGGGTCTGGGCTGATGTGCTGAGTCTGGCGCCGGGTGACTGGGGCCTGACCGCGGGTGGCTATAGCGTGGTGGCGAACCCGCCCTACTATATCACCTCGGCCATCCTGCGGCATTTCCTGGCCCATGAGGTCCCGCCCCGGCGCATGGTAGTGATGGTACAGCACGAGGTGGCCCGGCGGATCGTGGCCCGGCCGCCCCACATGAGTTTACTGGCTGTGAGCGTGCAGTTCTATGCCGAGCCGCAAGTTGTGATGCGGGTGCCGGCCGGCGCGTTCGTGCCCCGGCCGCAGGTAGACGCGGCCGTGCTACGATTAGATGTGCGTCCCGTGCCAGCGGTGGACGTGCCTCCGGCGACGTTCTTTCGCCTGGCCCGGGCCGGCTTTGGTCAGCGGCGCAAACAACTGCGCAATGCCCTGGTAGCCGGCCTGGGGCGCCCGGCCCCGACTATAGACACAGCCCTGACCACCGCCGGGATTGATGGCCGCCGTCGGGCGGAGACCCTTTCCCTGGAGGAATGGGGTCGCCTGAGCACGGCGTTGTTCGGCCAGACCGGCGATGCTTAAACCGGTGAGCGTATCGCATTGGGGCCAGATTACGGTCCTGGAGTCGAGGTTTTAGCCGGTTCGTGCCCGCCAGACCCGCCTGCAGGCTCAACTCCAGTGGGCCTCTGCGTCCCCAATCTGGGGTTTTTGCGGCGGCGAAGCCGCCGCAAAAACCCCCTATGAGGCATTCTTTTCCCTCCCCGCACAGCGTAGCGGCGAAGGGACACGAAGTGGGGAGTAAGGCAGTGCCCTTATGCGTTTACGCACGGATGTCAGAAACGGAGGGTTGCCGGCTAACGCGGGCTGTGCTATAATCAGGCTGCCCCGGAGAGGTGCCGGAGTGGTTGATCGGGGCGGTCTCGAAAACCGTTGTGGCTCGTCAGGGTCACCGTGGGTTCGAATCCCACCCTCTCCGCCAGAAGTGACATCCGACCGGCTTCATTACCCGCGCGGAGAGGTGCTGGAGTGGACGATCAGGCACGCCTGGAGAGCGTGTGAGCAGCAATGCTCCGTGGGTTCGAATCCCACCCTCTCCGCCAAGATCATGATAACCTGACCCATTGCGGGTGGAAAGGAGGATCCCAGATGCCCAAAATCTATCGCCGCGTTGCCACCGGTACTGACGAACTGATCGGCTGGATCGATCCAGAGGACGGTAGTATCTATGACAGCACCGCCGGGCGAGACCGCTATCTCGGCGAAGTAGACTATGAAGAGGGTGAAGTCTATGACGACGCGGAAGAGTTCATGGGTTGGGTTGAAGATGATGGACAGGTCTTTGCCAGCTATGACGAGGACCAGGAAGAGTATCTGGGCTATGTAGACGAGGAAGGCCAACTGTACATGTATTCCGATGAGACCGAAGAGGACCTGCACGTGGGCTATGTCGCCGAAATGACTGACGAAGTAGAGGGGGCGGCCGCCTTACTGTTCTTCTTTGACGAGATCGCCTAGTCCAGGCGAATCACGACCGGGCAACGGGGGCGGGGCTGATTCCTCTGCCCCCATTTTGTTGTCCAACCGCTGGCATGAATGCATGGCCAGAATAGGGCCAGCAGTCTACCTCCGAAAAAATCCGGGGGGACCCTTGCTTACAGAAATGTTTCCTGAACTCATAATCCGCCACTTTACCTGGGATGATGCCCCGGCGGTGGTGGACCTGTTTAACCTGGCTGCCGCGGCCGACGGCCTTGAGCAATGGCTGACGTTGCCCGGGTTCCGCCGCGAGTTCGGCGGGCCGCTGGCCCGACCAGAGCGCGACATCCTGCTCGCCCAACACAGTGACCACATCGTCGCTGCCGTACTGGCCTGGATGGAGGGTCGGGAACACGCGCCCCAGCCCATCATGCCCCTGCTCCTGAGCCTCCATCCCGCCTATCGGGACTCTGACATCGGCGCGCGGTTGCTGGACCTGGCCCTGGCCCAGGGGCGGGAGTTGGGCGCAGCCATCGCCACCAGCCCGGCCCGCCCTCAAGAGCCGTACAAGCGCAGGCTCTTGTTGGCCCATGGCTTTACCTACGGCCGCAGTTGGTGGCGTCTGCGGGCTGACCTGACCGGGGGCTGCTATGTCGGTGAGTTGCCAGCCGGCTTGCACGCGCGGGCCTATCAGGACCACCGCGACGATGCGCCCCTCGTCGCCCTGGTCAACGACATCTTCTCGACCGCCTATCTGGACCGCGTGTACGACGAGGCGGAGATCCGCCATTGGGTGATGGACCAGGACTTTGACCCGGAGCTGCTCACGCTGGTCGTGGCGGAGCCGGATGGCACGTTCGTGGGCTATGTGTGGGGTTGGGTGGACTCGGATTCGGACGAACGGGCCGGGTTCATTGGCGACCTGGGGGTACAGGCGGCCTATCGCGGCCGGGGCCTGGGTCGCTGGTTGCTCCAACGCGCTAAAGCCGATCTGCGCGCGCGGGGCATGGACTGGGCCGACCTGGATGTAGACGGCACGAATCACCAGGCCCGACGGCTATACGAGAGTGAGGGGTTCCGGGTACGCGAAGAGGTCCAATGGTACGAAAAGCGGCTCCTTGAATAACCTTTGACGCCTGACGTTTGACGCATGACCCTTGACGCATTTCCTCTACGAGACACGCCTTGCGCCCTCACCATCGTCGTCACGGCCTGCCGTGAGGCGGCCACCGTGGGCCGGGCCATCGCCGCACTGCTGGCGCAACCGCTCCCGGTCTCCTACGAGCTACTGGTAGTCTGCCCGGACGCCGAGACGGCGGCTGCGGCCACGGCAACCGGCTGCGCCGGCCTCCGCGTGCTCCATGACGAGGGCCGGGGCAAGCCGGCCGCCCTAAACCTGGCCTTACAGGAGGCCCGGGGCGAGATCGTGGTGCTGACCGACGGCGACGTGTGGGTCGCGCCGGGGGCTGTGACTTGCCTCCTGGCCGCCTTTGACGACCCGCGCGTGGGGATCGCCACCGGCCGGCCGGTCTCCCTCAGCCCCCGGACCACGATGCTGGGCTACTGGTCACACCTGCTCACCGAGGCCGGGGCACACCGGGAGCGTCTGCGCCGCGACGCCCAGGACGGGTTCCTGGTCTGCTCCGGCTACCTCTATGCCCTGCGCCGCGCCCTCTGGCGGCCTCTGCCGGAAGAGGCCCTGGCCGAGGATGCCGTCGTCTCCGGTGAGGTATGGGAGCAGGGCTATCTCACCCGTTACGTCCCGGCGGCTCAGGTCTATGTGCGCTATCCGGCCACCTACCGCGATTGGGTGGCCCAGAAGGTACGCAGCACCGGCGGCTATGTCCAGCCCTTCACGGCTACCGCCACTCAGATGCGCAGCCTGCGCCGCGAAGTGCTGAGCGGGTTCTGGGCTGCCTTGACCTATCCCCGTTCCCCCCGCGAGTTCATCTGGACACTGGCTCTGTTCGCGGCCCGGCTTCACGTCTGGACGCGCATCCTCCTGGACGTGCGTCTGCGCCGACGCTCACGCCAGGACCTCTGGTCTCGCATCGAGACCACCAAGTAGACGACCTCGCTGGCGGGCTTATGAATTGGGCAGGGTGGGCAGTCACGTCCTGTTGCCGAACACCCCCGCCCGGTAGGCGCGAATATAGTTCCGGCAATGGGGGTCGCGTCCCAAAACCAGTTCAGCGGTGATGATCACGGCCTTTAACTCTGGATCGAGGGGATCGAGGATGGCGCTGTCAAGCCCGGCCTGGATCGCCAGCGTAATGAACACGCGGTTAATAAAGGACCGGGCCGGCAGGCCAAACGAGATGTTGCTCAACCCGCAGGTGAGATGCACCTGGGGTAACTCGGCGCGGATGGCCTGCATCGTATGGAGCGCGACGTTGGCACTTTGGGGATCGGTGGAGAGGGCCAGGACCAGCGGGTCCACGTAGAGATGATCATCGGGTAGATTCTGGCGGCGCGTCTCGGCCACGATACGACGCACTACCTGCATCCGGTCTGCCACGGTCTTGGGGATACCCTGCTCATCCATCGCCAACGCGATGACGGGGCACTGATGGGCAGCGGCTATCGGCAGGATACTCGCCAGTCTGCCCGGCTCACCGCTGATCGAGTTGATCATGGGGACCTGTTTGACGACCTGGATAGCTGCCGCCAAAGCCTGGGGGTTGGCGCTGTCCAGGCACAGGGGGGTATCTACAGCCTCCTGGACAGTTCTCACCAACCAGACCAGATCGTCCGGCTCCCTGTCCGGCATCGTGCCGGCATTGACATCCAGCCAGGCGGCGCCGGCCTCCGCCTGGCGGCGCGCCAGATCCTGGATGAACCCGGCATCCCGTGCGGCGATGGCCTGGGCTACTCGTTGGCGCGTACCGTTGATCTTTTCGCCGATGATCTTCATGTAACCTCCGAATGAACACCGTTCCAAACAACCTGTGGCGGGCAGGCAGTTACAGTATATTATTTATAGACGAGTTGTCAAGCAGGTTCAAAGGGAGGCTATGATGGGGCAGGAACGTCCATTGAATATCGGTCACCGGGGCGCGAGTGGGCTGGCCCCGGCGAACACCCTGGCCGCATTCCGGGCCGCGCTGGACCTGGGGATAGATGGTGTGGAGCTGGACGCGCAACGCTGTCGCACCGGCGAGGTCATCGTCATGCACGACCTGACGGTGGACCAGACCACGAACGGCACCGGCCCGGTCAAGTCCCTCTCCCTGGCCGAGTTGAAGGCTTTAGATGCCGGCTCCTGGTTCGATGCGCGCTTTGCCGGCGAGCGCGTCCCCACCCTGGCCGAGGTCTTGGATCTGATAGGCGACCGGTTGCTGGTGAACGTGGAGCTAAAGAGCTTCAGCCCCCGCACCGATGGGCTGGAGGCCGAGGCCATCCGGCTCATCCGCGAGCGAGGACTGGAGCGCACCGTGCTCATCTCATCGTTCAACCCGTTCGCTCTGTGGCGCACCCGGCGTCTGGCTCCGGACCTGAAGCTGGGCCTGCTCTATGCCCACGACCTGCCGGTCTACCTGCGGAAGATGTGGCTGGCGTTCCTCTCCCACCCGGAGGCCCTGCACCCGGACTATACGCTGGTGGACGAGGCCCTGGTAACGCGCGCCCACGCTCGCGGTCAGCAAGTGAATACCTGGACGGTGAACGAGCCGGCCGAGATGCGGCGGCTGATCGCGTTGGGGGTGGATGGGATCATCACGGATCGGCCGGATGTGCTCGCGAAAGTAGACAAGTAACAGGTAGGTAGGGGGAAAAGAAAGGACCACCGGCGGCAGTCGGTGGCCTCTATGATGTGTTCGGTGTCCACCTTGACTTGCGACTGGCCGTCGGGTGTGGTACAATACAAGCCGAAGGGCGAAGATGTGCAGCGGAGGTGTACAGATGTTGTTCACCCGGCCGGCTATCCGGCAAAAGCTGGAACAGGTTTTCGAGAAGCGACAGGCGGCGGTGCTGGCCGAGGTGGTGGAAGCGGCCTACACCGACCTGGTCAAGACCAGTGATTTCAACGAGCTAAAGGCTATCGTGGGGGAGCTGGCTGCGGCCCAGGCGCGCACCGAGGCCCGGCTGGAGGAGCTGGCTGCGGCCCAGGCGCGCACCGAGGCCCGGCTGGAGGAACTGGTTGCGGCCCAGACGCGCACCGAGGCCCGGCTGGAGGAGCTGGTTGCGGCCCAGACGCGCACCGAGCAAGAGTTACATGCCCTGGTCGTGTTGGTGAACAGTATCCAGGAGACCCAGAAGAGAATGCTGGATAACCAGGCGGCGATGAAGGGGACGTTGCTGGAAACCCGCTATCGGGAGCGGGCCGGTTCCTATTGGGGCACCGTGCTGCGGCGGGTTAAAGCCTTCCTCCCGGCCGACCTGGAAGAAGAATTGGAGCCGCGTCTGTCGGCATCTGACTACCTGGACTGGCTGGAAACAGACCTGGTGGTGCGCGGCCGGCCCAAGGATCGCCCGGCAGCGGAGCTCTGGCTGGTCGTCGAGGTATCGGCGGTAGTAGACCAGGGGGACGTGCAACGCGCGGTGCGACGGGCCGGGTACTTGCGACGCGCGGGCTACCTGGCGGTGCCGGCTGTGGCTGGGGAACAGGTAACTGAGGGCGCCAGACGCCTGGCCGAGGAGGATGGCGTGGCGCTGTCCCTGGATGGTCAGGTCGTGTTTTGGGAGCCGGCGCTGGAGCGGGCGCTGGCCGGGTAATGATCGAACCTCCCGCAGGTTGCGAACCTGCGGGAGGTTTTTAGCATAGCTGGCCGTCCCGCAGCCGCAGCACCCGCCCGGCCTGGTTTGCCACCTCCGGGTTGTGGGTCACCACCACCAGGGTTTGCCCCTCCGCGTTGAGTTGGCGCAGCAGGGCCACGATGGACGCCCCGGTGGCCGAATCCAGGTTGCCGGTCGGCTCGTCGGCCAGGAGCAGGGCCGGGCGGTTGGCCAATGCGCGGGCGATGGCGACCCGCTGGCGTTCGCCGCCGGAGAGCTGGCGGGGCCGATGCCTGACCCGCTCGCCCATCCCCACGCGCTCCAGCAGCTCCGTGGCCCGGGTGCGGCGCTCCCGGCCGGGCACCCCGGCCAGCCGCAAGGCGATCTCCACGTTCTCCAGCGCGCTCAACGCCGGCAGCAGGTTGAAGGTTTGGAACACAAAGCCAACCTCGCGGCAGCGCAGGCGCGTGCGCCCGGCCTCGCTCATCTGCGCCAGGCTGCGACCATTCAGCCACACCTCGCCCCGCGTCGGCGTGTCCATCGCCCCGATCAGGTGCAGCAGCGTGGACTTGCCACTGCCCGATGGCCCCATCACGGCCACAAACTCGCCGGCCTCCACCGTCAGGCTCACGCCGCGCAACGCCTCCACACCCGTCCCATCCAGCGGGTACACCTTCCACAACTCGCGGGTCTCAACGATGTTGCCCATTGCTTCTCTCCTTTCTCCATCCACACAGATTGCAGGTTCCAAATCTCAGGTCACAAGCTACTGAGAACTTGGGACCTGTGACCTGCGACCTGTGACCTGCGACCTGTGACCTGCGACCTGTGACTTGGAACCTATTCGTACCGCAGTGCTTCCATCGGCACCACACGGGCCACTCGCCAGGCTGGATACAGCCCGCCGATGAGGCCCGCCACGACGGCAAAGAGCACGATCTGCACCAGTTGTACTGGCGTTGGCAGGGTTGTCCTCATCAGGGCGGCCATCGGCAGAGAGAGCAAGGTGCCGGGGACGCCCCCGATCAGGCTGAGCAAGAGGATTTCGACCAGGATCGTGCCCAGGATACGCCGTCGGGAAGCGCCGATGGCGCGCAGCGTGCCGATCTCGCGCGTGCGCTCCATGACCGCCATCACCATCGTGCTCATGATCACCGCCACCGCGACGACAAAGGCGGTCAGGCTCATCATGCTCATGTAGAACATGGGCATCTGCAACACCTTGCGGGCCTCGGTCAGCATATCATCCTGGGTGGTGACTGCCAATACCGGGTAATCCTGGCGGAGGGTCGTGGCTATTTCCGTTACCTGGTTCACGTCGCTGGCCGTCAGCAGCACGGCTGAGACCAGCCCTTCCTTGCCGAAGAGTCGCTGGGCAGTGGACAGGGAGACGATGGCTGCACGATTCACGCTCTCCATCACGGAATGTTTGAGCACCCCGATCACCCGCACCGGCTGTTCGTTGATGGTCACGTCCTGGCCGACCGTGGCTTTGTAGTAATCAGCGGCTTTCTCGCCCAGGATCGCCACGTCGTCGGCCGGGTTGGGCAGGCGATTGACGCCGGCCGCCGCCTCCACCGCGCCGAACAGCACCTGTTCCCGACCCGGCGGCACGCCGATGACCATCGCCTGCGCGGGCATAAAGGGCATCATCGCCCGCTCCAACCGCACAAAGAGCAACGGCGCGCTATCTGCCAGATTCAGTCCCACATCGGTGCGGGCCAGGATCGCCTCGGCCGTGGCCTGGGCCATCGTGCTGTCGAAAGGCGGGTAACCGGAGCCGTCTTGCTGGACGTAGATGATGCCCATGTACCGGGCCAGTTCGCCCGTCATGGCCTCGTACATCCAGTTGTTCATGGTCAGTGTGGAACCATTCAGGTAGACGCTGACCATGACGGCCAGGATACACAGGATGGAGCGCGTCCGGCGCGCCCACAGGTTCTTGAAAGCTACATCGAGCATCTTGCCACCTCCTCGTATAATATGTGCTCACGCGGTCTGGGACGCCCTGCGGCGGGTGAAACACCCGCCGCGAGCATGACATCGAGCATCTTGCCACCTCCTGTTGGTTTTCTACCCTGATGATAGCACCCCTGGCGACAGAAAGCATCGGCCTCCGCTCACGTCTGCCTGGTACTGCGCTCACGTCTTTGGCTCAGTAGCCGGGTACCGGGCTGGAAAACAAGAAACCCCCGGCATTCAGCCGGGGGTTTCTGGCAAGGGGAAAAGTTACCCGGGCGGACGCACCGGCGACCAGGCCGTCACCGTCGTGCCCTGCCCCGGCATGGAGAACAGGCGCAGCGCGCCCCCCACCAGGGCCATCCGCTCGTGCATACTCACCAGCCCAAAGTGGCCAGCCTCAGCCAGCGTCCCCAACCGCTCCGGCACGACAAAGCCGCGTCCCCGGTCGGTCACGGTCAACTCCACCCCCTGCTCATCGAACCGCAGGTCCACCTGGACGGTGGGCGTTTGGGCGTGCTTCCAGGCGTTGGTCAGCGCCTCCTGCGCCACGCGAAAGAGCGCCAGCTCGACCTCCGGCGACAGCCGTCGTTCCTCGCCCGTCACGCGCAGTTCCACTGGCAACCCGGTCCGCGCGCTCACGTCGCCGGCATACGAGCGCAACGCGGCCACCAGCCCCAACCGGTCCAGGGCCGGTGGCCGCAGGTCGGTGCACAACTCGCGCAGCGCGCCGATCACCTCATCAATCTCGGCCTGGAGTGAGGCGACGGGCGTCGCCTGTTCGGCCAGGTGAAATTTTAGCCCCACCAGGCTTTGGATGGCCTGGTCGTGCAGCTCACGTGCCAGCCTCTCGCGCTCCTCCTCTCGCCCGCGCACCAACTGGCGGTAGGCCTGGCCGATGGCGCGCCGTTCGGCGGAGACCTCCTCCATTTGCCGGCGTAGTTCATCGTAGCGCAACGCCTGAGGGTAGGCGCGCGCGGCGCGATAGGCCGGATAGACGCCGGCCAGGAGACCGGTCGCCAGCGCCAGCCCCACCACGCGCACCACCTCTTCGCTGGTGAGGATCCACGTCCAACCGAGGGCATAGGCCGTTGGCACGGCGGCCAATGCGCCCAATATCCCCCCGCCCAGACTGAGCGTGAGCGTTTCGGCCAGGGTGTGGCTGAGGATCGCCAGTCGCCGCTCCCCGATGGCCCGGAGCCGTTCGACCTCCTGCGCGCGCTCGCGCACCGCAATGCCCATGATGTTGGCGACGATCAGCACGGCCATGACAAAGGCGGCCCAGGATACCAGGCCCAGGAACCTGCCGGGCAGTTCCAGCTCCCTGAGCAGCACGCGCTGTATATCCGCCTGGGTGTAGACTTCTAACATGGGGTATCCGGCGGCCAGGGCGCGGGCCAGGTCTGGTGCGTCGGATGTGAGCAGCACGGCCGAAACCCACCCGTCCAGGCCAAAGGCCGCCTGCGCGCTGGTCAGGGGCAGCACGATCAGGTTGTCCACGTTGGTCAGGCCGGTCTCTTGCAGCAAGCCGGCCACGCGCCAACGTCGTTGGGCCAGCGTGACGGTATCCCCGGCGGCCGATACGCCATAGAAGCGGGCCGCCTGGCGACCCAGGAGCACCGCGTCGTCGCCGGCCCCGGCCAGGGTCGCCTGGCCCGATATGGCCTGCACCGGGCCGAGCCAGGCCCGCTCACGGCCGGGCCACAGCCCCAGGCCGATGATGCCGGCGACGTCCATCGGGTTATCGGGCGGTTCCAGGACGAGGAAGAGCAACGGCGTGCTCTGCTCGGCCACGATGTCCGGCCGCTGGAGCGCCGCGAGGACGGTTTCCTCGCGCAGCACATTGCGGAACGGCGGGTAGCCGGCGCCAGGCGGCTGAAGCAGCAGGCGACCGGCCAGGCGGGCCACGTCCTGGGCGCGTTCGGCGTGCATGTGGCCCAGCATCCCGTCCACGGTGGTGAGTGCCAGCACGCACACGGCCACGCCCACCAGCGTCAGGGCGGTGCGCACCTTGCGTTCCCATAGCCCGGCCCAGGCGTAGCGGATCATGGCTCTTTCACCTCCCCCACGTCCACCAGGCCATGCCGGATGGCGTACAACACCGCCTCGGCCCGCGAGTTCAGGCCGAGCTTGCCGTAGATGTTGCTCACGTGGTTCTGGGCCGTGCGCTTGGTGATGACCAGCCGTTCGGCGATCTCGTCGTTGCTGAGGCCCAGGGCCAGCAGCCGCAAGACCTGGCGTTCCCGGGGGGTGAGCGGCCCCGGCGCGACCGGCTCCCGGGCCAGGGCCTTGCGGGCCAGCCGGCCGGCGATGCGCTGGCTCAGCCAGGACTCGCCCCGGGCCACCGCCCGGACAGCCGCCACCAGCGTATCGAGCGCCTCGTCCTTCAGTACGTAGCCGGTGGCTCCGGCCGAGAGCAGCCCGGTGACGTAGGCTTCGTCGTCGTAGGCGGTCAAGACCAGGATGCGCAGGCCAGGGCGCTGGGCCGCCAGGCGGCGGGTGACGGCGACGGGGTCCAGGCCGGGCATGTTGATGTCCAGCACCAGCACGTCCGGCGCGCCGTGGGCCGCCAGATGTTCCACCTGCCCGCCGTCGCCGGTCTCGCCGACGATGTGGATGTCTGGTTCTTGGCTGAGCAGGCCCACGATGCCGGCGCGCACCACCGGATGGTCGTCGGCAATGAAAACCCGAATTGGTTGGGAGTCGGTCATTCAAACCTCCGTTTGGTCAGGTGGCTCAATGGCACTATTAGTCTCGCCGGGACGACCGTCTTTACCCTGATTGGTAGCGGGGCGCAGATCCCTGGGGGCACAACCTCTCGCCCACCGCCACCGTCGCCAGGCGATGGAGCGGCTGCATCACGCTGCGCCTGTCAGGTGTCCCGGCTCTGGTCCGCGCCGCGCCCGGCATAGCAGCCTCATCCGGCTTGTCCGACAGGCCAAAGACCAACGCCCCCCGCTCGCGCAGGAAGATAGCCACTTCTCGCACCTCCTGGGTGATGACGATCCGCCGGGCGAGCACTTCTTCCGCAGACGCGCCCGGCAGATCGCCAAAGCGCGCGGCCGTGGTCAGGTACTCGTGATGGCGAAACTCCTTGAACGGCGTGGGGTCGCCGGCCTGGACCCGGTGCCACACGGCGTCGTGGATGGGTAATAGCCCGGCCGGGGCCAATTCGGCGCGGCGGGCCTGCACCCGGGCGATCAAGTCCGGGAAGCCCGCCAGGGAGCCGGCCCGCACCTGGCGCAGCAGGTCGTCCAGAGCGAAGAGACCGGCTCCCAGCACCAGGCAGATGTAGGTCAGGTAGTCCTGGTTGTCGGCGGTAAAGGCGTGGTAGGCCGGCCGGTTCAACTCGTCGTAGGCGGCGCGGAAAGTGGCCTCGTCAAAGCCGACCCCCAGCAGATCGGCTATCGTGCGCTGGACCGCCTCCAGCCGGGCCTCGTCAATGACCGAATCATTGCGTCCCCGCGCGCCGATGGCCGTCTTGTCCACGTCCACCACGACCGCCGTCTCCTCGTCCACTGCACCCCCCTGGCTCTCCACGAACCGCACGAAATCCGGCAGCGCCGACCAGCGGTTGGCCAGGTAGAACGGGCCGTCCCGCTCCACCTGGGCCGGCCGGCTCATCTCGTCCCGCCCGATAAAGGCCCAGCCGGGCCAGTCGCCGGCCGCGCACAGGTGGCGGAATGCCGTGCCGTCGTTCAGCCGGGTATCGCCGATGAAGAGCAGCCGCCGGATCGTCGCTCCGGGCCGGTCCAGCCGGCGCGCATGGCGGAGCATCTCGGCCACCACGCGGCCGTAGGCCGGCTCCGCCTTGCGGGGCAAGGGGTTCCCGGCCAACCCCAACTGCTCCCGCAGGTCGGCCACGGCCGGCAGGCGCGCATCCGCTGGCACCAGGTTGCGGTAGACGACGAAATCGCCCAGGAAGTCGTGTAGTGAGGTCAGGCCGTGGGTTGTGTAGGTCATTGTTGCCTGCTTTCGTGATGCGTAAAACGTAAAGAGTAAAACGTAAAGAGTAAAACGTAAAACGTGATGTACGGGGTGAACGGTTCCGCTCACAGCATTACGTTTCACGTTTTACGTTTTACACAATCCATCCCTGGGCCACCAGCAACTCTGCGTTGTGGATGGCCCCACCGGCGGCCCCGCGCACGGTGTTGTGGCCCAGGATGACGAACCGGACGTGGAAGAGCGGGCAGGGGCGGACGCGGCCCACGCTCACTGCCATGCCCCGGCCGGCGTCGCGGTCCCGGATGGGCTGAGGACGGTCTGGCTCGCCGCAGACGAGGATGGGCCGGGCTGGGGAACTGGGCAGGCCGGCGACCAGCGGCGCGCCCCGGAACCCGGCCAGCGCCGCGATCACCTCGCCGACGTCGGCCTTGCGCTCGAACTCGACGGAGACGCACTCGGTATGCCCATCGTGGACCGGGACGCGGTTGCACTGCGCGCTGATGGCGAACGGCGCTGGGGCGATGCGGTCGCCCTGCAATGCGCCCAGTAGCTTGCGCGGCTCGCGCTCCACCTTGTCTTCCTCGCCGCCGATGAACGGGATGACGTTGCCCAGGACGTCCAGCGCTGGCACGCCGGGGTAGCCGGCCCCGGAGACCGCCTGCATGGTGACCACGAACAGTCGGCGCAGGCCGAACGCCTGGTGCAGGGGCTTGAGGGCCAGCGCCAGTTCCGTGCTGGAGCAGTTCGGGCTGGTGACGATGAACCCCGGCCCGCCCCGCCGCCGCCGCTGCGCGGCGATCAGCGCGGTGTGGTCGGCGTTGACCTCCGGGATGAGCAGCGGCACGTCCTCGTCCAGGCGATGGGCGGCGGCGTTGGAGCAGACCGCGTAGCCGGCCCCGGCGAAGCCCTCCTCGACCGGCCCGGCCACGTCCGATGGCAGCGCGGAGAAGATCAGCCGACAGTCCAGAGGCGGCGCGCAGGGCTGCACGACCAGGTCGCGCACGGCCTCCGGCATGGGCGTGGGCAGCAGCCAGCGGCAGGCGTCGGCGTACCGCTGCCCGGCTGAGCGGTCCGACGCGGCCAGCGCCGTCACTTCAAACCGGGGGTGATCGGCCAGCAGTTGGACGAACCGCTGCCCCACCATCCCCGTCGCGCCCAGGATACCCACCGGGATCTTGTTCATACCTCTCCTCCACCGACCGCTGACCGCGGACCGCTGATCGCGGACTGCGGACTGATGACTGTGGACTCTAATCCCAATTCGCGGTGCAAAAAGCGCACGGCGCCCATCACCTGGTCCTCCGGGATGCAGAACGAGACGCTGTACCCGGTGCCGGCCTGGGCCACGGCGATGACCCGCGTGCCGTGTTGCCCCAGCGCGGCGAAGGTGTGGGCGACGATGCCGCGCTCGCCCCAGCCCGGCGCGCCGACAACGGACACCGTGGCGACTTTTTCCTTCACGCCCAGGTTATACCTGGTCTGATCGCCGTCGAACTCGCGGCGCAGGACGTTCAGGCAGTGGGTCTGGTTCTGCTCGCGCACCACCAGGTTCAGGCGGTGCTCGGAGAAGGATTGGGAGAACAGGGGCACGTCCACGCCGGCCTCGCTGAGCAATTGCAGGACGCGCGCGGCGTTCGGCAACGTCCACGAATCGTCCTGGCTGCCCACGGCGATCAGAGTCAGGCCGGTGGTGGAGATGATGGCCGGCCACAGCTCGCGGTCCGGGCGCGGCGTCTGGACGATCAGCGTGCCGGGGTGAGTGGGGTTGAAGCTGTTACGGATGCGCAGGGGGATGCCGCTCTCGATGACCGGGCGGATCGTCTTGGGATGGAGCACATCCGCGCCATAGTAGGCCAGCTCGGCCGCCTCAGCGTAGGACAGCTCGGTCAGCGTCCGCGCCTGCGGGACGATATTGGGATCGGCGGTGAGGATGCCGTCCACGTCGCTCCAGATCCACACCTCGGCGGCATCCAGCCCGGCGCCGACCAGGGCGGCGGTATAGTCACTGCCGCCGCGCCCCAGGGTGGTGGTGATGCCCTGTTCGGTGGCGGCGATGTAGCCGGTGATCACCGGGATGATGCCCCGGTCCAAAAGCGGCCGGACGCGCTGCTGCAACCGCTGGCGGGTCGGCTCCAGCAGCGGCCGGGCCGCGCCAAAGTGGTCGTCGGTGACGATCAACTCGGTGGCGCTGAGAGCCTGGGCGCGCAGGCCCCGCGCGCGCAGCACCGCCGCCAGGATATTGGATGACAGTTGCTCGCCCAGGGAGGCCACCGCGTCGCTGCCGCGCACCGTCAGCTCGCCCAGCACGGCGATGCTCCGGTAGAGCCGCTCCAGGTCGTGCAGCCGATCCTCGATCAGGCCGCTGACCTCCAGTCGCTCCGGGCTGTGGTTCAGCAACGTCTCCACGGCCTCCAGGTGGCGGGCCAGCAACCGGGCCTTGATCTCGCGGTAGGTGGTATCCTTCCCCTCGGCGGCGGCCCGCGCCCCGGCGATCAACTGGTCGGTCACGCCACTCATGGCCGAGACAACGACCACCGTCTCGACCGGGGAAGCGGCCGGTTTCGTGCGGCCCAGTTGCTCCACCACGATGTCTGCCACATTGGCGATGCACCGGGCATCCCCCACCGAGGTCCCCCCAAACTTGTGTACGATCATCCTCTCCTCTTTTCTGCCACGAATGACACGAATTTTCACTAATTTGTTCTTGTTCGTGCTAATTCGTGCAATTCGTGACTAAACTGTTTGATTAGATTCCCGCCAGCGCCTGATCCAGGTCGGCGATCAGGTCGGCGGCGTCTTCGATGCCCAGGGCATAACGCACCAGGTTGTCGGTCAGGCCGGCGGCCTGGCGTTCCGCCGGGTCCAGGGAGACAAAGATGGCCTGCTGCTGGACGATGCTCTCGACGCCGCCCAGCGTGGGGCCGATATACGGCAGGCGCAACCGGTCAATGAAGCGGGCCGTTCGTTCCAGGTCGCCGTCTATCTCAAAGCTGACCACCCCGCCGAACCCGGCCATCTGCCGTCGGGCCACCGCGTGATCGGGGTGGCTGGGCAGGCCGGGGTAATAGACGCGCCGGATGGCCGGGTGCCCCGCCAGGAACCCGGCCACGCGCTGGCCGTTCTCGTTCTGACGGCGGACGCGCAGGTCCAGGGTTTTCAGCCCCCGCAGCAGCAGGTAGGCATCGTGAGGATTGCTCATGCCGCCCAGCAGCCCCCGCGCTTCCAGGATGCCGGCCAACGCCTGATGCGAGCCGACGACGGCCCCGGCCAGCAGGTCATTGTGGCCGCCCAGGTACTTGGTGGCGCTGTGGATCACCAGGTCCACGCCGTGTTCCAGGGGGCGCTGGTTGACCGGCGTGGCGAAGGTGCTGTCCACCACGGTGACGAGGCCGCGCGGCCGGGCTACCTCAACCAGACGGGCCAGGTCCGTGACCCGCAGGTAGGGGTTGGTGGGCGATTCGGTCAGGAAGACGCGGCTGGTCGGCCGGATGGCTTCAACCCAGGCGGCCGGCTGATCCACCGGCACGATAGTCGTCTCCACCCCCCAGCGGCGCAGGAAGCCGGTCGCAAAGTCGCGCGTGCGGCGATAGCAGCCCTCCACCAGCAACAGGTGATCGCCGGGGGACAGCAGGGCCAGCAGTGTGGTGGTGATGGCGGCCATCCCGCTGGCAAAGAGCAACGCGCCCTCACCGCCTTCCAGGGCCGCGATCTTGCGCTCGGCCGCAGTCTGGGTGGGGTTGCTGTAGCGGCCATACTCGTCGCGTTGGGGCGCGCCGGCGGCCTTGCGCCGCATAAAGTCCATGATCTCGGCCGTGTCCGCAAAGGCGTAGGTGGAGGTCTGGACGATGGGTGTGGTGACTGCGCCGTAGGGTTTGGGCCGGTCTTCGCCGGCGTGTACCGCCTGGGTAGAGAGATGATTGGTCATAGGGTCGTTCCTCCTCGTATAAATATGTGCTCACGCCGGGTCTGGGACCCTGCGTTCAACGGCGGGTGGGCCGGGCACACCCACCGCGAGCATGGACATCTTTCAGTTGCGAAAACGCCCAAATCTGCGGGAGGGCAGGTAGTTACGAGCGAACAAAAAAACCTTCTTCGGTTGGTGGGAACCGAAGAAGGCCGTCATCATTGGCGTGCAGCTTCTCATCTTCCAGAACCCACCGGGGTCTGCCGGAATTGGCACCATGGCATTTCCGCCTGGTTGCCGAGGCTTCACAGGGCCGGTCCCTCCGCCTCTCTGGATAAGAGCCTGCTATGCAGTTGTTGGCGGAGATGATACCACAACTCGGCCAGGATGTCAAACGGCGTGCGTGACATCCGGGCGTAAATTAAACGCACGAGGGCACCGCCCCCCGCCCCGCCTCGCGTCCCTTCGGGGAGGGGAAAGACTGCCTCATAGGGGTTTTTGCGGCGGCGAAGCCGCCGCAAAAACCCCCAGAAGGGCTTTCTCCCCCTTGTTCCCTCTCGACCAGTAGTCAAGAAGCCGGAAACGATGTATAATTGTGGTAGGCGGTTGCGTTATCGCCAGGAACATAATACGACGGAGTGAATGACAATGACGTCTGCCACCATCATCTGCCGTTGCGAGGATGTCACCGAGGACGAGGTCCGGGCGGCGATCCAGGAGGGATTGACCAGCCTGGACGAGATCAAGCGCATCCTGCGTTGCGGGATGGGCCACTGCCAGGGACGCACCTGCGGTCGGCTCATCGCCCAACTCATTGCTCAGGAGACCGGTGTGCCAGTAAAGGCTCAAACCTGGACTACGTTCCGCCCCCCTACCCGCCCGATCCCCATGGGCGTACTGGCCGGGCCGGCCCCCGAAGGAGGCGAACCCCATGCGTGATACTGCTGAGGTCGTGGTCATCGGCGGGGGCGTGGTCGGTTGCGCCGTCGCCTACAACCTGGCGAAACTGGGCCTGACCGATGTGGTGTTGGTGGAGAAGGGCTACCTGGCCTCTGGCTCCACCGGTCGCTGCGGTGGTGGCATCCGCCAGCAGTGGAGCACCCCCCAGAATACCGTCATGGCGATGGCCTCTGTCCGATTATTTGCAGGGCTGGAGCAAGAGCTGGGCTACCCCACCGAGTACATCCAGGGCGGTTACCTGATCCTGGCCTATACCGAGGACGAAGTGGCCCAGTACCGCAAGAACGTCGCCATGCAACAAGGGCTGGGGCTGGATGTGCGGTTCCTCTCGCCGGCCGAGGCCCGCGACGTGGTCCCTTGTCTGAATATCGAGAGCGTATTGGCGGCCACCTACTGCCCCACCGACGGCAAGGCCAACCCTTTCCTGGTTACCCAGGGTTATGCCCTGGCCGCCCAGCGACTGGGGGTGGAAGTGTGCCGCCGCACTACCGTCACCGGCATCGAGGTGACGGATGGACGGGTGCAGGCGGTTATCACGGACAAAGGGCGTATTGCCACTCACTGGGTCGTGAATGCGGCCGGCGGCTATGCCGCCGCCATCGCTGCCCTGGCCGGTCTGGACATCCCGGTGGTGCCTTACCGTCACGAGATCCTGGTCACCGAACCCATCGAGCCGCTCTTTGACCCCCTCATCATCTCATTCTACTATGGCACGTACATCGTGCAGACTCCCCACGGCAGTATTCTCATGGGTCAGGGTGACCCGGATGAACCGCCAGGTTATAACATGCGGTCTGGTTTGCCCTTCGCCCGGAGCATCACCCGCAAGATGGTGCGGCTGATCCCGTGCCTCAAGGAGGTGAAGGTGGTGCGCCAGTGGGCCGGCCTGTATGCCATGACCCCGGACGCCCAGCCTATCCTGGGGCCGGTCGAGGGCCTGGCGGGGTATGTGCAGGCGGTGGGCTTTAGCGGCCACGGGTTCATGGTGGCCCCCATCACCGGTCAGCTCATCGCCGAACATATCGTCCGGGGCGAGACCTCGCTGCCCATCGCCGAACTCAGTCTGAGCCGCTTTGCCACCGGCGAGATCCGGCGAGAAGCGTCGGTGGTATAGCGGGCAGTTCATAGCGAGGTATGAGATGTTCATGCTCGCGGCGGGTGTGCCCGGCCCAGGCCGGACTGGGTCACCCGCCGTTGGGCCAGACCTGGCGTGAGCACATATATACGAGCGAGGTGGGAATTGAGCCTGTGGTCCAAGACCCCACATATCGCCCCCTCTGCTTTTATCGCCCCCAACGCCACAGTAGTGGGTGACGTAACCATCGGGCCGGAAGCCAGCGTGTGGTTCGGGGCGGTGATCCGCGCCGACGTGGAGCGGATCAGGGTGGGGGCGCGGAGCAACATCCAGGACGGGGCCGTGCTCCATGCCGACGCCGGGGAGCCGTGCCTGGTTGGCGCCGGGGTAACGGTGGGACATGGGGCGGTACTCCACGCCTGCACGGTGGAGGACGATTGCCTCATCGGCATCCGGGCCGTGGTACTGAACCGGGCGGTCATCGGCCGGGGCAGCGTTGTGGGGGCCGGGGCCGTGGTGACGGCCGAGACCATCATCCCGCCAGGGTCGCTGGTCCTGGGCATCCCGGCCAAAGTGGTGCGCCCTCTGACCGAGGAGGAGATAGCCCACAATCAGCATGACGCGGAGCAATACGTGGGCTTTGCCCAGAAGTACCGTGAGACGGCGTAGTCATCCGTCATCCGTCAGGCGTGATCACGTTTGACGTTTTGACGTTGGACGTTTGACGGCAATGGAGCAGCCATTATGGAAGGTGACCTGTTAGTCGTTAACGCCGGCCAGTTGCTCACGCTGGCCTCCTCGGGCGGTCCCAAGCGCGGGGCCGAGTTGGGTGACGTGGGCCTGATCGAAGGCGGGGCCATCTTGCTCCAGCGTGGGCGCATCACCTGGGTGGGCACGACGGACCAGGCCCGGCGGCGAGCCGCACCGGGTACACCCATCCTGGACGCAGAGGGCCGGGTGGTCATGCCGGGCCTGGTGGACCCGCACACGCACCTGGTCTGGGCCGGTGACCGCCTGGACGAGTTCGAGCAGCGCATTGCCGGGGCCACCTATCAGGAGATCGCCGCCGCTGGTGGGGGCATTGTGCGCACTGTCCAGGCCACGCACCAGGCTACCCAGAGCGACCTGTTGGCCGCAGCCGGGCGGCGCCTGGATGCCATGCTGGCTCATGGCACCACCACCGCCGAGGTCAAAAGCGGCTATGGCCTGGATGTGAGCAGCGAGCTAAAGTGCCTGGAGGTGGCGCGCCTGCTGGCAGAATGGCACCCGGTGGAGTTGGTGCCCACCTTCCTGGGCGCGCACGCCATCCCACCAGCCTATCAGGATGACCCGGATGAATACATAGACCGGCTGGTCATCGGCGAGATGTTGCCCCGGGTGGCTCGTGACGAACGGACCTGGCCCCGCGACCCCACCGGCCGGGTGCGCATGTATGCCGACGCCCGCACCCACATACCCCTGGCCGAGTTCTGCGATGTATTCTGCGATGCCGGGGCCTTCAGCCTGGCCCAGGCGCGGCGGGTGCTGGAGGCCGCACGGTCCCACGGCCTGGGCCTGAAGATCCACGCCGACGAGTTCGAAACCCTGGGCGCGACGCGATTGGCTGTGGAGTTGGGCGCAACCAGCGCCGACCACCTGGTGGTGACGCCCCCCGCCGACATCGCCGCCCTGGCCCAATCCGACACCGTGGCGGTATTCCTGCCGGGGACGCCGTTTGGCCTGGCGACCGGCCACTATGCCAACGCCCGGGCCTTCATCGCCGCCGGGGCCATCGTGGCCCTGGCCACCGACTTGAACCCCGGCACCAGCCCCTGCCCGTCCATGCCCTTCATCATCGCCCTGGCCTGCCGCTACATGAAGATGTCGCCGGCCGAAGCGGTGGCGGCGGCCACCATCAACGCCGCCTATGCCATCCGGCGCGGACACCTGGTGGGGAGCCTGGAACCGGGCAAGCAGGGCGATCTGCTGGTCCTGGATACCGACGATTACCGCGACCTGGCGTATCAGTTCGGCGGAAATCCCGTGCAGATGGTGATCAAGGTCGGTCGGGTGGTGTGGGAGAAAGAGAGGCGTTAGGCACCCGACAGATACCCCAAGGGGGCCTGTGCTCACGGCGGCGACCATAGAGATTGTCACCCGCCGTTGGGCGCGGCGTCACCCGGTACTGGACCCTCCCGCAGGCGAGTAGGGGCGAGGCCCCCTGCAAACCTGCGGGAGGGTAAGCAGTTACGCCTGAGCACATAATATGAGGGGGGAGATGATCGAGTACGAGGATTTCTCGCTCCAGATCGAACCGCAACGCGCGGGGGCCTACCCGGTAATCGTGCTGCATTCGCCGGCCGGCGAAGGCCGCTCGTCGTTCCGGCTGCCCCTCGACCCGGCCGAGATCGGGCCACTGCTGGTCAGCCTGAGCCAGATGGTGCGGGGCAGTGGGCCGGCCCCGGCTGTCCCCACGGCCTCGCCCCAAGAGATCGGCGCTCAGCTCTTCGAGGCCCTCTTTACCGGCCCCGTACTATCCCTCCTGGACCGCAGCCTGGGCATGATCCATGAGCGCCAATGCGGCCTGCGCATCAAGCTCCACATAGACCCGACAGACCCCAGCCTGGCCCTGTTGACGAGCCTGCCCTGGGAGTTCCTGTATCGCCGGGAAACCCGTGAGTTCCTGAACCTGTCCCGCTTCACCCCGATCATCCGCTACCTGGAGGTACAGCGTCCCTACAAACCATTGCCCTTGAAACTGCCGTTGCGTATCCTGGTCGTCGTTTCCAGCCCCACCGACTATGTGCGGCTGGACCTGGGCCGGGAGCGCGCCCTCATCGCGGAGAGCTGGGCCAGGCAGGCCGGGGTCCAGGTGGAGTTCGTGGAGCGGGCCACCACCTGGGAGCTGCAAGAACGGCTGGCCGAACAGCCTTATCACGTGCTGCACTACATGGGGCATGGTGACTTTGACGAAACCACCGGCCAGGGGGTCCTGGTGCTGGAGGATGAGGCCGAGCGGGGCAAAAAAATAGACGGGAACACGCTGAGCGTCCTCCTGCGCGATGCCCCCTCCATCCGCCTGGTTTTCCTGAATGCCTGCGAGACGGCCCGCAGCGCCCGGGAGCAGGGCCGGGACCCCTTTGCCGGCGTCGCCGCCAGCGTGGTCATGGCCGGCATCCCGGCGGTGATCGCCATGCAGTTCCCCATCACCGACGCTGCCGCCATCACCTTCGCGCAATGGGTCTACCCGCTCCTGGCGCGGGGCTACCCGGTGGACGCCGCCGTATCCGAGGGACGGCGGGCGGTCTGCCTGGCTGAACCCGGGACGATGGAATGGGGCACGCCGGTCCTCTTTATGCGCTCGCCCCAGGGGGCCATCTTCCAGGTAGCAGAGGACGAGCGCGTCCGACTGCCCGCGCCTGAATTGCCGCCCCCCGTGCTACCGGTGCCCGGGCTGCCCACCCCGGCTGAGGAAAAACCGCCGACTGCACCGGCCGCAGAGCGTGTCCCGCCCAAAGCCGCCTGGCCCCGCTGGGTCTGGGCCGCCATCGGCGGAGGACTGGGCCTGGTCGCCCTGGGCCTGGTCACCCTGGTCGTCATCGTCCTGGTGCTGGCCCTGGGCGCGTATCCCGGCGCCGGTGAACCCACCGTTGCGCCAACGGTCACTTCCTCCCCTGCTGAGACGCCTACTGTCACGCCCACCCCTGGCCCCACCGGGACACCTACCGTCGCGCCCACTGCCACCCCCTGCGCCTTTGAGCCGTCGCGTTTCTATGATGTTTGGCTCAAGGAACGCGACCGGCTGGGCTGCCCCCGGCAACTGGAACGGGAGATCACGCTGGTCGAACAAGCCTTCGAGCACGGGTACATGATCTGGGACGCGGAGACGAAGGAGATCTATGTCCTGCTGGCCGACAGACGCTTCACCTGGCAGGTCTACCCGGACACGTTCCAGGAAGGCGAACCGGAAACCGACAAGACGCTGATCCCGCCCTCGCCCAACCTCAAGCAGCCGAGGCGAGGTTTTGGCAAGGTCTGGCGCGAGCAGTTGGGCGGACCGCAGGCGCTCATCGGTTGGGCCATGGAGAACGAAAAACCGGTGCCAGGCTGGCGGCAACGCTTCTACCACGGCCGGCTGTACTGGACCCCTACGGCCCTACTTGGTAGGGGAAGCGGCACGGCGTTCCTGCTCTATGATGACCAGACCTGGCAGGCAGTCCCGGCGGCGGTACAGTGATGCCCGGCTGCCCATGAGACCCCCCATGATGAGGATCGGGTGATGCGACGGGCCGTTTCGCTTCGCGTGGGGCTGTACCTGGTGCTGGCACTGGCTATGTGCGGCGGCGATAGAGGATACGCTGGCGTTTTACCAGGCCGTGCGGCCGGGGCCATGAGAAGACCCCAGGGCCTTGTCCCTGGAGGTCTTGTCTGAGCGATGGTAGGAGGTTCTCCGTGCCCACGATCACTGCCCTGGAAAGACAAAAAAAGAACCCCCGGCGCGTCAATGTCTACCTGGATGGGCATTTTGCCCTGGGCCTGGAAGGCGTGCTGGCCGCCAGGTTACGGGTGGGGCAGACACTCACCCAGGCAGACCTGGCCCGCTTGCAGGATCAAGACACGTTAGAAAGGGCTACGGCCCTGGCCCTGGAGTTCCTGGCCCGGCGACCCCGTAGCGAGGCCGAGGTGCGCCAACGCCTGAGCAAGAAAGGCTTTGCCCCAGTGGTGGTCGAAGAAGTGCTGGCGCGTTTGCGCGAGCTGGCCCTGGTGGACGACGAGGCGTTTGCGCGTTTTTGGGTGGAGAACCGCAGCCAATTTCGGCCACGCGGTGTTCAGGGCCTGCGCTACGAACTGCGCCAGAAGGGTGTGCCTGCCGAGACAGTGGACCAGGCCCTGGAGCAAATTGATGAGGAGGAGCTGATCTGGTCAGTGGCCCGGACCCGGGCCAGTCGTTTGTTAGCTGCCCCTATTGACTCGCATGAGTTTCAACGTAAGCTGGGTGGATTCCTGCTGCGCCAGGGCTTTGATCCAGCCCTTACCCGTGAGATCGTGGGGCAGTTATGGCGCGAACACCAGGACCGGGCGCGGGGCGAGCAATAGATGTTATCGTTGCTGACATCCGGGCATAACTCCTGTCAGGGAGGGAACAAGGAGAGAAAGCCTTTCTGGGGTTTTTGCGGCGGCGAAGCCGCCGCAAAAACCCCTATGAGGCATTTTCCCCTCCTCCGAAGGGACACGAAGTGGGGAGTGTGCGTCTAATTACGCACGGATGTCAATATCGTTGCTCTTGACATGTGACCCGAAAACGCTTATTATAAGAGTGTAAGGCAGATGTTCCCGGTGGAGAATCCCTGCCGGGTCGTCTGTCGGTGAGAGCCTTTCACGGATGGGCAGCACATCGCGATGCCTTCCCGCCACCACTTTACCGGTGACAGGTCCTGCATTTCGGGCTGGGTTCGCTGATCCCGCCGGGCAACCTGTCCCGATCAGCGGTCAGGCCCCGTGTTATTTTGCCTGGGCAGATTTTCGAGATGCACAGAGGAGGCGGATGGTAACTGCTCACCCTCCCGCAGGTTCTGGCAAAATCTCAGCAGAGTGCACCTCAATGACCTGCGTGACTCGTTGCCGGACACTTTCGAACCTGCGGGAGGGTACAGGCTCAGTAGGTGGGTCACCCAGTCAGGCCCCCGGCCCAGGCCGGACTGGGTGGGCCTGGCAGACCCGCTTTGAGCGACTTTTTCCATCTAATGAGGCTGAGCAGTTACAGCAGGTGTTCATAACCGGGTTTAACTTGAACCGTCTGAAATCCATCGGCCCGGCCTGGTCGGACCAGACGGCCCGACCGGAAGGCGCGCATTTGACTGGTCAATGTATGCAACAAGGGAGGAGTTCATCGTTGATGATGCTGTGAACGAGCCATGAACGGGCTGTCACCGATCTTGTTTGAGAGAGGTGAAGCCATGCAACTATTTGACGTGATCGTTCTGGTCGTTTCGTCTCTGCTCATCGGGCTGATCATCGGCTACCTGCTCAAAAAGTACCGGGTTGCCGCCCAATGGCAGGCCGTGATGTTAGAGGCCGAGCGAACCCTGGCCGAGGCCACAGCCCAGAGCAAAGAGATCCTGCTCCAGGCCAAAGATGAGGCCCTTAAATTACGACAGGAGATCGAGGAGGAAGAAAAAGAACGTCGTGCTGAGCTACAACGCCAGGAACGACGGCTCCAACAGCGTAGCGAGAGTCTGGATCAGCGGCTCGAAGCCTATGAACGCCGCGAACGCAAGCTGGCTGCGAGCGAACGCGAGCTGGAGGAGATGCGGAACCAGGTGGCAGACCTGCGCGCGCAGCAGGTGCGCGAGTTGGAACGGCTATCCGGCCTGTCGCAGGAAGAGGCCAAGAACCTGCTTCTGGAACGCATCGAACAGGAGGTGCGCCAGGACGCGGCGCGGGTGATCCGCGAGGTGGAGTTGGAAACCCGGGCCGAGGCTGATCGCAAGGCCCGGGAGATCATCGCCCTGGCGATCCAGCGTCTGGCTTCGGATGAGGTGGCCGAGACCACGGTCAGCGTGGTCCCACTGCCTTCCGATGACATCAAGGGCCGCATCATCGGCCGGGAAGGGCGTAACATCCGGGCCCTGGAGAACATCACCGGCGTGGATCTCATCGTGGATGATACGCCGGAGGCGGTGATCATCTCGGCCTTTGACCCGGTGCGCCGGGAGATCGCCCGGATGGCCCTGACCAGACTGATCATGGATGGCCGGATCCATCCAGCTCGCATCGAGAGCGTGGTGGAAAAAGCCCGCGAGGAAGTGGAAACGATCATCCGCGAGGCCGGCGAGCAGGCCATCTACAGCCTGGGCCTGCGGGGCCTGCCCGCCGAACTGATCAGGCTGGTGGGCCGGCTGCGGTTCCGTACCAGCTATGGTCAGAATGTGCTCCAGCACTCGCTGGAGGTGGCGCGCCTGGCCGCCATGATGGCCAGCGAGATCGGCGCCGACGTGAACATCTGCAAGATCGGCGGCCTGCTCCACGACATCGGCAAGGCCGTGGATCACGAGGTGGATGGGCCGCACGCCCTCATCGGCGCGGACCTGGCCCGCCGGTATGGGCGTTCGCCAGCCATCATCCATGCTATCGCTGCTCACCACGGGGAGGAAGAACCTCAGACGGTGGAAGCGGTGCTGGTTCAGGCGGCTGATGCCATCTCGGGGGCCCGGCCGGGTGCCCGCCGCGAGACGCTGGAAAACTATATCAAACGCCTGGAAGCCCTGGAAAATATCGCCAACTCGTTCCAGGGAGTAGGCAAGTCCTACGCCATCCAGGCCGGCCGCGAGGTGCGCATCATCGTCAAACCAGAGGCCATTGATGACCTGGCGACGGTTCGCCTGGCCCGCGAGGTGGTCAAAAAGATCGAAGAGAGCCTGGAGTACCCGGGCCAGATCAAGGTCACGGTGATCCGCGAGACGCGAGCCGTGGATTATGCCAAATAACCGGGGAAGCCCATGCGCATCTTGATGATCGGGGATGTGATCGGGCGGCCGGGACGCCGGGCCGTGGCGCGGCTCTTGCCCCACCTGCGGGGCCAGTATCAGCCGCACCTGGTCATCGCCAATGCTGAAAACGCGGCCGGGGGACGCGGTTTGACCCCGGCCACGGCAGCGGAGTTGTTCCAAAGCGGCGTGGATGTGTTGACCTCCGGGAACCATATCTGGAAGCAGAAAGAGATCCTGCCCCTCCTGGAGACCGACGCCCCCATCTTGCGCCCGCTGAACTATCCCCCTGGCGTGCCTGGGCGGGGCTTTATAACCTGTGGCCCGGTGCTGGTGGTCAATCTGCTGGGCCGTATCTTCCTGGACTATGTGGATTGCCCCTTCGCTGCCATTGACGCCTTGCTGAGTCGGGAGACTGCCCCCTGGATCGTGGTGGACATGCACGCCGAGGTCACCTCGGAGAAAGCGGCCCTGGCCTGGTATCTGGATGGTCGGGTCACAGCGGTGTTAGGGACCCATACCCATGTGCCTACGGCCGACGCGCGCATCCTGCCCCAGGGTACAGCCTTTGTGACCGACGTGGGCATGGTGGGACCACGGGATTCAGTGTTGGGGGTGCGGACGGATAACGTGGTGGTCCATATGCGCACCCGTTTGCCGGCGCGATTTCAGGTGGCTGATGGCCCAGTGCAGTTCAATGCGGTCCTGGTAGAGACGGCAGGTGATTCCCGGGCTGCTCAACGGATTGTGCGGCTCGACGAATTGATCGGGGGTGAACCATCGTTAGCAGGGGATAGCGGCGAAGTCTAGGACCGGTTCGTGATGGTCAGGGAGGGACCAACGTCATGGAAGTGTTGAAGGTTTCGGCCACGTCTCGTCCTACCGCCGTCGCCGGGGCTATCGCCGGGGTCATCCGCAGTGGCCAGCCGGTAGATGTGCAGGCCATTGGGGCGGGGGCAGTGAACCAGGCTATAAAGGCTGTAGCCATCGCCCGCAGCTACCTGGCCCCGGCCGGAGTGGACTTGATCTGTACCCCCATGTTTACAGATGTGCTCATCAATGGCCTGGTGCGCACGGCGATCCGGTTGGTGGTGGAACCGCGTCATGGCCCCATCACCGACCCTCGAACGTCAGAGGTTACTGTCCCACCGGCCAGGTTCTGAGTGGGTTCAATCCAGCCGCCCTGCATTTATAGCTGGACTTGGGTTCCCTGGAGTCGAGCTTTCAGGCGGGCCTGTCTACCGGCTGAAGCCCCAAGTCCACATTATAGGGCAGGGCGGTTTTTGTTGGGCCGGCGACCCGGTTGTTCCCCAGCGTCCCGGCCCGCCCGGATTCGATCAGGTAAAGGAGCGAAAGTGTCGAAAGTAGACCTGCACGTCCATACAACCGCATCTGACGGGCAGCATACCCCGGCGGAGGTGGTAAGGTTGGCTGCGGCCCAGGGGTTGGGGGCTGTGGGCATTACGGACCACGACACCGTGGCCGGGCTACCGGAGGCGTTGGCGGCCGCGGCCCAGGTCCGCGCGATAGAGGTGGTCCCAGGCGTGGAGATGAGCACCGAGACCTGGCGAGGCGAGGTGCATGTCCTGGGCTATTATGTGGATTGGGAAGACGCTGGCCTGCTGGAGTTGCTGGATCGGTTGCGCAATGCTCGCCGCATCCGTGCTCAGCAGATGGTGGAACGCCTGGCTGGACTGGGGATCCACGTGCCCTGGCAGCATGTGGCGGACCTGGCCGGCGATGGGGCCTGTGGCCGGCCGCATATCGCCCGGGCCATGGTGGAGCTGGGCTATGTGCCCAGCACGGCCGACGCTTTTGCGCAATATATCGGCTACAATGGGCCAGCCTATGTCGCTCGCTACAAGCTGACCCCGGCCGAAGCTGTGCGTGCCATCCTGGCGGCAAGCGGGGTGCCGGTGCTGGCCCATCCCTGGGGGTTGGAGGACCTGGAGGGCCTGGTGACAGACCTGGTGGCAGTGGGCCTGGCCGGGATCGAGGCCTATTACCGGGGCTATACCCCCTCGGCAACGCACGAACTGGTGGGACTGGCTCGCAAGTACGGGCTTATTGTCACCGGCGGCAGCGATTTCCACGGCACGTCGGCCCCCGCCGAGGTGGGACTGGGAGGGGTAGACGTGCCCGGCTGGACAGTGGAGGAATTGCGGCGGGCCAGAGTGCGGAAGAGCGGGTCGCGGAGGGACCTTGCCACTCTGACCGCCAGCGGTCGGAGCGACCCTCACGCCAGGCTCCGGCCCCACTAAATCCTCCCGCAGGTTCTGAAACCTGCGTAACGCTACCCTGTGGTCCAAAGTCCAATGACATGGAGGTCACACGTTCAATGAGGAGTTTCCTGTCGGCCAAAGTCAATAGCGTGCCTCCGTCGGGCATACGCAAGTTCTTTGACATCATTGCGACCATGGATGATGTCATCTCCCTGGGCATCGGGGAGCCGGATTTCACCACCCCCATGCATATCCGCCGGGCCGGTATTCGCTCGCTGGAGGAAGGTCACACCAGCTATTCCTCCAACGCTGGCCTGATCGAACTGCGCCAGGCCCTGGCGGAGCATCTGGAACGGCTCTACGGGGTCCAGTATGACCCGCTGAGCGAGCTGATCATCACGGTGGGCGTCAGTGAGGCCCTGAGTGATGCCCTCATCGCCACCGTTGATCCCGGTGACGAGGTTATCGTGCCGGAGCCGTGTTTCGTGAGCTACAAGCCCGGCGTCATCTTTGCCGGGGGTACGCCGGTGACCGTCCCCACCTATGCCGTCAACGACTTTCAGCTCACCGCCGAAGACCTGCGGGCGGCCATCACCCCGCGCACCAAAGCCCTGCTGCTGGGCTATCCCAACAACCCCACCGGCGCGGTGATGCCTCGCCAACGGTTGCTGGAGATCGCCGCGTTGGCGGAGGAGTACGACCTGCTGGTCTATTCCGACGAGATCTATGATCGGCTGGTCTATGGCCTGGAGCACACCTGTTTCGCCAGCCTGCCGGGGATGCGCAACCGCACGGTGCTGTTGGGCGGGTTCTCCAAGTCCTATGCCATGACCGGCTGGCGGGTGGGATATGTGGCCGCGCCCCGTGAGATCGCCAGCGCCATCTACAAGGTGCATCAATATGCCATCATGTGCGCCCCCACGCCCAGCCAGTATGCCGCACTACAGGCCCTGCGTGAAGGCGAGGCCGACGTCCAGGCCATGCGCGCCGAGTACGACCGCCGGCGGCAGGTCCTGGTGAAGGGGCTGAACGAGATCGGCCTCACCTGCTTTGAGCCGCGGGGCGCGTTCTATGCCTTCCCGTCCATCGCTGCCAGCGGCCTGACCTGCGAGGAGTTTAGCGAGCGGCTGCTCTTTGAGGAGAAAGTGGCCGTGGTGCCGGGCAACGCCTTTGGAACCTGTGGCCACGGGCACGTGCGCGCCTGCTATGCCACCTCCCTGACCCAGATCGAAGAGGCTCTGGAACGCATCCGCCGTTTCGCCCGGCGGTGGGGATAGGGGCATAGGCGTCAACTATTGTGGTAAAGAACCGCCTGCCAGGAACGAGATTCTTCGCTCCCTTCGCTCGCTCAGAATGACCACTTTGGCCAGGTGCGGTTGTAGTTAAGTGAGGCCTGGTCATAATTCATCATGCAGCCTTCAGAAAGGCCTTCAATCCTTTTCGCAAACTCAGCCCGTGCTCGAAGCGATACCACAAGGCCAGTTGATACACCAAGATAGCACCCAGGATGAGCCGCTGAGTATTGACTGCACCCTTGGTGGGAACCTGACCATGGCCGTCGAAGATACTCTTGAACTGCTCGTTGAAGTTTTCAATGGCGGGTAGCTCCTTGATCAGGGCGGGGGCGACCTCATTGTCCGCCGTAT
>DAOTYG010000199.1:0-14054 GCA_034435155.1 Anaerolineae bacterium | reverse complement strand
GCCCGGCAGTGAGGTCCCCACCCTGACTCCCTGGCCCAGGCCCACGCAGGCGCCACGCGGCACGCCCTGGCCCACGGTCATCTCTCGCCCGGTCCAGGCTCCAGCCCAGGAGCGGGCCTTGATCCCGGCCGCCCGCATGGACCTGGCCCGGCTGGATGACCCGGCCCGTTATACGCTCGATGTCAACCTCGATCCGGCCGCCCATATCCTCACCGGCCACGCCGAGATCGTCTATACCAACAACGCCCCGCTGAGCCTGGACGAGGTCTATTTGCGGCTCTTTGCCAACGGGCCGCACTATGGCGTCGGCGAGATACACATTGACCGGGTAACCATTGCGGAGCACGACCAGGCAGTCCTCTTCGAGGTGCGCGAGACGGTGCTGAGAGTGGCCTTGCCGGCGCCGTTGGCCGCCGAGAGCCGGGTCACCCTGCGCATAGACTATCAGGTCATCATACCCCGGAACAGCGGCGGTTATGGCGCGTTCGGCCACAACGGCCCGGTGATCAACCTGGCGCACTGGTATCCCATCCTGGCCGTCTACGATGAGGCGGGCTGGCACGTCGAGCCACCATCAGAGTACGGCGACCCGGTCTATAGCGCGGTGGGTCTGTACGACGTGCGCGTTACCGCGCCCATATCCTTCACCATCGTCACCTCCGGCGTCCTGGTGGACAAACAGGCCCATCCCAATGGCACCGCCACCTGGACCTACGTCAGCGGCCCCATGCGCGATTTTGCCATCGTCGCCTCGGCCGACTATACCACAAAAGAGATGCGCGTGGGTGATACGGTTGTGCGCGCCCATTACCTGCCCGGCGATGAGGCCGATGCCACGCGGATGTTGAAGGCCGCAGCCGAGACGTTAGTGGCCCACAATCAGCGTTTTGGGGCCTATCCCTACGTGGAACTGGACATGTGCGAGGTGAACCTGGCCGGTGGTGCGGCTGGCATCGAGTTCCCCGGCCTCATCTTCATCGGGCGCGACATGTTCCTGGGGGAAGCCGACATCCTGTACCTGCTGGAGTTTGTGGTGGCCCACGAGGTGGGACATGAGTGGTGGTATGGCGTCGTGGGGAATGATCAGGTGAACCACCCCTGGCTGGACGAGGGCCTCACCAACTATTCGGCCATCCACTACTTTGAGCAGACGATGGACCGGGAAGCTGGTGAGGAGCAACTGGCCCTGTGGATGGCCCTGCCGTATGCCTCGTACCTCATGATCCACCCGGATATGACGGTGGACCAGCCAGCCTCGGCTTTCCCCAACCAGGAGGCTTATTCCGCCATCGTCTACGGCAAGGGCGGGCTGTTCTTCTGGAAGCTACGCCAGACCCTGGGCGACGAGGGGTATTTCCAGGCTCTGCAACTCTATTACGAACGGCACAAGTATGGGATCGCCCGCGCGGCTGACCTGCTACGGGCCATCCGGGACGCCACCGGCCGGGACATGAGCGACATTTACGAGAGCTGGATCGCAACGCCCAACGGTATCCCGGCATCTGATATGACGGCCATCAATGAGCTGCTGACGAAAGTGACCAACCTGGCCTTACGAGCCGGTCGCCGGGGGCAGCAGTAGGATCAGACTGGCCGCCGCCCCACAGGCATCCCGCCGGGCCTGTACTTCTGGCAATGGCCTACTGCACGCCCCAGAAGCGAACGGTGTCGTCGTCGCCGCCGGAGACGAGCAGCCGGCCGTCTGGGCTGAAGGCCAGGCTATCCAGCCAGCCCTGGTGACCATAGAGCCGGTGGAGCAAGACACCGGTCTCCACATTCCAGAGGCCAATACTGCGGTCATTGCTACCGGAAGCCAGGAGCTGACCATCCGGCGAGAAAGCCACACTAAAGACCTCGCCGTCGTGGCCGCGCAGGCGGGCGCGCTCCCGGCTGGCCGCCATGTCCCAGAGCACCACTGATTTGTCCGGCCCGCCGAAGGCCAGGAGTTTGCCCCCGGGACTAAAGGCCATGCTCTCGGCGGCGCCGGCCGGCCCCTCCCAGCGCCGCAGGGGCGCGCCGGTGGCGACGTTCCATAGCCGCACTGTCTGATCCCAACTGCCGGTAACCAACAGCCGGCCATCCGGGCTGAATACCACGCCCCACACCCGGTCGCTGTGGCCGGTCAGACGGCGGATCTCCTTGCCGGTGGAGACATCCCATAACACCACATCGCGCCCGCCGTAAGCCAGGGTCTTGCCATCCACGTTGTAGGCCACACACTCGATGTCACGCGGTTCCCACAGTTGGTTGATTCCCTGCCCGGTCTCTACATTCCAGAAGCGCACGTAATTGTCGTCCGAGCCGGCGGCCAGGGTGCGGCCGGCGGGATGCCAGGCCACGCTGTTGATAAAGCTGGGAGCTGGAAAGGCCCGGGACAGGCTCAGGTCTGTGGCCCGGTAGAGGTTCACGCTGCCATCTGTAGCCACAGCCAACAGCGTCCCATCCGGTGACCAGGCGATTTGCCCGACCCTGAGCCGGCTCAGGCGATGTACCTCGCGGACCCGGGTGGCATTGTTCACGGTGATCGCCTCTACCGGCGGGAATAGCGGCGTGGGCGTAACCGTGGGGGCCGCGGTGGAGGTGGGCACCGGGATGCGCGTGGCCGTGGCCGAAGGGGCGGGGCTGGGAGTGGCCGTGGGGAGCGGCGTGGGTGTTGGCGAAGACCATCCGTGGCACCCAGACGCGAGCAACCCGACCAGGACGAGGCCGAACAGAAACACCTCCCGCAGGTTTGAGCGCGTAGTCAGTCGTTTCATACTCGTGAACACGCAATACGGCCCGGGTTCCTGGGAGGAACCCGGGCCGTCAGCCATCTGGTCCCCTTACGGGTTATATACGAACTTGACCGCGCTATAGGCGATCTCCCGCGACAGGTACGGCTCATAGGTGATGTCGCAGAGATAGACGTACTCGCCGCCCTGGGCCGTAAAGTAGTACCGGCCGATATAGACCCATTGGTCAAAGTAGACCGCCTGGTTGACACGATAAGAGTTCCACTGGCCGTTATGATAGACCTGATAGCGGGCGTTGGTGGTGGTGCCGTGGACGCGCGGCACGAAGACATAGACCTGATAGTAGCCGGGATACGGCAGCGTGGGCGTCCAGCGGCCCCAGTTTTCCTGGGTGGAATAGGCGTTGCGGGTGTAGAGCATTCGCCCTTGATAGCCATAGGGTGCCCACTGCCAGGCGCTGGCCGGGCCACCTCGCGTAAAGCCGGCCGACACAACGTCCACGATCACGGTCTTGGCCGGGTGGGGTGTGGGCGGCTTGGGTTCGGGGCCAGGCCCCGGTTCCCATCGCAACTGGGCCACGGCGTACCACACGTCCTCATAATACTCCATCTTGACGTTGTGGTAGCCCTGGTTCAGGTGCATGGTGGCCTGATAGGTGGTGACCGGCTGATCGAACCACTTATCCAGCAGCTTGACGCCGTCCACCCAAAGCCGGCCGCCATCGTCCACGGTCATATAGAAGGTGTAGAGACCGGCGTAAGGGGCATAGATCTCGCCGGTCCAGCGCACCGAGAAGTGGTCCGGCGGGATGGCCGGGTCCGGCGAGCCGGTGCCCCAGTTAAAGTTGATGCCCGGGTCCCAACGGGTCAGAGCGGGAGCGCCTTGCAGGTATTGGTTCGCCCAGTATTCGCCCTTGAAGGCCGTGCCCGGCGGAGGCGGGGGCGCGCTGCCGGCTTCCCAGAAGAGCTTGGCCACCGCGTTGCCCGTGGCCTCGTAATACTCCATGCGCACGGTATGCACACCGGCTGACAATTCTACCGTGCCGTTGTATGTGACTACATTGCCGGTATGCCACTCGTTGATGATCAGCGTGTTGTCCACATACAGGCGCACCCCGTCATCCACCGTGGCATAGAAGGTGTACTTGTTGGTGGTGGGAAAGTTGATCTGGGTGGTCCAGCGCACAGAAAAATGGTCAAAGGGGATGGAGGGGTCCGGCGAGCCAGTGCCCCAATCAAAGTTGATATAGTCGTCCTTGCGGGTGAAGGTGGGGGTGCCGGCCAGGTTCGGATTGGCGAAATACTCGCCGACCCAGGCCCCGCCGTATGGCTCCGGGCCTTCCGGCGGGTCCTCGATGATATAGGCATAGTCCTCAGCCAGATCGGTCACATAGACGCGGTTGGTGCGCGGGTCTACAGCGATGCCCTCGCGCAGCAATCGGCCCACCTTCATCGTGTGCAGGACCTTATGGCTGCTCCCGTCAATAACCTGCAAGTTATAGGCGGGATGGTTCGGCGTCGTCACATAGAGGCGGTTATTGGTGGGGTTCACTGCCAATACCCACGGTTGGGTCCCCAGGCCGATGGTGGTGACGATAGTATTGGAGTTGCCGTCAATGACCGTGATATTGTCCGAGTTGCGGTTCGCCACATAGATGCGGTTGGTGGTGGGGTTCACGGCGATACCGTATGGCCCGGTGCCCACCTTGATGGTCCCCAGGGTGACGTTGGTGTGGCCGTCCACCACCGTCACCGTGCCGTCGTCATAGTTGGAGGTGTAGATGCGGTTCGTGGCCGGGTTCACCGCCACGAACTGGGGCCGCCGCCCGACGCCCACATGGGCAAAAGCCCCCACCCCCTCGCCGATGACATGGAGCCGGTTCGTGTCCTCACAGACCACGTAGCAGGTGCCGGTATTGGGGTTCACGGCCACGCCCTTGGGATGGATGTCCACGTTCACCTGCTCTACCATGTTATCGTTAGTGCCATCCACCCCGATGACGATGCCGCTGGACCATTTGGTGATCCAGACCCGGTTATTGGTGGGGTTGACGGCGATCTGGGTATCATGCATCCCCTGGGTGACATAATGGGGATTCAGGATGCCCCCGCCGGCCGTGTCCAGGTAGATGGTGACGTTGTGGCTCTCCTGGTTAGCCACGTAGACCTTGTGGTTGGAGGGGTTCACCGCCACGCCATGCGGCTCCGATTTGGTGGGAAACCGGGCCACCACAAAAGGTTTGGTTACTGGCCGTCCCTGAACGGCTGCTGGAAACACCGCCAGGAGCAATAACGCAACGCTCAAGATGGGGAGAACAGAGAGACGCTTTCTCATGGCAAACTCCTTTCAGGCCTGGTCTGCGCTCGCGCGGGGTCTGCCCGGCCCACCCAGTCCGGCCCCCGGCCCAGGCCGGACTGGGTGGGCCGGGGGACTGACTGAGTGACTTCAGGCGGGTGGGCCGGGCACGCCCGTTCGAGCAAGGTCAGCACACAAAACGTGGTCTCGAAACCGACCCCCTTGCCCGGAACCGGGTTATAAACTGCACCTTCATTATAGCACATTTATCACTGCTTTACAATACCTTACCGGCTTATTTTACCACAATATGTAGTGGTTTTCCAGTGTTAAACTACCAGATATAGGCCCAGATTGAGGTCAAAAACGCGTCATACGGGGTGACTTGCCGGGCTTGCCTGCCTGGGGTATAATTCCCCGGCGAGACCCGCATCAAGAAGGGATCATGCTTCACGCCACTCTCATCCTGCACAATGGACGTTTCTACCCCATGGACCCGGCCCAGCCTCGCGCGGAGGCCCTGGCAGTCTATGGCAATCGCATCGTGGCCGTGGGACGGCGGACGGAGGTACTGACCCTGCGGGGGCCTGCTACCCGGGTCCTCGATCTGGGCGGCCAGACCGTCCTGCCGGGTCTCATTGACACTCACGTACACTTTGCCAGCTATGCCCTGACGCGCCAGCGGGTGGTGCTGGATGGCTTGTCGTCACTCCCGGCGGTGCTGGCAGCCGTGGCCCGGCGCGTGGCCGTCACCCCGCCGGGCAGATGGATACACGGCTTTGGCTGGAACCATAACGTGTGGCCGGAGAAGCGCTTCCCCACTCGCCACGACCTGGATGCCGTGGCCCCGGACCACCCGGTGGCCCTCTGGCGTAAGGACGGGCATTCCCTGTGGGTCAATACGGCGGCGCTGGCCCGGGGCGGCTTATTGGCAGCCGCGCCAGAGATCCAGGGCGGCCAGTTTGACCTTGAGGCCTCCGGCGCGCCCAGCGGCATCATCCGCGAGCTGGCGATAGACTGGTTCCAGAAGCACGTCATCGGGCCGTCGCCCCCGGCCGAGATCCAGGCCGCCCTGGTCGAGGCGATACCCATCGCCCACAGCCTGGGTCTGACCTCGGTGCAGACGCCGGAGGAGGCCGACAAATTGTCCGCCTGGCTGGCCCTGCGCGAACGCGGTGAGCTACGCCTGCGGGTCTGGGCCATGCTGGAAAAGGACGGCCTGGACGCGGCTATCAAGCTGGGGCTACGGGCCGGTCTGGGCGATGATTGGGTGCGGCTGGGTGGCCTCAAGCTCTACGCCGATGGCGCCCTTGGCTCCCATACCGCCGAGATGCTGGAACCGTATGCCGATGACCCGACCAACCGGGGTATGCCCACCCTGAGTACGGACGAATTGCGTGACCTGGTCCAACGAGCCAGCCAGGCCGGGTTCCCGGCCTGTATCCATGCCATCGGCGACGCTGCCGTGCGGCGGGTGCTGGACGTGCTGGCCCGAACGCCCGTTCCCCCTTCAACAAGTCTCCGTCACCGCATCGAGCACGTGCAGGTGATCCATCCGGCGGACCTGGGTCGCCTGGCAAAGCTGGGCGTGATCGCGGCCATGCAACCCCTTCATGCGCCATCGGATCGGGAGGTGGCCGAGCGGTTGTGGGGCGCGCGGGCGCGCTATGCCTATGCCTGGCGCAGTCTGCTGGATGCCGGCACCCGTTTGGCCTTCGGCAGCGACGGGCCGGTGGAAGACATTGACCCGCTGGCCGGTATCTATGCCGCCGTGACCCGCCGGCACCCGGACCCGACTGCGCCGCAAGCCCGGGGCGAGCCACCTGCCGGCTGGTATCCCCAGGAGTGCCTCACAGTGGAGGAGGCTGTGCGCGCCTACACGCTGGATGCCGCATATGCGGCCGGTGAGGAAAACTACAAGGGTAGCCTGACCCCGGGCAAGTTGGCCGACATCGTGGTGTTATCCCGTGACATCTTCTCTGAGCCGCCCCAAAGCGGCCAGACGCAGGTGATGATGACGATCCTGGACGGCCAGGTGGTCTATGAACGATGAAGCGGATCGCTGGCTGGCCCTGCCGCAGGCTTATTACCCAATCTGCGGCAGGGTGAGCCGTGGTGAACGATGAAGCGCCGGGTCGTGCTGGTCACGCTCCTGGTGGCCTTGCTCGCGGCCGGGGCGATCCTGTTGGCCGGGGGCGACCAGCCCAACCCGGCCGCGTCCCCCACGCTCGCGCCATTGGGCCTGGCCGCCATCTATCGGATGCAGGTACAGGTCTACCTGGAGCCGGCAGCCATCGTGGCCGCTCAGGAGGCAACGCCAGCAGCGTTGGACCGGGTCATCGCCGTGCTGGAGAGCCTGGAACCACCGGCTGAGCTGGCCGGGGTTCATCAGCAGATATTGGCCGGCTATCGCTACATCCGCGATGGGCGCCAGGTCCTCCTCACCGCATCCCCCTCGGACGGCGTTCAGCGTGCGGAAGGCGAATTCCTGGTATCCTGGGGGGTAAGCCGCCTGTTGGAAGCCGCACGCCAACTGGCAACCGAATAACCCTCCTGCCGGCTCCGCAAAACCACAAAGGACACGAAGGGACACGAAGGATTCTTTCCATGTTTACACCATCCTCACGCACCATCGCCGACCTGCCGGCCCTCGTCGCCGCCCTGTCCGCTGAGGAACAGGCCCGGTTCCAGCGGCTCTTTCACCTGGATACCGTGGTGGGAGAAGTGGTCCCCCCGGCCAGCATGATACCCTGGATCGAGGCCCGGTTTGGCACGGTGGAGACGGTGCGTCGGCAACATATCATCAAAGTGACCAACCTGGTCATGTTGGATGGGGCGCTGTTCAACACCTTGCGTGCCCGCCGGCCGGTCGAGGCGCAAGAGGCTGTGGATATAGAACAGGCCATCGCCGCCAGCGCCGACGACCCCTTTTGCCATGCGGAAGAGGAGACGCCAGCCGACGTCTTTGGCCGGGTGCGGGGCCGTCATTGCCTCACTGCTTCCAATATCGCCCGGTACGACGGCCAGCACTGCGTACTTGTCTTTGATGAGCACCATCCCCTGCGTTTCACCCGCGAAACCGTCCATGATGCCGTGGAGACGGCCATGGCCTGGGCGTATCAGGCCCAGGCTCTCGACCGTCAGGCCCGCTACTTTTTCTTCCTGTGGAACTGCCTCTGGCGCAGTGGGGCCTCGATCATCCACGGCCATGCCCAGGCGGTCTTGACCAGGGGGATGCACTATGCCCAGGTGGAACGTTGGCGCCGTTCAGCGTTATGGTATCGGCTGGCCTATGGCGCGAATTACTTTGACGACCTGGTGGCCGCGCACCAGGCTCTGGGCCTGGCAGTACCGCTGGGTGAGGCTCGCATCCTGCCCTCTCTTACCCCCATCAAGGAAAAAGAGACCCTGATCATCGCGCCGACGTTGAACCGGGACCTGCTGGATGCCACTTATGAGGTGCTGACTACCTTTGTGCGCCACCTGGGAGTGACGGCCTTTAACCTGGCGCTCTACCTGCGCCCCCTGGGTCCGGCGGAAGAAGACTGGAACGGCTTTCCGGCCCTCGTGCGCCTGGAGGATCGTGGCGACCCTCAGCTCAAGACCTCGGACCTGGGGGCGATGGAGCTATTTGCCAGCAGCGTAGTGGCCGGCGACCCGTTCCAGGTGGCGGCAGCCATACGAGAGCATCTGGCGCAGACCCTGAACCATCCCGCCAGCTAGAAAGGGGCTGACCTCCGACGCAACCGGTCATTGGGGTGTGCTCTGGCCTGGTCCATTGACCGGCGGAAGGGCAGGCAGTCCCAGCGTATGAAACAGCTACGTGGCACGGACCTCAAGCGTTTCCTGCGGGATTACCGACGCGCGCACCCGCTGTCGGTTCATCAGATCGCTATCTTGCTGGAGGACGTGGAATATCCGGCCAACGTCGGTTCGATCTTTCGCCTGGCCGATGCGTGCGGCGTGGCGGAAGTGGTGCTGACCGGCATCACCGTGACGCCGCCCAATCCCACTCTGGAGAAGGTGGCCCGGGGCCGGCAGCGCACGGTCCCCTGGCGCTATGAGCGCGACCCGCGCGTCGCCATCGCCGGGCTACGTGAGCAGGGTTATACCATCTGTGCTCTGGAGATCACGGAATCGGCCAGTCCGTATTACGCCTATCGCTACCCGGCCCGGGTGTGCCTGGTGGCCGGCCACGAAGACCACGGCGTGACGCAAAAAACGCTGGCGCTGTGCGATTCCGCCATCTTTGTGCCCATGTACGGTAAAGGCCAGTCTTTGAACGTCCACGTGGCCGTGGGGGTGGTTTGCTATCATATTCGCCATACAGCGATTGCCGGGGTCACAGACCCCCAGCGAGCGTAGCCGATGGTCGCGCTCCCGCCGGGTCTGTGACCCGGCGGCTTGAGGTGGCCTGGGCTGGGGGTCACAGACCCCCAGCGAGCGTAGCCGATGGTCGCGTGGCCGATGGTCGTGCTCCCGCCGGGTCTGTGACCCGGCGGCTTGGGTGGGCCTGGGCTGGGGGTCACAGACCCCCAGCGAGCGAAGCCGATGGTCGCGCTCCCGCCGGGTCTGTGACCCGGCGGCTTGGGTGGGCCTGGGCTGGGGGTCACAGACCCCCAGCGAGCGTGGGGGCCTGGGCTGGGGGTCACAGACCCCCAGCGAGCGAAGCCGATGGTCGCGCTCCCGCCGGGTCTGTGACCCGGCGGCTTGAGATGACCTGGGCTGGGGGTCACAGACCCCCAGCGAGCGTGGGGGCGTGGGCTGGGGGTCACAGACCCCCAGCGAGCGAGGACCCCCAGCGAGCGAGGGCAGGTAGCGAGCGGGGGCGGGTAATTACGCCAGGGTTGAGATGCGGAGGACAGGTGAGCAGGTACGCGGTGCGGCGCATTAGCCTGGGGTCGTCGCTCAAATTCGGGTTCATACTGGGCCTGCTCGTGAGCCTGGGGCCGGGCTTGCTATGTGGCCTGGCCGGGTCATGGGCGGTCTCCACCACGCATCAGGTCCTGGCCGGCTGGCGCGAGCTGCGCCTGGAGGTGCTGGGGCAGCCGGTGCGCTTTGACCTGGTGGAGCTGCTGAACCTGAGCGGGGTGTTGGAACAACTGCGTTTCCTGGACCAGCACGATTGGTTGTTAGCCCTGCTCCTGATCGTTATCACCTGCTGCACGACGGCTTTGGCGTTGGGGTTAAGCGCGAACCTGCTGACCCTGGGCTATAACGCCCTGGCCTGGCTCACCGGCGGGCTGGTCATCGAGCTGCGCGAACTGGACGAAGGACAGCCGCCGAATCGGTCTGTTGACTCGCTCGCTGGGGAGACCGTCGAACCGGCGGAGCCGGGGAGTTAATGCCTATCCGAAAATCCTCCCGCAGGTTCTGAAACCCGCGGGAGGATAACGACACCCGCAGGTTTTCGGATAGGCTCTTAGTGGAACACGCCAGTTCACAACACGAGGTTCTGTGGCGGGGATCGGTCCTGCTCGCGGTGGGTGTGCCACCCGCCGTTGGACGCGGGGTCGCAGACCCCTTGCGAGCACATATTAGAGGAAGTTCTGTGGCGGGTATCAGTCTGGCCTTGCAGTCCTATTGGGAAGCCATCAAAAGCCTGTATGAGGAGATGTATCTCCTGGTCATCGTGAACCTGCTCTGGGCCGCGCTCTCGCTCCTCTTTTGGGCCCCCTTTATCTTGCTGTGGGCACTATGGTCTTTCCCCATCTATGCCATCGCCCTGGTCTTTCTGCTGCCCACGCCGCCCACAGCCGGCATCTACTACCTGGCCCACATGATCGTGCATGAGAAGCGGATGCCCGGCGTATTCATGTTCTGGGAGGGACTGCGCACCTGCTGGCGGCCCAGCCTGATCCTGTTCGTCATCGGGCTGACTGGCCTGGCCCTATTGTGGTTCAACGCCGCGTTCTATGCCCACCTGGGCGGGGCTGTCTGGTCGGCCCTCTCTATCGCCTTCTTGTACTTCCTGATCATCTGGCTGGTGATGCAGGTCTACACACTACCGTTGCTACTGGAACAGCGCGATAAACGGCTTACGCTGGTCTACAAGAACGCCTTTCTCATCACCTTTGGCAACCTGGCCTTCAACTTTGTCCTGGTGGTCTTGTTGACCCTGACTATTGCCCTGAGCGTATTGCTCACGATCCCCACCTTGCTCCTGACGATGAGTCTGGTGGCCTTGTATACCACCCATAGTATTCTGGCTATCCTGGGACTGCGCCGCCGTATGGTGAAGGATGAAGGGTGAAGGATGAAGGATGAGACGAGCGAGGCGCAGGTGGTGCTGAACGGTCGCTACCGGCTCCTCAAACTGATCGGCGCCGGGGGCATGGCCCAGGTCTACCAGGCTCAGGACACCCTGCTGGAACGGCCGGTGGCGGTGAAGGTGCTGCGGCCGCAGGTGGAGCGCACAGCCGACGAACCATTTCTGGCCCGCTTCCGCCAAGAGGCCCGGGCTGCCGCCAATCTCTCACACCCCAACATCGTGGCCATCTACGACGTGGGGGAGGGCCAGTTCCCCAACGAAGCCGCCGCGCGACCGTATATCGTCATGGAGTTTGTGGCCGGGCGGGACCTCAAAACCGTCATCGAGGCCGAAGCGCCGCTATCCGTGCAACGGGCCCTGGACATCGCGGCCCAGATCGCCCAGGCCCTGGACCACGCTCATCGGGCTGGCCTGGTCCACCGGGACGTGAAACCCCAGAACGTTCTGCTCACGCCCGAGGGGCGGGTAAAGGTCACCGATTTTGGTATCGCTCGGGCCCTGGCCGGGTCCTCCATCTCGGAGGCCGGCGTGGTGTTGGGCACGGTGCACTACCTCTCGCCGGAGCAGGCCGCCGGGGAAGCCGCCACTCCTCTATCGGACGTGTATGCCCTGGGCGTCATCCTCTACGAGATGTTGACTGGCCGCTTGCCGTTCACCGGCGAGACGCCGGTGGCAGTGGCCGTGAAGCACCTCCAGGAGGAGCCGGTCCCACCCCGCGATTACAACCCCCTCCTGCCACCGCCCATCGAGGACCTGATCTTGCAGGCGCTGGAAAAGGAGCCGGCCCACCGCTTCGCCTCGGCGCAAGAGTTAGCGCAGGCCCTCATCGCCTACCGGGACCTGGGCCAGGAGGCCACGACCGCGTACCGGCCCCTGCGGCGGCGACGTCGCCGCCGGGCCGGCGGCGGCCTGAGCTGGAGCAGCGCCGCCCTGGGAGGTATGGCCGTCCTCCTGCTGACCGCGATAGCCTGGCTGAGCTGGCAGGTAGTTCACCCTGCACCGACGCCGGCCGTCAACGCGCCGGTAACCTCGACGCCCTCGGCCCCCCCCCAGCCTACCCCGGCAGGCCCGGACCTGACCGTTTCCCCACGTCCGGCGCCGCTGGTTCCGGCTCTGGTGGGCTATCCCCTGGACGAGGCCCGCCGCCGGGCCGAAGCTGTTGGGCTGCACCTGACCGTGGCAGAGTGGCGTTACGACGAGCAGGTGCCGGCGTTGCACATCATCGCCCAGGCCCTGCCGGCGGGCCGGCCGGTCCTGCCAGGAGATATAGTATCCGTGACGGTGAGCCGGGGCTCGGCCCAGGTGATCGTGCCGGCCGTGGTGGGGCATAGCTATGACGAGGCCCAGGTGACGCTGGCCCAACGGGGCCTGGCCGCCGACGTGACCTGGGTCTGGCATGATCAGGCTTTGGTGCGCCAGGTGTTGAGCCAGTCGCCGGCGGCCGGCGTATCCTTGCTGCGCGGCGACCGGGTCCGTCTGACGGTGAGCAACGGCCAGACCGTGCGGCTGCGGGCCAACCTGGCCAACCAGGTCTGGCTACTGGATGCTGATCTGCCCACCAGCCGGCCCAGCGAAGGGGGCGGCGAGCCGGTCCCGCGCTTCGCCCCTGGTGATACCATCTCCCTCACCCTCTGGTGGCAGGCTCAGCTCAACATCAGCAAAGAGTACGTGGCCTCGGTGCAGGTGCTGGATGCCGCCGGGCAGATGGTGGTGCAGCAAGACCACCCACCGGGGGACCGCCCCACCATCCTCTGGCTGGCCGGTGATCTGGTGCGCGATCCGTATCGTCTGCCTCTCCCGATCAACGCCTCACCGGGCCGGTATCGCCTCCTGGTCAACCTCTACCAGACCGGCGCGCCCTGGGGTGTGCAACGCCTGCCGGTGTTGGACGCCCAGGGCCGTGTCACCGGCGACAGCGTGCTGGTCAAAGAAGTCTTGATCGCGCCATAAGCTTTCCGAGTCGCTCCCGCCGGTGTAACTGCTTACCCTGCCGCCGGGTTCTCTAAAAACAGGGCGACTGCTCAGCCTACCCTCCCGCAGGTTGATGGGAACCGCCCCAACCTGCGGGAGGGTGAGCAGTTACAAAACAGGCGCGGTAGAACGAGAGAAAGAGGGCATACCAGCACACATAGCCGCAATACGCCACTGGTGGCACGCCCAGGAGGGGCGGCTCCAGCCAAAAGATGTTGCCATAGGCCCATGATCCCATGAGATTGTTCAGCCCTTCCCAGGTCAGGGCCAACAGCAGGGCCGGGGGTATCATCGCCAGCAGGGAAACCCACCGCCCGCTCAGCAGATCATCCAGGAGACCTGGTTCTCGCTCCCGGCGATCTCCCAACGTCTCCAGCAGCAGCCATAGGCCCAGGAAAGCCGGGGCCACCATAAAACCCAGCCGGAGCGGATAATACAGGCGCAGGAACAGCGCGCTGGCCAGGAGCGCGGCCCCGGCCGGCCCGGCCCACCGGCTCCATGCCGCCCGCCACGCCCCCGGCACGGCCGGGAACCTCGGGAGCGGCAGCCGCCGGAGCAAGGCCCCGCTCGCCCGGTGCGTGGCGACCAGGGCCGGCAGGCAAAAGCCCCAGCCCAGGTAGAGCAACAGGGCCGTGGGGATGTCACGGACGGCCGTATAGTCCAGAATGCCGGCCACCTGGACCATGAGGGTATCCAGGAGCAAACCCAGCCCGGCCCCGGCCGCCACCAATGCCACCAGCCACCGGGGGCCGTTGCGCACCAGGGGCCGCTCGCCCAGCCCGGCC
>DAOTYG010000198.1:0-8451 GCA_034435155.1 Anaerolineae bacterium | reverse complement strand
AGGAGCACAAATTTCCATCTGACTTGAAAATGGACTTCAGGAAGGCACGGCTATTGCCTGCTGCCTATCACATTTTCATGCGTTGTGGCGAACGCAGTTCATGATGACTACTGAGACTGGCACTATATCCCGGAAACGCATACGGTTTTTGTTGTTCGTGTAACAGGCGTTGGCCTGCCGGACGGTCTCCCCGGCGGAGACGTGTTCCTGGCAATGGCCCATGACTTTCCCCCTCCGTAGCGCGGCCGCAACTTTCTCAGCCTACCCTCCTGCAGGTTGCTGGGAACCGTGTTCCCCATCTGCGACGGGCGTGTCCGCGAAAACGCACGAACCTGCGGGAGGGTGAGCAATTACCAAAGGACACGAAGGACACGAAGGACCACAAGATTTACCTTTGTGTCCCTGGTGTCCTTTATGGTTTTTGGCCCTGAACCCTCCCGCAGGTTAGAACGGCTGACAAATCACGGAGTAGAGGCTTTAGCCGGTCGTAAAGATATGGACCGCCTGAAGGCTCGACCCCAGAAAGTTCCAGTTGTGAAACAGCAGGTCTATCCATCCCATCCCGAACCGCTACTCCCAAAACTGGCTGACAAATCGTGCATACACTCAAGAAATACTTTGATTTGCGGCGAACCGGCAAGTGTGATATAATCGTAGTTGCCAAGGGGTAGTCAAAGGAGATGATACCATGCGTCTGGCTGATTTCCCCCGCCCCCCCAACGATAATCGGCGCGGCATTCACTGGAGCGCCAGCCCCTATCACCTGATGGGCGATCAGCTCACCCCCTGGCTGGATGAATTGGCCGCCATGAACATCAAGTGGGTCAAGCTCATGGCGAAGGGCGACCGGGACCTGAGCGACCGCTCCACCGTGGAGTTGTGCCAGCGACTCCTGGCGTGCAGCATCTTTCCCATCGTGCGGCTCTATCGCCCGCAGCAGAACCCCGGCACGCTGAACCAGGGGCAGCAGGAGTTGGTTCGGGAGTTGGTGGAGCTGGGGGTAAGTTACTTTGAGACCAACAACGAGCCCAATCTGCCCACGGAATGGCAAAATAACAACCTGCCCCAGAATTGGCTGGAGATCGTGACCCGGGACTGGATCCAGGATGCCGATTTCCTCATCAGCGTTGGCGCGTTGCCGGGCACGCCGGCCATGAGCTTCGGCGGCGGGGCCACCATCATCCGCGAGATCCAGCGCCAGGGCCGGCTTGACCTCTTCGAGAAAGGCGCGTGGGTCGCCATCCACAACTACTGCCTGAACCATCCCCTGGACTATCCCTACGACGAGGTGAACCTCCACGGCCAGCCCCTCACCGCGGAAGAATATGACGCCCTGGGGCCATACACCACCGACACGGGGATCCTGGCCGCCCTGAAAAACGTGCTGGAGCCGGCCTCCTACGCCGCTATTGCCAATCCCCACTGGGCCTGGATGGATGGCTATATCAAAAACACCCGCGAGGCCGTGAACCAGATGCGCGAGCAGCACAAGCGCCCCAATTGTACCCTGGCCGACGACGCCAACTGTTTCCGCGAGTATGAACTGGCCGCCCAGACGGTATACGACATCCTGGGCTATCACGTGCCCATCATCACCACCGAGGGCGGCGTGGTGGTGGGCGACAAGCAGGACGGTCGCTATCCGCGCATGACCCTGGACCGGCACCGGGAATACACCGTGGCCATGTTCGACTTTATGATGAACCAGGCCCCGGATTATTACTTTGCCCTGTGCCCCTGGCTCATCGCCAACTATCAAATGGGCCTGCGGGAGATCAACTGGGAATCCCAGGCCTGGTATAGTGACTGGCACTGTCCCGGCCATCTGCCCACTGTGGATGCGGTGAAGGCGCTGCCAGGCGTGGGCGGGGCGTCGCTTCCGCGCCAGGGCGTGATCCAGGGCACCGTGCAGAACGGCGCGGGTCGGCGGGTCCGCCTCATCGGTCCTGGCGGGACAGCGGAGCAGACCGTGGGCAGCGACGAGCGGTTCCGCTTCGCCAACCTGGTGGCCGGCGCCTACCGGCTGGAGGTGGTGGGCACCGAGGTGCAGCAAGACCACCTGCACTGCGACGGCGCCAATATCGTCACCGTGACCCTGACCCTGCCCGTCGCGCCGGCCCCCACCTGGCAGGGGATCATCGTCCAGAATACCTCCGGCCCGACGCCGGTGGGAGGGATGAGTTCTGCCATTCTCTGCCGGGTCATTGGTCGGCCTGCCGTGCCGGTGACCATCAGCCTGGGCACCTGGAGCCTCACCGTACCCACCGGCACCAAAGACCCGGATTCCTGCGAGTTCGCCCCGTTACGGCCCGGCGAATACACGCTAACGCCGGCGGGGTTGGGCACCTCGGTTCAGGTGTTCGTAGATGGCGCAGGGTCGGCCATCGTCGAGTTTCGCCAGGCCGACCTGCACCTGTCCTCGTCCTCTTTGCCGTCCCCGTCGGGACCGGCCAAGACCCTGGACCATTACCTGCTCCTGGCCCGTTATCTGCCCGGCAAGGCCATCCTGCTGAGCCTGGGCCGCTACATGGCCCGCTTCGCGCCGGCCATCGGCTTTGACCCGGCCGAGGCCCAACACGCCCATCATGTGACGATCCTGGGCAGCGTGTCCCCGGCCGAGGACGCCGCCCTGGAGATGATGCTGCGCGAAGCGGGATGCCAGGTCGAGCGTATCAACGACAATGCCGCAAACATCGTGAGCCTCTTGAACAAGATGGTGGCTGAGGGCCGGCGCTTTTTGACGATGTGAGTGCAGTGGTTTGCGCGCCGGGCAGTCTCCCAGGGGCCATATGACCCTAAAGACCCGCCACTTCGCGGAGCAACTTTTTCCATGTACTGATACTCAGGAAGAAGTGGCCAGTGCTGTGGCACAGGAGAGAACATGACAAGTACAGTTGCCCAGATGACCAAGGAAGAACTTAGAGGTATGATCGAGGAAACCGTTGAGCACAAGTTATTAGAAATCCTCGGTGATCCTGACGAGGGCCTCAAAGAAGCAGTGCGCGATAGGCTCTTGCGCCAAAGGGAGGCGTTGAGGGCGGGAGAACAAGGACAGCCCTTCTCAGATGTGGTGCGACAACTGGGGCTGGAGTGATCGTGATGTATTACATCCGCATTCTAGATGCGGCTGCTCGCCCTGGCCCGACTAGACAAATCCGTTGGACGCCGCATTGTCAAACGCATCAATTGGTTAGCAGCCAGCTTGGACGATATCAGACCAGAGTCACCGACCGGTGATCTGGCCGGTTTCTACAAGCTCCGTGTAGGGGACTATCGCGTTCTATACGAGATCCTGCAAGACGAACAGACCATTGTGATCCATATGATAGGACACCGCAGAGAGATCTATCGGCTGATGAGGCGTGCGAGGGGGTCTTGATACATCTAGCAGCCCTTGTCTGGGCCGTCGCCTGTCTGATCGCCTACATCGCCTGGCGCCGGTGGCAAGTAGACCTGTATCGTGACGTGCTGGCCCTGGGCGCGTTGGGGGTCTTGACAGCCGGCTTCTTCTGGCGTATCCTTTGGACACCAGACGCCTGGATGCCTGCCGGGGGCGGGGACCTGGCGTCATTCCTGTATCCGCTATACAACTGGACGGCGCGCACCTTAAAAAGCGGCACAATTCCCCTCTGGAATCCTTACCTCTACGGCGGCGCACCCTTTGTGGCCGACGTGCAGACCGGCGTGTTCTACCCGGTGAACCTGCTCGCCTTCGTCCTGGCCCCCTCTGTCACCTACGACGTGATGGAGGGGCTGGCCGTGCTCCACGTCTTCCTGGCCGGCGCGTTCACTTACGTCTGCATCCGGGGGCTGGACGCGAGCCTGCATCGCCTGGCGGCCCTGGCCGGGGCCGTGGCCTTCATATTCAGCGATCTGTTCATCGTCCATTTCGGCAACCTGAACCTGATCGCGGCGACGGCCTGGCTGCCGCTGGTCTTCCTGCTCTTCATGCGCGCACTGCGCGACCGGCGGTTGGGCCTGGCCGCCGGGGCCGGCCTGGCCTTGGGCCTGGCCTTCCTGGCCGGCCACCTCCAGCCCATCCTCTACACCGTCGTGGCCCTGGGCCTGGCCGGGCTGGTCTACTCGTTCGTTCCACGGGGGTCCGCGCCCCCCGGTCCCGGCCATTGGTGGACCCCCTGGGCCAGGGGGTTGCTGGCCCTGACTGTGACCGGCATCGTGGCCTCTGGCATCGCTGCCGTACAGCTTCTGCCCAGCGTGGAGCTGACGGCCTGGACCCACCGGGCGGAGGTGACGTACACCACGGCGGCGCAATACTCGTTGATGCCGGGTCAACTGGTGGGGTTGTTTGTGCCCGGTCTGCTGGGCCGCGACCCCATGGCCTACTGGGGGCCGTGGGACCGGGTGGAGACCGGCTACATCGGCGTCCTGCCGCTGGCCCTGGCCCTGTATGCCCTTTTACGTCAGCGGGACCGAATGACGGTCCTGCTGGCGATCCTGGCCGGCGTGGGGCTGCTCCTGGCCCTGGGCGGCAACGCTGTGCTCCATGGCTGGCTCTTCCAGTGGGTCCCTGGCTTTGACAAGGTGCGCGCCCCGGCCCGGGCCATCATGCTCCTGGATTTCGGTGTGGCTTTGCTGGCGGCCCGGGGCCTGGGCGACCTGCTCTATCCCGCTACGGAAGATGCCGCCCGGCAAAAGCTGGGCCTGGTGGTGCGGACCATGACGCTGACCCTGGCCGGCGCGGTCCTGGTGGCCCTGCCACTGGCCTATTTCGCCCTGCTCACCGGCCAGGATAAGGACCCGGCCATCTTCCGGCGCATCGCCACGGCCGTCAACGGGCTGAACCTGTTCGCCTTGCTCCTGGGCGCGAGCGCGCTCCTGCTCTACACCCGTTGGCGCACCTGGGACCTGAGATCCGGGACTTGGGACTGGCGACCTGAGACTTGGGACTGGCAACTTGGGACTTGGGGCCTGGCGGCTTTGGCTTTGATCTTCCTGGACCTGACCGCCCTGGGCGCTAACGTGGATGTGGGAAGGCAAGACCCCACCCGGCACTTCCAGCATCCGGCGGCCATCGCTTTTCTCAAAGCCGACACAGACCTCTATCGCATAGACAGCGTGACGGAGTGCTGGGACGTCTGGCAGCCGGACCTCGGCCTGCTCTATGACATCCATGACGTGATGGGGGTCTACAACCCCCTCATGCTGGCTCACTACGACCGCTACTGGGCCACCCTGGGCAGCCGCTCGACGCCGCTCTATGACTTTTTGAACGCCAAATACGTCATTGGGCGCAAGGACGTGCCCCTGGATTGGGACAAGTTCGAGCTGGCGTTCGCTGGCGACCCGGAGGTGAACATCTATCGCAATCGCCGGGTCCTGCCCCGCGCGCTGGTGGTGCACCAAGCCATTGTGGAAGGCGACCCGGCCGCGGCCGAGGCGCGCATCCACCAGCCGGACTTTGATCCAACGCAGACGGTGGTGCTCAAGTGGGGCGAGAGCCTCCCGCAGGTTCCAAACCTGCGGGAGGGTGCAAGCGCCGCCCGCGTGACAGCCCACCGGCCCAACGAGATGGTGGTAGACGTATATGCCGCCGCCGATGGCTACCTGGTGCTGAGCGAGGTCTACTACCCCGGTTGGCGGGCGACGGTGGACGGTGCGCCGGCCGAGGTGATCCTGGCAAACACCGCCTTTCGCGCCGTGCGCGTGCCGCCGGGCGACCACACCGTGAAACTCTGGTTCGAGCCAGACAGCGTGCGCTGGGGCGCAGCTCTGAGCCTGGGCACTATCCTGGGGCTGGGGCTGTGGGGCAGCGTGGCCCTGGCGCGCCAGGGCCGACGCTGATCATTGGGCGAGGCGCTACAAACTTACCGAAAGCAGCCTACCCTCCCACAGGTTGGTTGCACCAGATGTGTAAACCTGCGGGAGGATGAGCAATGAAGTATCATGAACGAGTGACGTGCAGTTGGCTAACCGCAGAGGAGACCCGCACGCGCGGGGCGCACCCCGTGGCACGAAAATACGCCGGTGTGCTCGCGCGGGGTCTGCGACCCCGCGCCGGCGGCGGGTGGCACACCCGCTGCGAACGGGGTCTATTTTCGGAGGAGGCAACCGAAAGCGAATGAATCGTATACCCAAGAACTGGCTGATCATCGGCGGTGGGGGCCTGGCCACGCTGCTGCTGGCGGCCCTCATCGTGATCGCCGTCATCTTTTTCGTCACCCAATCGCCAGGCGGCCGCGCCGCGCCGCCCCCATGGGTGAACCCATTGGACAAGATCGAGACCAAATCAGTCAAGCCGGCCACGGCCTTGCGCGTGCTGGCCAGCGATGGCGACGAGCGGGTCATCCAGGAGGCCCTGGCAGCCGGCGAACTGGAGACGGCGTTCGCTACCCTGGCTTATACCACCCAACTACCGGACTTGCAACGATTGGGACTGTTCTTGCAGGTGGCCCAGGCGTATGCCACGGCCGGCCAGGCCGACAAGGCCGCCCTCTGTTATGAGCGCGCCGGCGACATCGCCATCCTCAGCCCCTATCTCCACGATTACGTGCGCGCCAATGCCACCGTGCAGATCGGGCAGGGCCTGCGTGTCCTGGGACATGCGGGCCGGGCCAGAGCATATTACGAGCAGGCTTACGTCGTGGTCGTCTTCAGCCCCAACCTGCGACCAGAGCACCGCAGCTCCATCCTGGGCGCATTGGCCCAGGAGTACACCGCCCTGGGCGATAGCCGTCGGGCAGGCCAGCTCACCTGGGAGAGCCATGCCCCATCGTTCACCGAGGTGCCGCCGGCGAAGGAGCAGTTCGTGGGTACAGCCCTGGGCCCCATGCCGCAGAGCGACAGGGTGGACGCCGCCGCCCGGAAACGCCAGGAGGCCGCCAGCGCCCTCATCGCGGCCCTGCGGGAAGACCGGGCCGTGGCCGACCGGCAGAAAAGCCTGGAGGAAGCGCTCATCGCGGAAGACACTGCCCGCCTGGAGTTCTACGATGAGCAACTGGCCTCGACAGCGAACAGCGTGGGCACCAGGCTGCTGGTGAGCCGGGCCAGGCTGGAATGGCTCACCCTCAAATGGCGCATCGCCCGGCGCGGCTTTGGCATGAGCCTGGTGGCAGATTGGGAGAACCGCGAGCAAGCTATCGCCGAGATCGTGGGCAGCAACCTGGAGGATTTCTCCCTGCTCGCCAGTGACCTCATCGTGGCGGCCCCCACCCAGGCCGAAATGACCCAGGGCAAAGTGGACCTCTTGCGCGGCGAGATCCTGTGGGGCCGCCTGGGGCTGCACCCCGGGTTCGTGGAGCAGGCCTGGATCTCCGACCTGCGGGCCGCCACCAGCGAATTGGTGACCTTGCGCGGTGAGCATACGCTCTACGTGGAGGTTCTCACACCCCGACAACCATACGAATATACATTGACCTCAGCCGGGCTATATGGGCGCGGGGAAGAGCCGGCCCGGGCGGCCCACGCCACCAGCCTGGCCCGGGCCACACTTATCGCCAGCCAGCCCACGGCCACCCTGGCCCCGCCTCCCACCATGGAGCCGCCCCAGGTGACGCCGTTCGTGCCCACGGCCACCCCCGGCGAGACGCCAGCCGCGACGCCCACGCCGGAGGCCACGCCCACGCCGGAAGCCACCCCCACACCAGTGGCCACGCCGACGCCGGTGGCCACCCCCACCGCCATGGCCTCGCCCACGGCGGCTCCCACCGCCACGCCATCGCCCACGCCCAGCCGCACGCCGACGCGCACGCCCACGGCCAAACCCCAGACCACGCCGACCAAACCCCGGCCCACCAATACCCCCACGCCCAGCCAGGACATCATCCTGGTGAAGCAAGAGGGGCCAATTGGGTATTCGGCCGGCGCAAATAGTTGTAACAAGCCCCACGGGCACGTGCTGGGCAAGGATGGCAAACCCCTGAACGGCATCCTGGTTCGGGCTTTCACTCCCACCGGCGTCACCGTTACCGACATCACCGGCCCCCGGCCGGGCGAGGCCCGGGACGACGGCTACTTTGAGTTCTGTGTGGCCCGTGGTGGCTGGTCCATCATCGTGGACATCGAGGGCAAGACTTCACAAAACGCCTGGGTCGCCTTTGACGATCCCGGTTTTACCGGCCACGTGGAGTGGAACATCACCTTCCAGATCGTGCGCTGACACGAATGGACGAGTGGACGAATGGGCGAATGGGCGAATGGGCGAATGGACTATATGGACGAACGGACGAGTGGACGAATGGACAGATAGTGAGTGGCTTATCATTCGTAGATTCGTAGATTCGTACATTCGTAGATTCACTAAGGGAGGGGCGCATGTACTACGAAGAAGAAAACCGTACCGAGCGCATCGTCCTCATCGCGGCGATTGGGATGGGTGTGGCCGCGATCGTGATCTTTGTGCTGGCGATGTTTATCCTCATAGACCCGTTGGGCATTAGGAGGCCGCCCCCCCCGGAGCCAACCCGCACGCCCACCCTCACCCCCCTGCCGACC
>DAOTYG010000197.1:0-3368 GCA_034435155.1 Anaerolineae bacterium | reverse complement strand
CCTACCCTCCCGCAGGTTTGGACGCAATCTCCGCATTGGAGTGCGCCGCAATGAGCTGCTTACCCTCTTGCCTGCCACTTTCTAACCTGCGGGAGGGTAGGGGTAGGCAGATACCCCCATTACAAGTATCTGTTCCATGTCCCAAGAACGCATTGCCGGCGTATTATTTGTTGGAGAGGCGAATATGGGGTCATCTGGCTCTTCCTCAAAGGTCCAATGCCCACTCGGGTCGGTGTACCTGAGCGGGTTATTGAGCACGTAGGCGTAGCGGTTGAGGGCCTGGGGGTTGCCGGGTTGCGGCACCACCGTATCCGCGCTGAGGAACCGGCCCAGGGCCGGGTCGTAGTAGCGGGCGCCGTAGTCATGTTAGTATGTTAACACCAGGTTCGAGGGACGCCTCGGACTTGCGGCCGGGCGCGGCTTGAGGCATAATAGAGCCGTTGAGGAACGGAGACGTAGCCTCGGGCGCTTACGTCAGGGCCAGTCGGGGACTGTATGGGAAGCCCCACGCGGGCCAGCCCGTAGTCGTGTGTGACTGCCCGTTCGCTTCCACTCAACTGGGACGGCGGTCCGTACCGCCCAGCCCGCATCTGTGTGTGAAGTACCCGCCCTAAAATGGCCGCGCCCGGCCGACCGCGGGGCCGGCTGCCCCGCCACGGCCTGGAAAGGAGCATCACGCCATGTCTACCGCCCCACCAACCCCGACGCGCTTTATCGGCCTGGATATCCACAAGCACTACCTGGTAGCCTGTGGGGTCGATCCGCAGCTCAACCCCGTGCTGGGCCCGCAGCGGGTTCAGTTCTCACGCCTGGACGAATGGCTGCGCCAGACCCTCACCCCCCAGGATGCGGTGGTGTTGGAGATGACCACCAACGCCTTTCAACTGCACGATGACCTGGCCCCCCACGTGCACTCGGTCACCCTGGTGCACCCGCCCCACGTGAGCCTGATCACCCGGGCCCAGGTCATGACGGATAACATTGCGGCCCTGACCCTGGCCCGCCTGCACGCCGTGGGCCTGCTGCCGTCCGTCTGGGTACCCCCCACGGAGGTGCGCGACCACCGGGCCCTGGTGGCTCAACGCACCAAGATGGTGCGCCTGGCCACCCAGGCCCAGAACCGGCTCCAGGCCGTACTGCATCGCTATCATCTGGCCCCGCCCGCAGGCCCACCCTTGGCGGCCGCCAACCGCGACTGGTGGCGTCAGTTGGACCTGGGCCTGGCTGAGGACGCCCGCATTCAATGTGACCTGGACACGCTGGCCTTCGCCCAGACCCAGATCGCCCGCCTGGAAGAGACCCTGACGGCCCTCGCCGCTCAGGATGAGCGGGTGGTGCTGTTGCTCCAATTGCCGGGCGTAGGCCTGATCACCGCGCTGACCCTGTTGGCCGCCATCGGCGATATCGCGCGCTTCCCGGCCGCCAAGCACCTGGTCGGTTACGCTGGCCTGGGCAGCCGGGTCCACGACAGCGGCCTGACCCGCCGCACTGGCGGCCTCACCAAGACCGGCCGGCGCGACCTCCGCACGGCCATGGTCGAGGCGGCCCAGACGGCCAGCCGGGTCCACCCGCACTGGCAGGCCGAACTGGCCCGCCTGGAGCCGCGCCTGGGGCGCAACAAGGCCATCGTGGCCATCGCCCGCAAGCTCCTGGTGGCCGTCTGGCACGTGCTCACCGAGGAGACGGCGGACCGCTTCGCCGAGCCCGAGTTGGTGGCCCGCAAGCTGCTGGCCCACGCCGAGCGCCTGGGGTGTGCGAACCGCCCCGCCGGGCAATCCCGGGCCGCCTACGTCCGCGCCCAACTCGACCGGCTCCAGTTGGGCCGCGAGTTGGAGTCCGTGCCGCGCGGTCAGCGCACCGTCAAACTCCCGCCGTCCAGCCTGGCCCCGGCCCGCGTCTGACCCGGCCGCCCCCCGGTCGCGCTGACCGCGGGCTGGGCCAGGGTGAGACCACAACCTGCCCACCACCAACCGCCGCCAGAACCACCCGGCGCGCGGGCGTTCCCCTGCGCTCTACCCCCAGGCCCTCCATCCCAGGGACCAGGCGCGACCTGACCCCCTTGACAAGCCATTACATCTGTACAACCCTATTGTACCCTCCCGGCGCTGGCCTGTAAAGCGGTAGTCGGTGGGCAGGGCGGTGTCAGTGGGGCGGCCCGCGCCGTAGGGGTAGTAGCGCTGCTGGCCCACCACGCCCCCGCTGGCATTGGTCACCAGGGACGTGGAACCCAGGTGGCCGGCGTGGAGGAAGTACAGGCCGTTCTGGGCCGGCTCCGGGTGCCCGCTGCGCCGCAGGGCCACGCGCTGGCTGGTGAAGACGCGCAGGGCTAAATCTCACAAAATCAAAGCCAGCCCGAGGGCCGGCTTTGATTCTCAACCTCTGCCTCCTCGCTTACCCAGGTAATTGAAAACTATTTTCGCTCCTAGCAAAACGACAACCCCAGGCGTGGATACATATGTTGCCAGGGAATAGATAGCTTTGCGTTGCTCCCCCCTGATACCTGGCCATGACACCGCAAGCATCACAAGCATATGCCCTGCAACTAGAGCAGATGCAAAGACGAGTAGAAACATATTTTCCCTTGAAGGTTCACGACGGTAAACCCAGAAGTATACAAACCAAACGACAACGAGCACACACAAAAATATCACATCTGCCATATGTCGCCCTCAGTAGATTGCACTGAACTGATTTCATGCGTCAAGGCGAGGTATTTGCATGTTTAGCGAGCGAGTTACCAGGCTTCGACCGGTATCCTCTCTGGTCGCCAGGTCTTCTGCCAGGTAGGGGATGAAGGAGGTGTGGGAGCAGGATTCCAGGGCTTCTGCCATTTATAGGATGGAGGCGATGTGGGAGTATGCTCGATCTCAATCACAAGGACGGGCGGCTCATCTGGTGGAAGTGTACAATTCTGGGAGCATTGAGAATAATAGCATGGTGTTCCTGCAGCCAAGATCCAAAGAATCCACCATTTCCAAGATCCATTCGGGCCACCGAGTTGGATATCCTGCCAACTTGCAGATTTTTTGCCATAGTGAGCAGTCTGTCGTGGATCAGGAAGTGGGAATTTCTGCCGGGTCTGGTCTTTTTGAAGCTCAAGCACCTGTGGCGAGACCACGGTGGGAACAACTAAGGAGGATGCAGGAGTCGAGACATCTTGCCGGATTGCTGCCCCAAATGCTTTCCCCGCATCTACAAGTGCCTCTTTTGCATTCGCGGCGGTGCTTCCAACAGTATCTAAAGCGTGAACCACGTTCTTTCCCAAATCTGCGCGGTGTTTGGCCGCATCTGGATGTATATGATACCATACGAGATACGTGGCGCAGCCCACGATCACAACATAAGGCCCTATCGATACTGTTGTTGCA
>DAOTYG010000196.1:0-19435 GCA_034435155.1 Anaerolineae bacterium | reverse complement strand
TTGGTGTATCAACTGGCCTTGTGGTATCGCTTCGAGCACGGGCTGAGTTTGCGAAAAGGATTGAAGGCCTTTCTGAAGGCTGCATGATGAATTATGACCAGGCCTCATCTAGTTCGGCCTCTTCATAGTAGGGGTGGATGAGGAAATGCATACCACGACCGTTATCGCCGGGAGGCCGGGGCCAGTCGCGGATGGTCATGGGTGGCTGGTCGGCCAGGTTGAGGGGTTGGGGGGTGGGCGTGGGAGTGGGCGTGGGAGTGATGACCGGGTAGGGATACACGCTGGCGGCAGGCGTCCCCGTGGCCGGCAGGCGCGGTGTCGGGGTCGCTGGGACCCCAGACAGGGCGACGGCCACAGCGGTGAACGTGGGACGCGGAGACGCCAGCGACGACCGTGTAGCGGTGGGTGACGGCCCCCTGTCGCAGCCGCTGGCAGCCACCAGCGGTAGTATGGCGATCACGAGGAGCGCGCCTATCCTGTGCCCAGGCAGGCCGGTGAGCCACTTTTTACTCATGATGTTGCGTCCGTTCATAGCGAAGACGTAACTGCTCACCCTCCCGCAGGTTTGGGTGTTTGTTCCCCTCAACCTGCGGGAGGGTAGGCTGAGCAGTCACGAAGACAATGTGGCGATGACCACGATCACGCCGGCCACGCCGGCCACCACAATCGCCAGTGCAACGCCAGCGACCACAAATCCACCAAAGGCCAGGCCGATGGCCATCGCCAGGCGTGTGTGAACCGATACCTCGCCGCGCCAGGCCCGCCCAGTGCCCCAGGCGGCGTAGGCTCCCAACGCCACAGTGCTCAGAGCCAGTGCGACCGGCCAGGCCGCCAGCACCAGGATCGTCCCGTCTATGGCTGGCAGCGACCTCAGCCAGGGCACGACCTGGGCGACGTAGCGGGCCAGGAACCACACACTTCCGGCCATCAACGCCCCGTCCAGCAGGAACAAGAACGCGAGCCGGTCCTTCCGAGGGGGCTGGCTCACGGCCTGATCCACTCCCATACGGTCTCATCCCGGCACACAAAGGCCGGCTGGCGAGGTCGGGCAGTGAAATCAGCCGGTGAAAGGCCGGCCGTCTCGTGCAGCCAGGTTCGGTCGGTGTCGCTCAGGCTGAACAGGCGCACCACATAGACCCGGCCACCGGCAGCCCACGTCTGGGCAATGGCGGCGTCTGTCAGTTGCAGGCCCCACTCCGGGTCTCCCCCGGCCCCGAGGAGCACCGTATCCACCAGGGAGAGCACGCGCCGGCCGGCAAAATAAGGCAGGTACGAGCTGGCCCAGTCCCATCCCGGCGCGACGATGAGGTCAGCCGGGGTCGTATGCTGCCCCACGCAGAGGGCGGCTTGCAGGCCGGCATTGTTTTGCGGGTCCCGATGGGGCCAGAAGGCACTGGCGAGATTCACCGTGAATAGTGCTGCCAGGAAGATGCACAATGCAGGATGCAGGATGGTCCGATACTGGCTGCCGACCGCTGACCAGCAACGAGCAACGAGCAACGAGGCCAGTCCCCACAGCGGGAGCAGCACCACGGTCCAGAATTGCACATCCTCCGGGGCCCAGTAGACGTTGAACAGGGTATAAGTGGCGGCCCAGAGGGTGAACAGGGTCACGGCCCGGCGTTCATCGGTTTCATGCGGCCGGACCAGGGTCAGCACGGCGTAGCCGCCCAGGGCCAGGAGCACGAGCACGATCATGGCGAACCCGGCCACCGCCAGCAGGTTCGCAGTGTCGAATTGGCCGCGCAGCAGCTCCCCCAAGCGCAGGCCGCCCTGCTGGTAGATGAACGCCTCCACCAGGGCGCGCACAGCGGCCCAGAGATTGCCGGGACTGAAACGGCCCCAGACGCCGTGGCCCGGCGCGCTCAGGAACCAGCCCAGGTAGTCGCCGGGTGTCACGTAACCGAAGCGCACCACGCCCACCAGGAGATACGGCAGGCCGGTCGCCACGGCCAGGGTCGCCAGGTAAGCTCCCAACGCCCGCCAGCGGCGGGTCCAGAACAGGGCGACGAGGGCCGGCAGGGTCCACAAGGCCGCCGTCAAATGGATGAGCGCGGCCCCGGCCTGGGCCAGACCCACGCCAGCGGCCAGAAACCCCCATCGCCGGTGCAGGAATTCGGCCAGGAGCCAGAAGGCCAGGGCCACCAGCATGTTGGACAGCATCTGGTCTTCCACATCCGTGGCGTGAAGCCAGTGGCCATAGCTCACAGCCAGGCCCACTGCCCCCAGCACGGCCGCACGTCTGTACCCCGGCCGTAAAGCCGCCAGCCCCAGGAACGAAAAGGCCACCGTCGCGGCGCCGGCCAGGGCATTGAGCACCTGGAGAGAGATGTGCGGCCGCACGCCCACCAGGCCCCAACCGGCTGCCCAGGTTGCGCCCACGGCGGGATACAGCAGGTGTTCGGCCTGGAACCACAGGGGGTTGCCCACGTCACCGGCGCCGATAAGCATGGTGAATGACATGCCATCCGGCGAATAAAAAGCCGTCAGCGTCGCCAGATAGAGGAGTGCGGCGGCCAGAAACAGGGCGATGGCAATGCGGATGGAGGACATATACACCTGGTGATCTTGTCAACAGGCAGCCGGTCCACCGAGCGCGGCGATAGCTGCACGAACGGTCTCCAGACAGCGAGCCGGCGACCCACTGATCTCTTGGGCCGTGAAGCGCAGCACCGTCCAACCGGCCGCGGTCAGGTCATAGTCGGAGGCCAGGGGTTGCTCGCGGACCAGGTGGATACCGGCCACCGGCGCATCCTCACACAACACGGCCAGCCGGCCCTCCCGGCAGTACAGGGCGAAATCCACCACATACTCTTCGTCGTCTTCGCGCAGTGGGGCGCGCCGCTCTACGGCGATCCCCTGGGCCTTGAACTCGGCCCATAGCCGCTCCTCGGCCTCGTGGCCCAGCCACAGGTCGTTGATCTCCTGGGCGGCCAGAAGCCGCTCCAGGGTGGTGGGAATGAAGGTGATGCGCCGCAGGCGGCGGCTGGGGATGGGCCGGGGCAACCGGGCCAATGGTCCCAGCTCGAACTTGTAGTACTCTTCCTGGGCGCGGGGGTGGTCCGGCTCGCCCGGCAGCAGGTCAAGGCGACGCAGGCGCCGCACCCGGCGCACCGGCGCGTAATAGTTGACACGCCAGCGTTCCTCCTCACCAAAGACCCCGGTCTGATAAAAGGCCAGATAATCGGCCCCCAGACGCGGCGGTGCGCGTCGGACCGGGATGCGATACCACCCCTCCTGGCGGACAAGGGTCAGATCGCGGGGATTGTTCATCACCACGACCAATACCGGCGAAACGTCGGCTGGTTCCGACATCTTACGCCCTCGAACAAGAGATCACGGGAACCGCAGGCGCAGGAAGGCCAGGGCAAAATCCAGCATCGTGCGGAACAGAAGCCAGCGCCGCCGCTCCAGCATTCGGTAGCGCGCGTGACGCAGGTGCAAGGCCCATAGTTGGTGCATGAGGGTAAAGATAGCCCGGTCACGCCGATTCGGGATATGCTGCCGCCCCCAGGCCAGGACATGGTCCAGAGCGGCCTGGGCCTCCTGAAGAGCCGCCTCCACCTCGGCCGGCGATACGATCGGGCGACTGCATGACACCTCCTGGCTGACATCGCCGAGCAGCACAAAGGCCCGTTGTCGGGCGCGCAGATACGCGAACTGGGCGCGGGTCAGGTCAAAGGCGGCGCGCTCCCGGTCCAATGCCGCCGCCTGGGTGGTCGTCTCCGCCGCCGCCTCCAGGTGCGCCCCGGCCTGGTCCAACAGAGAGACAGCCTGGTCGAGCAGGGTCAGCTTGGCCCGGCGGGTGGGCAACGGCGCGGCCATAAAGTCCAACACATCACCGGGCGGGTGATCCAGGATGCGCCGTAGATGGAGGTCATCGCTCATCCGCACCTCGTCCGGGGCCAGGGTCAGCAGGCGTTGCCAGGCGGCCTCGCTGGCGCGGATGTACGCGGTGGTCTCGGCGCCAGCCTCTTCGCCAAAGGCGGCCGCGCACCAGTCGGCCACCAGAGCGGCCGGGTCTGCCTCCCCGTCCCAGGCCAGCCGGGCAAAGAGCCACAGGTTGATGGGCATCGAGACCCACGGCCGGTCGGCGGTCATGAGGGTCTGGATGGTATGGACGCCGGCGGCGCGGTAGAAACGCAGGTCAGCGGCCAGCACCGTCGGCAAGGGCGGCAGCATGGACTTGAAGAGCACGGCGTCGGTGTAATACTCAAAGACGCGATGCTCCGGCGCGCCATCCTCCGCAAAGACGGCGATCTGTTCGCGGGCATGTGGCGCGTAGGTATCACGGTTGAGAGCACAGGCGTCGTCGTCCAGGGCGTGGGCATAACACCGTTCGCGGGGCGCGTAGAGAAGGCAGACGTTGGGGTTGGGCCGCACGCGAGTCGGCGGGGCCACGGTATCGTGGTAGGCCAGGAAGGCGAGGCGAGCGGCCGGGTCCACCTCCGCCAACACCTCGGCGATCTCGTTGGTGGCCTGGAGGGCCTGGTCGGTGGGGGAGAGGTCCGCACACAAGGGGCACTGGCACCAGCCACCACCCACGATGTCGTCCGGCCAGAGATGGAACACGTCCACGCCCGGATGAGCCTGAAAGAAGGCGGCCGCGTGCTCGCGAATTAGGCGGCGGGTCTCTGGATGGGAAGGGCAAAAGTTGTGGTCCGGCGTGCGCTGCGTCCCGTCGAAGCGAAAAGCATCGGGCTGGTGGCGGAACAGGCCGCGCGGCAACAAATCGGCCAGCCCGTGACCACCGTATTCCACCACCAGGCCGCGTTCCTGGAGGGTCGGCCGGACCTCTTGCAAGCGGGCCGCCCAGAAGGATTCCGGCCGGCCGCCGAGGTGCGGCGGGGGGAACAGGTGGAGGAACAGGGTATTCAGCCGGTTGCGCGCCGCCCATACAGCCCAATCAGCCAGGTTGGTCAGGTAGAAATGATGGCCCAGGATCAGGCAACGGCCGGGGAAGGCCGGCTCCTGGCGGACCGTGCCGACCGGCAGGCGCAGGGTCGGGCGGCGGGGGATGCGCGCCCCGGCCGGACCGGGATACAGCCAGCGGCAGCCCAGTTCCGCCAGCGTGTCATAGACGGCGAACAAGAGGCCACGCGGGCTATCACCCTCCAGGATCACGCGCCCCCCGCCACCGTCCATGACCGTGCGGGTAAAGCCATCGCTGGTGCCCTCCTGATAGCGCAGCTCAAAGCGCGGGGCCCGGGACGAGATGGCGGTGACCCGGCGCAGGCTCGCGCCACTCATCTGCTCCAGGGCGGCCTGCAATTCCCTGGCCGCCAGGCGGGCCGTGGGATGTTCCTCCGGCTGGCCACCGCGCAGGTCCCGGCGCGGCCCCGACTCCCGGCACACCGGCGTGCGCACCATGATGGCCCAGTCGCTATAGCCACCACTGATGAACGTGACGTGCTCGGACAATGTGGGGCACCTCCGTTTCTGTCCGGCCTCAGCATACCACATCAGGGGCCAGCGGTCAAGGCCACAACTTGACATCCGTGCGTAAATTAAACGCATGTTCACTACCGGACACTTTTCAATCACGAATGATGCGAATGGACGAATGACACGAATTGCGCTTGATCGTATGAAAAACGTTCGTGAGATTTGCCAGATTCGGGTCATTCGTGATGAAACTTGCGAAAATGCCCGGTAGTAAAAACGCACGAGGGCACCGCTCTCCCCCGCCCCGCTTCGCGTCCCTTCGGGGAGGGGAAAGACTGCCTCATAGGGGGTTTTTGCGGCGGCGAAGCCGCCGCAAAAACCCCCAGAAAGGCTTGTTCCCTCCCTGACAGGAGTTATGCACGGATGTCAGCACAACCAGCCAGAGTTTGGAGCCAGGCGACCTGGCTCACTGGCTTGTCAGGTGGCGCAGTTTGTGGTACTATGGGGGTGAAGAAAAACATGATCCTGGTTCCTGAGCCAGAAGACCAGAAAGAACATGTGGCCGGTCATTTCCTGGCCGGGTATAGCGAGGCCGATACACACCCATACACCGATACGCTCATAACTCCCACACACCTTAAGGAGACCATGTACTGATGACTGAGGACTATGGACTGAGGACTGAGGACTATCTCTGGTGGCGCGATGGTGTCATCTACCAGATTTACCCGCGCTCCTTCGCCGACAGCAACGGTGATGGCATCGGCGACCTGCCGGGCATCATCGCCCGCCTGGACCACCTGAGCGAACTGGGGGTGGACGCCGTGTGGCTCTCGCCGGTCTATCCCTCGCCCATGTATGACTTTGGCTACGACGTGAGCGACTATTGCGAGATTGACCCGGTCTTTGGCACCCTGGCCGATTTCGACCGCCTGGTGCAACAGGCCCATCAGCGTGGCCTCCGCATCATCATGGACCTGGTGCTCAATCACTCCTCCCACCAGCACCCGTGGTTCGTCGAGTCGCGCGCCAGCCGGGATAACCCCCGGCGCGACTGGTATATCTGGCGCGATGGGGCGACCGGCGGCAAGCTGCCCAACAACTGGCAATCCTTCTTTGGCGGCCCGGCCTGGGAGTGGGACGAGCGCACCCAACAATATTACCTGCACTCCTTCCTCAAGGAGCAGCCTGATCTGAACTGGCGCAACCCGGCCGTCAAGGAGGCCCTGTTCGATGTGGTGCGCTTCTGGCTGGAACGGGGCGTGGACGGCTTTCGCCTGGATGTGTTCAACCTGTATTTCAAAGACGCCCTGTTCCGCGACAACCCGCCCCGGCCGGGCCTGCGCGGCTATGACCGCCAGTGGCACGTCTACGACAAAGACCAGCCGGAGATGCACCCGTTGCTCCGCGAGCTACGCGCTCTGCTGGACAGGTATCCCGAACGCATGGCCGTGGGCGAGACCTTCAGCGACCACCCCATTGAGATGGCGGCCGCTTATTACGGCGAAAACAACGACGAGCTGCACCTGGCCTTTAACTTTCATTTCACCCAGCAGCCGTGGCGTGCCCGGGCCTTCCACGAGGCCATCGCCCAGTGGGAGGCGGCCCTGCGGCCGGGAGCCTGGCCCTGCTACGTCCTCAGCAATCACGACGTGGTGCGCCATGCCTCCCGCTACGCGGCCGGCCTCCATACCGATGCCCGCGCCCAGGTCGCCGCCGCCCTGCTCCTCACCCTGCGGGGCACGCCGTTCCTGTATTACGGCGAAGAGATCGCCATGCGCCAGGGACAGATTCCCCGCGCCGAGATCCAGGACCCGGTAGGCAAACGCTACTGGCCTTTCCACAAAGGGCGCGACGGCTGCCGTACCCCCATGCCCTGGGACGATTCGCCGAATGCCGGCTTTAGCGTGAATCCGCCCTGGCTGCGAGTGAACCCGGACTATCGCGAGCGCAACGTGGCCGCCCAGCGTCAGGACCCGAACTCGGTGTTCCACTGGTATCGCCGGCTCATCGCCCTGCGCAGGACCAGCCCGGCCCTGCGACGGGGCGCGTACCGCCCCCTCATCCGGCGGCCGGTTCACGCCCTGGCCTACCTGCGAGAAGCCCCGGAGCAAACCCTGCTGGTGGCCCTGAACTTTTCCTCCCGGCCGGTGCTGGCCGTCCTGGACGAGCCACTCCCGGCCCGCGACTGGCACGCACTCCTCTCCACGGCCGACCGGCCAGAACTGGAGCTTTTGGGCAACTCCCTGGCCCTGGCCCCGTATGAGGCGTGCGTGCTGGGGATGGCTTAGGTCAGGCTTTCGAGCCTGCCGGCATTTTTACACGGCGCTACCTGGCCCACAGGAGCAGGCGGGAAAGGCGATGGAGTGACGACCGGGCAGAATATGAACAACGCCAGCTTCCAGCGTGCCCTCATCCAGCGGGTGGCCGCCTTCCTGGCCGCCCACGACGCCGAGGCCTACCTGGTAGGCGGCCCGGTGCGGGATATGCTCCTGGGCCGCCCGGCCCACGACCTGGATTTCGTCGTCACCCGCGGCGACTCCCTGACCCTGGCCCAGGCCCTGGCCGACGAATGGGGCGAGCCATTTGTGCCCCTGGACCGGGTCTTTGGCATCGGCCGGGTCGTCATAAGGAATGTAGAATTTGGAATGCGGAATGCGGAGCTGCAATCCGCAATCCGCACGCTACGCGCGCATTCCGCAATCTACCTTGATTTCAACCGGCTACGCGCCCCCACGTTGGAAGGCGACCTGGCTGCCCGCGACTTTACCATCAACGCCATCGCCGCCGCCCTCACCTGGGCCGAAGACCCCTCGCCGGAGCACCTGGTAGACCCGTTGGGCGGGCAACATGACCTGGCCCGGCGGGTCGTGCGCGCCGTCTCGGACCACGCCTTCCTGGATGACCCCGTGCGCCTGCTGCGAGCTGTGCGCCAGGCCGTGGAGCTGGGTTTCGCCATCGAGCCGGAGACCCTGGCCCTTATCCGCCGCGACGCGGACCTCATTGCCTGGTCCGCCTCTGAGCGGGTCCGCGACGAGCTGGTCAAACTGTTCACCCAGCCGCAGGCTATCGGTGGGGTGGAGTTGCTGGACGAACTGGGGCTGCTCACGAGCGTCATCCCAGAGCTGGAGCCGGCCCGGGGCATGACTCAACCGGCCGCGCACCAGTGGGACGTGTTCCAGCATGTGCTGGAGACAGTGCGAGCGTTGGAGTGGCTCCTGGACCGGCTGCGGGGCCGGGAAATCCCCTGGCGTTGGGACCCCACCCTGACGCTGAACCCGGATCAGCTTCACGTAGACCGGGTCCTGGCCCACCTGGAAGCCCCCAGTTCGGCCGCCGGCACTCGCGCCGTGCTGCTCAAATTCGCCACGCTGCTGCACGACATCGCCAAGCCTCAGTGCCGCACGATTGACGCAGCCGGCCGCATCCGCTTCTTCAACCACGAGACCGAGGGCGCGCCCATGGCCGCCACGGTGATGCGCCGGCTGCGCTTCAGCGCCCACGAGGCCGAGACCGTGGCCCACATCGTGGCCCATCACATGCGCCCGGCCCAACTCGCCACGGCCCGGCAGGTCTCGGCGCGGGCCATCGCCCGCTTCCTTCGCTCCGTCGGCGAGGCGGCCATTGACGTGCTGTTGCTATCCCTGTGCGATCACCTGTCCACCCAGGGGCCGCGCGTCCGGCCAGCCGAATGGAACCGTCACGTGACGGCGACCGAAGAGATGCTCGCCGCCTATTTCCACCGCAGTGACCGCGCCGCGCAACTGCCCCGGCTCCTCACCGGCCACGACCTGATGACCACCTTTGGCCTGGAACCTGGCAAGCAGGTGGGGACGCTCCTGGACGCCCTCCGCGAGGCCCAACTGGCCGGGACGATCACCACCCGCCAGGAGGCCCTGGCCTGGGTGGCCGAACGACTGGGGGAAGGGGAAGCATGAACCGCGCGACTACTTCCTGCTCCAGCGGGGTCTGCGACCCCGCCTCCTCCCGTCAGCGAGGAAGAGACGGCGGTCGCAGATCGCCTGCGAGCCTGATGCATATTCGGTCGTGCATCGTGCCTCTGGCAGTGCTATTAGTGGCCGTGGGCAGCCTGGTCCTGCTGGCGAGCTGTGGGCCGGGAGATTCGTCACCGGCCGACCCGTTCCTGGAGCGGCAGCAAGCGGCCCTGGTCCCCTCCTGCCAGGGCGACCTGGCCGTGCTGGTCGGCGCGCCGCGCTACGTCGTGACCGCCACGTTAAACGCGACCGACCTGACACTGACCGGCCGGCAGTCTCTTCGTTACATGAACCGTACCGGCCAGCCCCAGCGCGACATCGTGCTGCGCCTGTACCCCAACCTGCCGCAATACGTCGGCGGGCTGGGCCTGGATGGGGTCCGATCGGGAGAGAAAGTGCTGGAGTGGAGCTACGAGGCCGAGGACACAGCGGCGCGCGTGATCCTGCCGCAGCCGCTGGCCCCTCACGAGACCCTGGCCCTGGACATCGAGTTCCACGCCAAGGCCCGGCCCATAGACCAGGAATACGTGCTCTACGGCCAGGCCCGGGGACTGCTCTCTTGGCCCAGCACCCTGCCCCTGCTGGCGACCTGGGGCGCGGACGGCTGGCGCATGGACATCGCCGAGTCCCACGGGGACGCGGTGCTGGCGGACATTGCCCTCTTTGAGGTGCGGCTCACGGCGCCAGAGACCCTGGTGGTGGTGACGACGGGCCGGGTGCTCACCACCACCGTAGCCGGCGGAAACCGGCTCACCTACCACATCGTCAGCGGGCCGGCCCGCGATTTCGGCATCTTTGCCGGGCCGGAGCTGCGCTTCGTCCAGACCCAGGCCGACGAGACGACGGTGTACTCTTACTACCAGCCGGCCCACGCTGACGGTGGACGCGCCGCCCTGTGGCAGGCCGCCGCCGCCCTGCGCATCTACCGCCAGTTGTTCGGCCCCAGCCCCCTGGCTGAGTTCAAGATCGTGGAGGCACCCCTGGGGGTGCGGGGCATGGAGTACCCGGGGCTGTCCCTCATCGGGGACGGGCTATACGAACCGGCCAACCGCGCCGATCTGGAGTTCCTGGTGGCGCATGAGGTGGGGCATCAGTGGTGGTATAACCTGGTTGGCAGCGACCCCCTGCGCAGCCCGTGGCAGGACGAGGGCCTGACGGAATACAACACGTCGTTCTACTACCGCCTGCTCTACGGCCAGGCCCGGGCCAATGAGTTGAAACGCACTCGCTGGACCATCCCGACCGAGTCCCTGGTCAGGCGCGGGCGCGACGCGCCCATCGGCCGGCCCGTGGCCGATTACCCGGCCGCCGATTATGAGGCCATCGTCTATGCCAAAGGCGCGCTCTTTTTCGACACCATCCGGCAGACCATCGGCGATGCCGGGTATCTCCAGGCTCTGCGCGCCTACCGGCATGACTATGCGTACCGCATCGCCGGCCCGGCGGACCTGATGCGGGCCTTTGAGACCGCCAGCGGTCAGCCGTTGGACGCGCTGTACCAGCAGTGGGTACGGGGGGAGTAGGAGCCAGCTACAGTCCCGGCCCGGCGCGGGTCTGTGACCCGCGCCCAACCGTCGGGTCGCAGACCCGCCGGGAGCAGAGGAAGCCGCGCCCAACCGTCGGGTCACAGACCCGCCGGGAGCAGAGGAAGCCGCGCCCAACCGTCGGGTCACAGACCCGACGGGAGCACAGGAAGTCGTCGGGTCACAGACCCGACGGGAGCAGAAGCACCCCGGCTCGGCGCGGGTCTGTGACCCGCGCCAACCGTCGGGTCGCAGACCCGACGGAAGCAGAGGAAGCCGTCGGGTCGCAGACCCGACGGGAGCAGAGGAACCCCCGACAGGAGCAGCCTCTAGCGATAGTCCAGGAGCACCACCTGCATCTCGGCGGGCAGGGTCTCCCGGCGCACCGTGAGGCCGGGCAGAGGGGCCGGCTTTTTGAGGCCCAGCGCGCGGAAAAAGTCGTCCACCGGGGCCAGGGGGAAGCTCAGGGCCGGCGTCTGGTAGTGCATGGGCAGCACCAGGCGTGGCCCCACCTGGCGCACCAACTCCGCCGCCTGACGCGCGTCAATCGTGTACACGCCCCCCACCGGCACCATCAGCACGTCCACCGCACCGATCTGCCCCACCTGCTCCTTCTTGAGCGGATGCCCCAAATCCCCCAGGTGACAGATGGTCACGCCGTCCATGTCCACGACATAGATGATGTTGGGGCCGCGCTGCTTGCCGCCTCGCTCGTCGTGGTGCGTGGGGATACCGAGGATACGGATGTCTTTGACCCGATGCTCGCCAGCGGTGCGGATGACCTGGGGATTGCCCCGGACACCCGCCACGTAGCCGTGGTCCCGGTGATCATGGCTGGTGGTGACGATGTCGGCCGTGGGATATGGCAACGGGTAGCCGATGGTATCGTCATAAGGGTCCATGACCAGGGTGACGCCGCTTTCGGAGCGCAACAAAAAGCTCGCGTGACCTAACCATTTGATCTCTGGCATGTTGCCCCTCCTCGTATGACTGGTTGCTGGAAGCTGGTTACTGGTGGCTGGAAGCTGGTTGGTCATGGTTTCTGGTAATTACCTACCCGGCTGCCTGCCGCCGTGTGCCGATTGGAAATCGGCCTTTCTGGGCGCCTATGGCGCCGGGCGTCGGCAAACAGCGGTCGGCGCAGGCCGACCGCTGGCCGAAGGCCCAAAGCGGGCAACTTCAGTCGGCGTGGGTAGACAGTTACGGTTTCTGTACAAACGGGAGAAAGAGTTCGTACCAGCGCAGTGGAATGGTCACCGGGTCACCGGTTGTCCAGACCCCCTGGGCACAGCGGACGCCATAGTCCGTGTTCACGATGGTCGCGTCCGGAGACAGGGGATGGGTCACCGTGACGCTGAACCGCAACGTCAGGCTGTCGCCAGCGAGCACGGTCTGGTCGGTCCAACGCACCTCACCCCCCACCTGCGCGCCGCCGTTTTCGGCGTGGCGGAACTGCGTGTGCGCCGGGATGGTGTCGGTGACGGTGACGCCGGTGGCATCGGCGGTGCCGGTGTTGCTCACCGTGAGGGTGTAGGTGAGCACGCCCCCGGCCGGCACCGGCTCCGGGCTGGCCCACTTTTCGATCACCAGAACCGGTGTACTGGTCACGGTGGTCGTCACGACTGCGCCAGCAGCAGCGACTCCTTGCGCGCACGTCACGCCATAGTTACTGTTGGCGAGCACGGTTCCGTTGGGCAGTGGGCTGGTCACATTGACCGTGAAGCGCAACGCCAGAGTCTGACCGGCGGGCACGGTTTTGTTGGTCCAACGCACCTCACCGCCCACCTGCGCGCCGCCGTTTTCGGCGTGGCGGAACGAGGTGTGCGCCGGGATGGTGTCGGTGACGATGACGCCGGTGGCATCGGCAGTGCCGGTGTTGCGCACGGTGAGGGTGTAGGTGAGCACGCCCCCGGCCGGCACCGGGTCCGGCTCGCCGGTCTTGCTCAGCTCCAGGCCCACCATCCTGATCACCAGGGCCGGGTCGCCCAGGACGTTCAGCCCGTAGTAGCACCACCGCTGGTCCCAGGTAAAGCCACCCGGCCCCAGCGCGGCATAGGTGTCCTCTTTGGAATCCTGGTTGGCCCGGCCGAGCTGGAAGATGCCCTCGCCCAGGACCGCCTCCCAGAACTCGCGGTCGTAATAGTGTGACGCGCCCAGGTGCACGTCCGTCTCCATCCAGCCGAAGCGGGAGTTGCAGACAAAGGCCACCGCGCCATGTTCGCCGTTGACCAGGTGCTCGCCAATGCAGTCGTAACGGTAGTAGTTACCATCCCAGTGGCGATCGTCAAAGGACCCGGCGTAACACCCCTGGCTGTAGCCGATGAAATAATGGGTATTGGTCAGCATGGCGGGCACATCGGGGATGTAGAGCCGCATCGCGGAGACCAGGTTCGTGTGCCCCAGGTGGTTGATGAGGTGGGCCGGGCGATTGATGACGGCCGCCATGTCTGCCTTGGTCCAACGGCCCGGGTCAAGGTCCCGGTCGTACAGGGTGTGGGTGTCAAAGAAGACAGCGTAGGCCGAGTTCTCAAAACCGACGGTGGCCGTCACGGTGGTCGTATAGCCGGCCAGGCCGGAGCCGTCTATGATGTCGTCCTTGGCGTCGCCACCCCAGACATGAGTCCCTTCATAGTAGCCCAGGTACTCGCCCACCATCCACACATCCCGCAGGTAGGCGTCGTTGTCAGCCTGGTAGGCCAGGGTCTTGCGCACCCAGTTCGCCAGCTCCGTCGCCGAGTCCACCGGGGCGCGGCCCACATAGACCTCGGCCCAGAGGTCCACCTCGCCGCCGCCCGGCCCGTCGTCCGGCTCGCCATAGAGGCCGTTGCCGTTGTGATCGAACGTGCCGTCCAGACAACCGTAGTACATGTCGGCCAGGATGTTGGTGTCGCTGTAGTTGGTGCTGGTCACGACCAGGCCCCGGGCCGGGATGATGGCGTCGCCGCTCTCCCCGCCCACGTCGGCCCCATCGCCGTCGCCGCCCAGGAGCACGTATGCGATCCCCCAGGTCGCATAGGCGTCGGCGACAAAGTTGCGGATGCTGGTCTGGAGATCATGGCCGCCGTCCGGGCGCAGGCCGCTGTACGTGGCCGAGATCCAGGCGGTGGTGGTGATGAGGGTGCGGATGCCCCGGGCCTCCTTATCGGTCTGGAGGGCCTGAAAGTTGTGGGGGCCGGGGGCGGCCATGAGGTTCTCGTCGGTGATGATCACATAGTCATAGGGCGTGGCCGGGTCCAGGGCGGAGGTGACCTCGACCGGGCGGCCCGGGGCCAGTTGCGCCGGGGTGGGATAGGTGGCGACGGCAGCCGGGTTGTCCACCAGAGCCTGTATCTCGGCCCGGTCCGCCGCCCAGTGGGTGGGACGCTGGCGCAGCATCTGGATCCCTTTCCAGGGGGCCGGTCGCAGGTCCACCTGCACCGTCAGTCGTTCATAGTAGTAGAGGGTGCCGGTCGCCGGGATGTATTCCACCGGGTAGATGGTGAGGAGCAGCAGGCGGTAGCCCCGGCGGTGCTGGATCGTGGCCGGGGAGTGCAAGGCGCCGGGGAAGGGCCGCGCCGAGGCATAGGTCTCTGGAGCTGGCGGTGTGGGAAGCCGGGGGCCGGCGTGACTCAGGGGGACCGGCTCCTGGCCCGGCGCCACCCGGTAGACGCCGGGTAGCGTCACCTTCTGGCCGGCCTCCACCCGCACCAGGGTCACCTGGTAGCCAAAGGGGATGAGCAGCCGGGCCGTCTGGATGGGCAGACGTGGTTGGCCGGGCTGGTTGAGGTTGGGGAGACCGGGGATGTGCACCGCCTGATAGGCCCCGGCCGGGTAGACCAGCGGCGCTGGGAACTCGTAACACACCTGGAGCGATTCACCCGGCGGCGCGCCGGCCGGGGAGGGCGGCACAAGCAAACCGACGAGCAGCACGCCGGCGAGAAAGGGCGAAAACCAGTGGTGGAACCGGCCAACATCGTAGCCAGTCTGGTGCATGAGAAGATCCCCTTCCGTATTGTTCGCTTCCGCGCCCGTGTAATTATAGCACGCGGCGGATGCTTGCACAAGCCACATAGCCTGACATCCGTTCGTAATTAAACGCATGAGGATTCTGCCAGGGGAAAAATGCCTGTGGTAGGGGTTTTTGCGGCGGCTTCGCCGCCGCAAAAACCCCTAGAAAGGCTTTTTACCTCCTTGTTTCCTCCCTGACAGAAGTTATGCACGGGTGTCAGACCCCCGCCGGTTTGCCAAGCCTGCGGGGGGCAGGGCAGGTAGTTACCAGGTTTGACAAAACCGGGCGACCTGGCTATACTCTCACTGCCATCGGGGTGTGCTCACCCTCCGGCAGTCTCGTGCGTTTCGGTTCCCTGCCACCTGCGGGAGGGTAGGCTGAATAAAAGACCCGCCGATTGGAGGTATGGCCTTTGATAGATCGCAGCAGCCGGCTGGCCGGCGCCGCTGTCCTGGTAATGGTCGGCTTTGTCCTGAGCCGCGCGCTAGGCCTGGTACGCGAGATGGCTATCGGCGCGGCCTTTGGTACCAGCAGTGCGCTGGATGCCTATCGCACGGCGTTCCTGCTCCCGGACATCCTGTTCACGCTGTTCGCTGGGGGGGCGCTGGCCAGCGCCTTTATCCCCACCTTCACCGCCTACCTGGCCCAGGGCGAGGAGGAGACGGCCTGGCAGGTGGCATCCAGCGTGTTCAATCTGGCCGCGGTATTACTGACAGCAGCGGCTGGGGTACTGTTCGTGCTGGCGCCGGGGATCGTACCGTGGGTGGTGCCGGGCTATGGGCCGGAGAAACAGGCCCTCACCGCCGATCTGGTGCGGATCATGCTCATATCGCCGGTGCTCTTTGGGCTGAGCGGCATCCTCATGGGGGTGCTGAACTCTTACCGCCGATTCGCGCTGCCGGCCCTGGCCCCGGCAGCCTATAACGCGGCCATCATCGGTGGGGCAGGGCTGGGGCTGATCCTTTTCCCGGCCGAGGCGCAATCTGCCCAGCGCGTACAGGTGCTGGCGGCCAGCGTGAGCCTGGGAGCCGGGCTACATCTGCTGGTCCAGGTGCCGGGCTTGCTGCGGCTGGGTGCGGGCCTGGCGAAACCACCGTATCGCCTGGTGCTTGACCTGCTACACCCCGGCGTCCGCGAGGTAGGCCGGCTCATGGCCCCCCGCGTGCTGGGACTGGGGATGACCCAACTCAATTTCCTGGTGAACAACATGCTCGGCTCCACGCTGGTGGAAGGGAGCGTGGCTGCCCTGGGCTATGCCTGGCTGCTGACCATGATGCCCCTGGGCATATTCGCCATGGCCATCTCTACGGTGGTATTTCCCACCCTGGCCGAGCTGTTCGCCACGGAGCGGCTGGGTGAACTGCGACGTATGGTGCGCCGGGGGCTGAGCCTGATCCTCTACCTGACGATCCCGGCCAGCGTGGGGCTGGTAGCCCTGCGGGAGCCTTTGATCCGGCTTGTGTTCCAGCGCGGTGAGTTCACCGCCACCTCCACCCAGATGGTAGCCTGGGCGTTGGGCTTTTATGCGCTGGGTCTGTTTGCCCACGCCACGCTAGAGATCGGCACTCGTTGCTTCTACGCCCTGCACGATACCTGGACGCCGGTCCTGGTGGGCGTAGGCTCGGTGGTGGCGAACATCATCCTGAGCTGGCTGCTGCTGACGCCGCTAGGCATCGGCGGGTTGGCCCTGGCGAATTCGGTAGCGACGGCCGGGGAGGCCCTGCTCCTGCTTCGATTGCTCTCCCAGCGATTGGGTGGGATCGAGGGCCAGGCCCTGCTCCGGTCCGTGGGCAAAACCACAACCGCCTCCCTGGTGATGGGGGCGCTGGTGGCCGGGTGGCATTGGCTGGCCGGGCCTCGCCTGCCAGCCGGCCTGGTGGGTGACAGCACGCTGATCGCCGGTGGTCTCATCCTGGGGGGCCTGGCCTATGCCGGGTTGACCTGGAGCCTGCGCGCGGCGGATTTTAGCTGGAGCGCGGAATAGGGTCAGGACCTGGCCACCGGCAGCGTGAACGTGAACCGGGACCCCTGCCCGGGTTCACTGGCGGCCTCGATGTGCCCGCCATGGGCCTCTACCAGTTGACGGGCGATGGTCAGCCCCAGGCCGGCCCCGCCGTAATCCCGGCTGCGTGAGCGGTCCGCTCGCCAGAAGCGGTCGAACACGTGAGGCAGGTCCTCCGGGGCGATGCCTTCACCAGTATCGGTGACGGTAACCTGCACCAAGCCCGGCCCTGTCGGCGACACACTGGCGCTGATCTTGACCTGACCGCCGGGCGGGGTATGGCGCAGAGCGTTCGCCAGCAGGTTGCGCAGCACCTGGGCCAGTCGTTCCGGGTCCCCCTGGACCAGCGGCAGATCATCCGCCAGGTCCATATCCAGACTCACCGCGCCAGACTCGGCCACTACGGCCAGGTTGGCCACTGTGGTCTGGATAACATCTGCCAGTTGCAGGGGCTGCATGTGCAAGGGCAGTTGACCAGCCTCAGCCAGAGCCAGTTCGTGCAGATCATCCACCAGGCGACTCAAGATGCGCGTCTCGTCATAAAGCGAGGCGATCTCGGCTTGTTCCAGGGGGTAGACGTCATCCAGGATTGCACGGAGATTGCCCTGGAGCACGCTCAAGGGAGTGCGCAGCTCATGAGCCACATCGGCCACCATATTGCGACGCAACCGTTCGGCCTCGGCCAGGTTAGCCGCCATGCGGTTAAAGGCCTGGCCCAATTCGGCGATCTCGGCACTGCCCGTCTCCGGCACCCGCTGAGCCAGGTCACCCTGGGCGATGCGGTGGGCGGCGGCGGTGAGCCGGGCCAGGGGTGCGGTAAGCTGGCGACTGAAGGCCAAACCCAGCACGATACCCAACCCGCCAGCCAGAAAGCCCGCCAGGAGCAGGTATTGATTAACGCGGTCCATAAAGGCCTGCTCAATGGCCTGAAACATCTTCTGATCCGGGCGGTGCTCAGGACCCAGGGCCACCAGCCAGCCCACAGTCTGACCGTCCACGACCACCGGCACGGCGCGGGCGCGCTCCTGGGGGCTTAGGGTCTGACCCCAGGTCGTACTGCGCACGTCGAGGATGATGACCCCTTGGGTATCAGCCAGCACAAAGGGCATTAACCAGCCCCGGGGTCGCAATTCACCGGCCGGACGAAGCAGCTCGCGTACGCCATTCCAACTACCCATGCGCTGGTAGTAGGCCACCAGCCACCCATACCACTCGCTTTGTTCCAGCTCACTCCGCCGGTCCAGATAATAGCGGAACTGCGTGGTCGCACCCAAGTTGGCCAACAGGGCTACCGTGCTCACCGTCACCACAGTGACCAGCACAAAGGCCAGAACCAGTTGCACTGATAGTTTGTTCATTGACCAGTCGCTCCGTTCAGCAGTCAGCCCGGTAGTTCAGGCCACGTCTCCCAGGCGATACCCCACCCCATAGACGGTCTGGATATAGGTCGGGTTCGCCGGGTCTGGCTCGATCTTGCGGCGCAGGTTCTTGATATGGCTGTCTATCGTGCGTTCCAGGCCCTCATAGGCGTAACCCAACCCTTCCTCGATTAACTCCAGCCGGGTGAAGGCCCGGCCGGGATTGGCCACCAGGACCCGCAGCAACTCGAACTCGGTATGGGTCAGGTCCACCGACCGACCGTTTACCAGCACCTCGTGGCGGTCTACATCCACGATGAGATTGCCATGTTGCAGGACATGGGAAGGCACCGGCCCGCCAGAGGTGCGGCGTAACACGGCCCGCACCCGGGCCACCACCTCCCGGGGATTGAAGGGCTTGGTGATATAATCGTCTGCCCCCAGCTCCAGGCCCAGGATCTTGTCGGTATCCTCTACCCGCGCGGTGAGCATGATGATGGGCGTGGCCGACAGGGTGGGGTCATTGCGCACGATGCGCGTGACCTCCCAGCCATCGCGGTTGGGCATCATCAGGTCCAGAACCACCAGATCGGGACGTTCCTGCCGGATGAGCAGCATGGCGGCATTGCCATCATGAGCTGTGAGCACATGATAGCCGGCCTGTTCCAGGTAGGCCCGTACTAACCGCACGATCTTGAGGTCATCATCCACCACCAGGATACGCGGCATCGTTCCCTCCGGATTCTACTTTTGACTGCGCCATTGCCAAAAATCATACCTGCTACCAGTGGATAAAACTGCTGCTCCCACGGCAGGGGAGAAGAAATGGTTTTTTAGGGATTTGGCGACGGCGAAGCCGTCGCCAAATCCCACACCCCGGGAGTAGGGAGCAAGGGATACCCTGGCCTGGGCCTGGAGCTTATAATCACTACTCATTGAAGTGATTACCCACCAGAGCATTATACCACATAATTGTGGATTTTTTATGGAGTTGCCAGGCGCAGGGCGCGAAGATCGGCTTCAGCCTGGGGGCTGGACTGGATAAACGCTGTCCAAATCCTGATCCCAGGGGTGTCCGTCATAGTTTTGCACCGGCACTGCCCGCGTAGCGAACGCGGCTCCCTCTCCCTGGTAGGGAGAGGGCCGGGGTGAGGGTAGAAACGGCCAGCCGGCGCAGATCGCCC
>DAOTYG010000195.1:0-10991 GCA_034435155.1 Anaerolineae bacterium | reverse complement strand
TACCCGCCACCCTCCCGCAGGTTAGAAAGCGGCTGGCAAGAGAGCGAGCAGCTCATTGCGGCGCACTTCAGTGCGGAGATTGCGCCCGAACCTGCGGGAGGGTAGGCAGTTACCTACGGTCGCGCTATGCGGTCCCGCCAGTAATCCAGCACGTCGTTTAGCATCTGCGATAAAGGGATCTGCGGCTGCCAGCCGGTGGCGACCTGGAGCCGGTGCGGGTCTCCCAGTACCAGCGGCACATCGGATGGTCTCATGCGCCGGGGGTCCTGCTGCACTGTGATGGGCGCGGTGGTCAGGGAGAGCAGGATGTCCAGGATCTCCTGGATGGTATGGGCCTGGCCGGAGCAGACGTTATAGACCGCGCCGGGGATGCCCTGCTCCAGGATCAGCCAATAGGCGCGCACCACGTCGCGCACATCGGTGAAATCGCGGCGCGATTCCAGGTTGCCCACCTGGAGGACCGGCTCGCGCCGACCAGCCTCGATCTCGGCGATCTGGCGGGCAAAGGCGGGGATCACGAACACCTCGTGCTGGCGCGGGCCGGAGTGATTGAAGGTCCGGGTGCGCGCGATGCGCAGGCCGTAGGATTGGTGATACTGATAGCCCAGCAGATCCTGCACGGCCTTGCTCACCGCATAGGGCGACAGGGGGCGCAGCGGCTGGTCTTCGGTGATGGGCACCTCGTCCGGCTGGACCAGGCCATAGACCTCGCTGGAACTCACGTTCAAGATCAAGGGGTTGGCGCCCCAGGCCCGCACTGCCTCAAAGAGGTTGAGGGCCGCGATGACGTTGGTGGTGAGGGTGCCGGCCGGCGCGCGCCAGGAGGTGGGCACAAAGGTCTGGGCCGCCAGGTGAAAGATGCGCTCCGGGCGGGCCTCCAGGAGGGCCTGGAACGTGGCCGAGGCGTCGGTGAGGTCACAATCCAGCAACGTCACGCTATCGCGCAGGTGGGCGATGTTGGTGCGGTCGCTGCGCCAGCGCACCGTGCCATAGACCTCTGCCCCTTGAGCCAGAGCATACTCCGCCAGGTGACTGCCGCCAAAGCCGGTGATGCCGGTGATGAGCACTCTCATGGGGCCTCCAGGGTATGGGTCCGGGTAACCGCTTACCCTCCCGCTGGTTAGAGGGGGAACGTAACCGGCGGGAGGGTACAGGCTGGGCTTATTATAACACGGGGACGCCAGGCCCACAAGTCAAGCGGACTGAAATCCGTGCGTAATTAAACGCATGAGGGCACTACCCCACCCCCTACTTCGCTCCCCTTCGCCACTATGCGGTGCGGGGAGGGGAAAGAAGGCCTCGTGGGGGGGTTTTTGCGGCGGCGAAGCCGCCGCAAAAACCCCCCGAAAGGCTTTCTCCCCCTTTTTCCCTCTCTGACAGTAACTATCTACCCTGAATCCTCCCGCAGGTTAGAACGGGGCTGGCAACCGATGCAGTTGGTCATTGAAGCACGCCTGCGGCGTCTGGTCTGACCATGGTGCCCCAACCTGCGGGAGGGTAGGCAGTTACCCCTGACAGAAGTTATGCCCGGATGTCAGAAGCGGACCTTTGACAGAACTCGCCGGGCGGTGTACAATACGCGCCGATCACTGTGCTGGGGAGGAGTTATGCGCATCAAGGAACATCCGATCCTGACCTTTCCACCGGGGCATAAGGTCACTTTCACCTGTGATGGTCGAGAGGTCGAGGGTTACGAGGGGGAGCCGATTGCGGCGGCCCTCCACGCTGCGGGGATCAAGGTGCTTCGCCGAAGCACCCGGCACAATCGTCCCCGTGGCTTTTTTTGCGCCAACGGCAAGTGTGCCTCGTGCCTGATGGTGGTGGATGGCGTGCCCAACGTGATGACGTGCGTCACGCCATTGCGCGCCGGGATGGTCGTGGAGACCCAACGCGGTAAGGGGGTGGTGCGCCATGGAACGGACTGAGATCGCCGTCATCGGCGGGGGGCCGGCCGGCCTGTCGGCGGCGATAGCAGCCGCCTCCCTGGGCGCGCGGGTCATAGTGATTGATGACGGCGCGCGACCCGGCGGCCAATTGATCAAGCAAACGCATCGTTTCTTTGGGGCCCGGAGCCATTACTCCGGCACCCGGGGGATTGACATCGCCCCGCTCCTGGTCCAACAGGCCCGGGCCGGCGGGGTGAAGATCTGGTCTAATGCCACCGTCATCGGTCTCTATGAGGCTAACCTGCTGGGCATCTGGCAGGGCGAGACGTTCCACGAACTGCGGGCCGAATGCGTGATCGTGGCCACCGGCGCGGCTGAGAACATGCTATCCTTTCCCGGCAACGACCTGCCGGGGGTCTATGGGGCCGGGGCCGTGCAGACGTTGATGAACGTCCACGGGGTGCGGCCGGGCCGGCGCGTGCTCATGGTGGGGGCCGGCAACATCGGCGTCATCGTGAGTTACCAGTTGCTCCAGGCCGGGGTGGAAGTGGCGGCTATCGTCGAGGCCCTGCCCTACGTGGGTGGTTACCAGGTTCACGCCGCCAAAGTGCAGCGCGCCGGGGTCCCCATCCTCCTGCGCCATACGGTGGTAGAGGCCCTGGGCGACGAAGAGGTGACCGGGGCCGTCATCGCCCAACTGGATGATACCTGGTGCGTGGTGGATGGCACGCAGCGCACGCTGGATGTGGATACCATCTGCCTGGCCGTGGGCCTGACTCCGCTGAGCGAGCTGTTGTGGCAGGCTGGCTGCCAGATGCGCTACGTCCCGGCCCTGGGCGGGCACGTGGCCGTCCACGATGAACGCATGGAGACGACGCTCCCCGGCGTCTATGTGGCCGGTGATGCCTCTGGCATCGAGGAGGCCTCCACGGCCATGCTGGAGGGACGGCTGGCCGGGCTGGCTGCCGCCATGCGCCTGCACGGGGAGACGGCAGAAGGTTTGCGCCGCCTGCGCGAGACCCAGGAGGAGCTGGCGGCCTTCCGGGGCGGCCCCTATGGGGCCAAGGTCCGGGAGGGCAAGGAGGAATTGGGGTTATCCCGCCAGTGCGCCCTGTTCCCGGCCTCAGCGATGCCGCTAGAGGCCCGGGCTGGCACCACCCTGGAGGCCGTCCTGGCGAGCATCACCCCGGAGCGACTGGCCCGGGGCCCGGTGGCCGTTATCGAGTGCCTGGAGCGTATCCCGTGTAACCCGTGCGTGGAGGCGTGCCGGCAGGGAGCCATCACCATGCCGGGAGACATCAACGAGTTGCCCCACCTGGACGTGGAGCGTTGCACCGGCTGCGGCGTCTGCATACACCAGTGCCCCGGCCTGGCGATCTTTGTGGTGGATGCCACCTACGCGCCCGGCGAGGCCCTGGTGAGCCTGCCCTACGAGTTCTTGCCCCGGCCTCAACAAGGTGACACGGTAATCGCTTTGGACCGGCAGGGGGACAGGATAGGCCCGGCGCGCGTGGTCCGGGTGCGCCAGACGCCCCAGATGGACCGAACAGCAGTGGTGACCCTGGCCGTACCTGTGGCATGGGCAATGGTGGTAAGAGGTTTTTCTCTCTCGTAAATAGCGCTCCGGCCACTGCTCGCGGCGGGTCTGCCAGGCCCAGGCCTGACTGGGTGACCCGCCGTGCGAAGCACGCGGGGTAGCACACCCCGCGCGAGCACGGTCGCGCAGCATATTTTCGTTCTACGGGGTGCGCCCGGCACGTGGGCAACTCTTCAGGAGTAACGGCCTGTTCTCCCGCCGGCTAACCGGCGGGAGGGTCAAGCCATTTCAAGGAGCATTCCCGATGCTAAAATCTGTCGCGCACCTGGTTTCGAACCGCCTCAATAGATGGAAAGTGGCTCCTTTGAGCAACTATTTCTCTCTGCTGAGCCTGCTGATGGCCCTGTTGGTCCCGTTGGCCCAGGGACAACCCAACCTGCATGATCCCTCCATCCTGGACAAGCCGCTGGGGATTGAGCGTTTGCCCAACGGCCACACCCTCATCACAGACACCGGCGGCGCGTTCTACACGGCTACCGACGCGGCGATCCTGGAGGTAGACGCCAGTGGCAACATCGTCTGGCAGTACGTGGGCGATCTGATCTTCCCCCATAGCGCCGAACGGCTGGCCGATGGTAATACGCTCATCAGCGATACCGGCCACAACCGGGTCATCATCGTAGACCCGGCGGGCACTATCGTCTGGAGCAGCGCTGACTGGGGCGGCGGCAGCGGCACCCTGAGCGATGGCTCGCACCTGAGCTACCCCAACGACGCCGAACGCCTGGCGAATGGCCACCTGCTCATCACCGACCGCAACAACGACCGCGTGGTAGAGGTGGACGACCAGGGCAACATCATCTGGTCATTGACCGGCCTCAAGCGGCCTCACAACGCCGACCGGCTCCCCAATGGACATACCATCATCTCCGATTCGGAGAACAATACCATCCTGGAAGTGGATGCCAGCGGGCGGGAGGTCTGGCGCTATGGTGGCCAGGACCTGCTCTACTGGCCCCGTGATGCCGACCGGCTGGATAATGGTCACACCCTCATCACCGATACCCGCCACAACCGGGTCATCGAGGTCACGGCCGCGGGCGAGATCGTGTGGGAGTTCAAGGGGCTGTCCATGCCCTATGAGGCCGACCGTCTGGCCAACGGCCATACCCTCATCGCGGACAACAATCATAAGCGGGTCATCGAGGTGGACCAGGCAGGGAACATTGTCTGGAGTTTCCGCAACTTTCCCGAAACATACCCGGCCACGGTTCAGAATGGCGGCTTTGAGGAGGTGAACGCGGCCGGCCTGCCTACCGGCTGGTACGCCGCCGATCTGAATGCCGAGGGTGGGGAGTTGATGTTTGCCGTGGACGATACACAGGGACACAGCGGGCGCCAGAGCGGGTTCCTGAGCTACCGGGGCAGCGGGCGCATCGCCTGGTTTCAGATAGTGCAGGTGAAGCCGGGGCGGGAATACGTGTTCTCCGGCCAGGTCAAGGGCACCATGGGGCCGGAGGGCATCATCGCTTACCAGCTCTGGTTCGTGGACGATCTGGGTGGGCCTATCGGCGAGCCGATCACGGTCCAGGCCCATGTTGCCCCCCTGACCGACTGGGTCCGCGATGAGGTGGTGGTGACAGCCCCGGCCGGGGCGGCGGCGGTGCAGGTCTGGTGTAACCTGCTGGCCAACGGCCGGGTCTGGTTTGACGACGTGGCTCTGGCCGAAAAAGGGGCCGGGGGCCTGGCCTGGGATGGGGGGACAGTGCTGCTGGCGGCCGGTGTAGCGATAGCCGTCCTGGTGGCGTTGTCCGGGCTGGTGGCCTGGCGTTCTGGCAGGCTGCGCCGGTGGTCATAACTGCACCCCGCCCCTCACCCCTTGTCCCCCATATGCGCCAACTTAAGGCGCGGGTGATTGGAAATCGCACCGGGTAGCCGAAGGCATTGCCCTCGGCTACCCGGCCTTTCGTCATTCTGAGGAGCGAAGCGACGAAGAATCCCGTTATTGTGGTAAAGAACCGCCTGCCAGGAACGAGATTCTTCCCTCCCTTCGGTCGCTCAGAATGACCGCTTGGGCCAGATGTGGTTGTAGTATTAATCGCCCGGCTTGCGTAGCATGGCCTTCTCATGGTACAATATGCCTGCCCATGAAGGGACGCCATGGCCTCGCCCATGGCTAAAATTGTTGAAGGAGACAATGAAATGACCAATAGACGCGGATTGGCCGTCGTTGCTATCGGCGGCAATAGCCTGATCAAGGATAAGGATCACCAGACTGTGCCGGACCAATACGCGGCCGCTCATGAGACCTGTGTCCATATCGCCGGGATGATCGAACAAGGCTGGGACGTGGCCATCGGGCACGGTAACGGCCCCCAGGTGGGTTTTATCCTGCGCCGTAGCGAGTTGGCCCGCCACGAACTGCACGAAGTCCCACTGGACTTTTGTGGGGCCGACACCCAGGGCGCCATCGGCTACATGCTCCAGCAGAACCTGTATAACGAGTTCCGCCGCCGGGGGCTGAACAAGCAGGCGGTCACTGTGGTGACCCAGGTATTGGTGGACCGGAACGACCCGGCCTTCCAAAACCCCACCAAGCCCATCGGTAGTTTCATGAGCCGGGAAGACGCCCTGCAGCGGCGCGAGACCGAGGGCTGGAACGTGGTGGAGGACGCCGGGCGTGGCTGGCGGCGGGTAGTGGCCTCACCTTTGCCCCAGGAGGTGGTGGAACGCGATGCAGTGAAGGAACTGCTGGACAGGGGTTTTGTGGTCATTACGGTGGGAGGCGGCGGCATCCCGGTGATCAGGGACGAGCAGGGCCACCTGGTGGGCACAGCGGCCGTCATTGACAAAGACTATGCCTCATCGTTACTGGCCCGCAGTATCGGCGCCGACCTGTTCCTCATCTCCACTGCCGTGGAGAAAGTGGCCCTGAACTACGGCCAGCCGAATCAACGAGATATTGACGTGATGACCGTGGCTGAGGCGAAAAGGTACATGGCCGAGGGCCACTTCCAACCTGGCAGCATGAAGCCCAAGATCCAGGCCGTCATCTGGTTTCTGGAGGCCGGCGGCAAAGAGGCCCTGATCACGAACCCGGAGAATATCGAGCGCGCCCTGGCCGGCGAGACCGGCACCCGCATCGTGCCGTAATGAATGCCGATACCCTGCCGAAAAGCCCTCGCCATGGCCGTTGGATGGTGATAGCCCTGGGTCTCATCCTCCTTTGGGCTTTCGCCCTGCGCGTCTACGGCCTGGGCACCCAGAGCCTCTGGAGCGATGAGGGCTATAGCGTCCACCTGGCCGGCCAATCCCTGCCGACTATCTTATCCGACATCGTTGCTGACCATTCTCCCCTGTACTACGTGCTCCTGCACTTCTGGATACTGGGTGCCGGGCGAACCGAGTTTGCCCTGCGGTTCGTCTCCGTGAGTTGTGGCCTCCTGGTCGTGGCCCTGACCTATGCCCTGGGTCGGCGAATACCCGGCCGGCTGGCCGGTCTCCTGGCCGCATTCCTGACCGCTATCGCGCCCCTTCACGTTTACTACGCGCAAGAGGCCCGGATGCATATCCTCGTCACCGCCCTGGGCCTGGCATCGGTCTATGGCATGGTGCGGCTTCTGGATTGGCACAAATGGGCAAAGGGGCAAATGGGCACAGGAGCAGATTGGCCCGCCTTTGCTGCCTACGTCCTGATTACCGCCGCCGGTCTCTGGACTTTTTACTACTTTGCACTGCTGATCTTGGCCCAGAACGTCTACGCTACGCTTTACGTTTTACGTGTTGTATATGATCGCCAGCGCGTCGGCCCCCTGGTTCGTCGCTGGGTGTTGGCCCAGGTCGGGACCATAGTGTTGTTTGCGCCGTGGGCCGCCTATGCTGCGCCACGCGTCCTGGAATCGTTCCGGTTGCGCGCGCCAGCCTTTGGCTTTGCCTCAGTGGACTTGCTTACGGCCCTGCGCTTGTGCCTGGAGACCTTCAGTCTCGGCCCCACGATGGACCCGGGCCTGGCCCTGTGGCTCTCGCTGCCGTTAGCGGCGTTGGCCCTGTTTGGATTGCTGACACCAGGCACACGTAACCGCATATTGCTGGCGTGCTGGCTGGGCGTGCCGGTCCTGGTTGCCTGGCTGGTCAACCTGCGCTTTCCCCCCTTTTTGCCGCGTTATCTCCTGGTCGCCACGCCGGCCTATTACCTCCTGGCGGCGGCTGGCCTGATGGCTCTGCTGCCAGCGCGCTTTCGGCAGCCACCAGGCGTCAAACGTCAGGCGTCAGGCGTCGTTTCACGTTTGACGTTTTATGCTGGCCTTCTATTCCTGGTCACCCTCTCCGCTGGCTTTTCTTTGCACAACAACTACCACAACGCCGTTTACGCCCGCGATGATTACCGGGCTGTCGCGGCCACGATCCGCCATAACAGCGCATCTGATGAGGTCCTGGTCCTCAATGCCTGGTGGCAGGACAGCATGTTCGACTATTACAACCCCGGCCCTCTGGCCAGGTGTGGCATCCCGGAGAAAGGCCAACTGCCCGATCGGACCCGCACCCAGGCCAGCATCGCGGCCGTGGCCGGGCGCCACCCGGCCATCTGGCTGTGCCTCTACGGCAACACGGCCGGCGACCCGGACAACGCCGTGGAAGAGTGGCTGAATCACCACACCACGCGGGTCTGGGAGGGCTGGTTCGGCCAGGTGCATCTGTTGCGTTACCTGACCCCCGGCGCGCCGGGGTCGGCCGGTCCGGCCCATCCTATCGGCTCTCACCATGAGGGGCTGGTCTTGCTGGGGTTGGACATCCCAGCCACTGTAGAGGCCGGGGCCAATATCCCGGTGGACCTCTACTGGCAGGCCGTGGGCCGGACTAACGACGACTATAGCGTCTCCCTGCGCCTGCGAGATGCCCACGGGCGCGTCTGGGGTCAGCAGGACGGTGAGCCACTGGCCGGCCGCTATCCCACCAGCACCTGGCCGGTTGGGGAGCAAGTGCGGGATCGGCGCCTGCTGCTGGTGCCATGGGGCACGCCGCCGGGCGAATACACCCTGGACGTGCAGGTCTATGCGCCGGGCCAACTGCCGGAGGCCCCGGTCCCGGTACAGCTCCGCGTCCTCCCCAGCACTCAGACCCCGGCCCCTGATGACCTGGCCCTGGACCGGCCAGTCCAGGCCGACTTTGACGGCCTGCGGCTGTTGGGAGCCGGGCTGCGCAATCCCACAGCCCGGGACGGCGACCCGTTCCAGGTGGACCTGCTCTGGCAATGCCTTGTCCCGCCGGCACCCGGCTTGCGGGCCGTGGTCGAGTTGCGGGACGCCACCGGCAACCCGGTGACCGAGAGCGACATGCCTCTGGAGGGGGCCGCCGGCGAGCTGCGGCGCCAGATGCATGTGCTCCTGATCCCGGCCACGGCCAGCGATAGTCACTACCGCCTGCGGGTCGCTTTGCGCCAGCCCGGTGGCTCTCTGATCCCGGTGCGCTGGTGGTTCCTGCCCCTGGCGGATGGTGCAGACCTGGGAACAATCCCGGTGGTCGGCCGGCCACACAACTTCCAGGTGCCGCTCATCGCCCGGCCCTTGTCAGTCCAGCTTGACGGGGTGCGCCTGTTGGGATATGATCTGAAATCAGCCGACGACTCATCTGTCCCCCGGGCTGGCAGTAGCCTGCGGGTGGTCCTATACTGGCAATGTACTCAGTCCATGACCACCTCTTATACGGTGTTCTGTCACCTGGTAGACTCCCAGGGACGGCTGGGACCGCAGCAGGATGATCTGCCTTGTCTGGGGCAGTGCCCTACCACCAGTTGGGTTCCCGGCGAGGTCCTGACGGATGAACATACCATCGTTTTGCCGGCCAACACGCCGCCCGGTCCATATACCCTCTACGTTGGTATGTACAATGCCCAGACCATGCAACGCCTGGGGGAGGCTATCGTGGTTGGCCTGGTGAACATCGCCCCGCCGCCCTGACCGGCCACGGGGCCATAGGAGGAAAAATGATCGGCATTGTGTCTTACGGTGGTTACATCCCCCGCTTGCGGCTGAGCCGGGCGAGCATCTACCAGCATATCGGCTGGCTGAATCCGGCCCTGGCCACGGCTGCCCAGGGCGAACGTTCGTTTTGCAACTGGGACGAGGACAGCCTGACCATGGCAGTGGCCGCCGCCCGGGATTGCCTGCGGGGCCTGGACAAAAGTCGGGTGGACACCCTCTACCTGGCCTCGACAACCTTGCCGTTTGCGGATCGGCTCAACGCCGGCATCGCGGCGACGGCCCTGAACCTGCGCGCGGACATGGTCACGGCCGATTTCACCGCCGCCCTCAAGGCCGGCACCACCGCCCTTATCGCCGCCCTGGAGGCGGTCCAGGCCGGGAAAATGGCCCTGGTGGTGGCCACGGACCGGCGGGAGGCCCGGGCCGGTTCCTTTTACGAGCTGTGGTTCGGTGACGGTGCAGCCGCCCTGCTCCTGGGGCGCGAGAACGTCGTCGCTGAGTTCCTGGGCGCGCATTCGGTGTCCTATGACTTTGTGGACCACTACCGGGGGGCTGGCCATCGCTTTGACTATACCTGGGAGGAACGCTGGGTCCGCGATGAGGGTTATGCTCGCCTTATCCCGGAGGCCGTCGCCGGCCTGCTGGACAGGCTGGGTCTGACCATCGGCCAGGTGGACCGGCTCATCTACCCGTGCTGCTTTGAGCGAGAGCGCGCCGGGATCGCCCGGGCCATCGGCGCCCGGCCGGACCAGGTGGCCGATAGCCTGTACGCGGTCTGCGGCGAGACCGGGGCAGCCCATCCCCTGGTCATGCTCGTCCACGCGCTCCAGCAGGCCCGACCCGGTGAACGCCTCGTGGTCGCCAGTTTCGGCCAGGGCTGCGATGCCCTCTGTTTCCAGGTGACGGAGCATCTCGCCAGCCTCCCGGGCCGGGCCGGTATCAAGGGGGCCCTGGCAAACAAACAGCCTACCGACAACTATATCAAGTTCCTCAAGTTCCGTGACCTCATCGAGACCGAGACGGGCATCCGCGCCGAGGCCCCAGACCAGACAGCCCTGACCACTCTCTGGCGCAAACGCAAGATGATCTTGGGCCTGGTAGGAGGTCGCTGCACCGTTTGCGGCACGCCCCAGTATCCCCAGGCCGACATCTGCGTGAACCCGGACTGCCGGGCCATGCATTCCCAGGTGGACTATGAGTTCGCTGAGGTGCCGGCCACCATCAAGAGTTTCACCGGCGACATGCTGGCTGTCTCTGTGGACCCGCCAGCCATCTATGGCATGGTCCAGTTCGAGGGCGGTGGTCGCCTGATGGCCGACTTTACCGATTGCACGCTGGATGACCTCCGGGTGGGGCTGCCGGTCCAGATGGCCTTTCGTCGCCATTATGTGGACAAAAAGCGGGGCTTTACCGGCTATTTCTGGAAGGCGGTCCCAGTGCGTAGTGCGTAGCGCGTATTACGTTTTACTTTTGTAACTGCTCAGCCCTCTGCGATCTGGGTACTCGGATTGTCACCCTGAGCGAAGCGAAGGGTCTCGTTTTCACACCAACGAGATTCTTCGTCGCAAAAAACGCTCCTCAGAATGA
>DAOTYG010000194.1:0-8788 GCA_034435155.1 Anaerolineae bacterium | reverse complement strand
ATCGGGGAGATCCAGGTGAGCATCTGGCCGCCGGAGATGGTCCAGGCGTGCCGGGAGAACGGCATCTTTCTGCTTTGAGGCCCGTCTCGAAGGCCCGGCAAGCAGGGCGGGTTTCTTACCCGTCACAAGGCGGCTGTGGAAAGCCGCCCTACGGTCTGGCCGGGCGGGTTTCCTGGCCCGGCGTGGGTCTCGACCCGCGCCAGAAGGGAGTTCGTCATGACCGACACATCTGTGGAGCACAACCTGGAGCCGGCCGCGCCGCCGGCTCTGCCGGAGCCGGGGCCGGTGGAACCAGCCCCGGCCCTGGTCCCCGGCGTCGTGCGCCTCGAGGCCCCGCCCACCTACGGGGCGCGCTTGCAGGCGGAGTGGGCCACCCTGCACCCCTCTCTGCGCGCGGCCCTCACCTGCTGGCCGGCCATCCTGGTCTTTGCCATCCTGTCCTTCGGGTCGCTGGGCCTGCTGGTCCCGTTCTGTTACCCGGTGCAACTCGTCGTCTATGGCGTCGCCGGGGCGCTGGCCGTGCGCTGGGCCAGGCAGTCGAGGCGTGTGGACTCGGCCTTCGCGCTGGGGTTGCTGGCCGGCGTGGCCCTGGCCGGGCTGGACATCCTCACCTATTTCGCCGTGAACGTGCTGGTGGGGGCGGCCACCGGCGGCCTGGGGCTGGCGGGGCTTTGTTGCATGGCCGGCCTGGCCCCGCTGGATGCGGCCATCTCCACCCTGGTGGGGGGACTGGGTGGTGTCATCTACGAAGCGATGGCGTGAATCGTAACACGTGAAGCGTGGGACCGGCGACCTGTGACCGGCGACCTAAACGGCAGGTGGATACATGCGGATTCGATTGGCGTATGGGCGTGAGGGGTTGTGGGTTGATCTGCCAGAGGAGGTCACGGTGCTGGAGCCGCACGTCGTGCCCGGCCTGCCCGACGAACCGGCGGCCATCCAACATGCCCTGCGTCACCCCATCGGCACGCCCCCGCTGCGGGAGCTGGTGAGCGCACACGATACCGTCGCCATCGTCTTCAGCGATCTGACCCGGCCCATGCCCAATGAGCGGGTCTTGCCGGTCCTGCTGGCCGAACTGGATCATGTCCCGCCGGAGCGCATCACCCTCATCAACGCCCTGGGCACGCACCGGCCCAACACCGGGGACGAACTGCGGCGGATGCTGGGCGACGCCGTCTACGGCCGGTATCCCATCCTCCAGCACGACCCGTGGGACAAGGACCAGATGGTCCGGCTGGGTGTGACCCGTTTCGGTCACGAGGTCTGGATTAACCGGGTCTACCTGGACGCCTCGGCGCGTATCCTCACCGGCTTTATCGAGCCGCACATCTTTGCCGGCTTCTCCGGCGGCCCTAAGGCCGTCCTCCCCGGCATCGCGGGCATGGACACCATCCTGGATAACCACCAGGCCGCCATGATCGCCCATCCCCAGGCCACGTGGGGCGTCACAGAGGGCAACCCTATCTGGGAAGAGATGTGGGAGGTCGCCGCCTGGACCCGGCCCACGTTTCTGCTCAACGTGACGCTGAACCAGGACCGGGCCATCACCGGCGTCTTTGCCGGGGACTGGCTGGCGGCGCATCGGGTCGGCGCAGCTTTGGTCCGCCAGAGCGCGTGGGTCATGGTCCCGACCCCCTTTGACATCGTGCTTGTCACCAACGCCGGCTATCCCCTGGACCTCAACCTCTACCAGGCCGTGAAGGGCATGTCGGCGGCGGCCCGCATCGTCAAACCGGGTGGCAGTATCATCCTGGCCGCCGAGTGCTGGGACGGCATCCCCGATCATGGCGAGTACAAACGGCTCCTGTACGAGGCCGCCTCGCCCCGGGAGTTGTTGGACCGCGTGCTGGCGCCCGGCTTCCGGCTACATGACCAGTGGGAGGCGCAGCTCCATGCCCAGCTCTGCCTCCACGCCGAGGTACACCTGTATAGCCATTGCCTCTCCGACGAGGACATTCGGCGCGCCCATCTCATCCCCTGCCGCGACATCGCTGCCACCGTGCGCCGACTGCTGGAACGCCATGGACCGGGGGCTACGGTGGCCGCCCTTCCGGCAGGCCCGTTGACCATCCCCACCGTCAGGGACCCGGCGGGCCGAGTAGTTCCCCGCCAGGCTCACCGCCGCCCTCGGAAAAAGTGACCAGCTACCTGCGCCTGTAGATCGTCACCCCGTCCTGGTCATACACCACGTCCATAAACTCAGCGAACCTGGCGAGTGACTCGGCCGGATAATCCCGTCGCTCCAGGGTGCCCACATAGACGTAGGTCACGTCGTATTGAGCCAGCAAGGCCCGGGCCGTCGCCACATCGCCCTCGTAGATGGCCTTCACGTCGGCCTCCCGCTGCGAAGGATATTCGCCGCGCCACTGCCACTCGTGCCCGGGCCAGCCCAGCACCGTGGGCAGGCCAGTCATGGCCGAGATGTGGCTGTAGTCGCCCCACTCGCCGCCGACGGCTTCCAGGATGACCGGCGCACCGGGCACGTGCTCGTTCAGCCAGCGGATGGCCTTCAGATCGCCGGGGTAGGGGCCTTCCAGCCAAGCGGTGCCGTCCAGAGTGGGTGGCCCCTGGAAGTCGCCGGCCTTGCTGGGCACGGCCATCAACGGGTAGGCCAACGCGGCCAGGATCAGCACGCCAGAGATGATTTCCACCGTCAGCCCGGCCCAACGCGGCCAGCGTCGGGGGATGATGTACAGGCCATACGCCGCCGCCACCGCCAGCAATACCCACGCCTGGTAGTAGAACTTGAACACCGTGTTCATACGACTGCTGAACACGTCGCGGATATAGAACGTCTCGCAAAGGAGGAGCAGCAGGGACACCAGGGCGATCAGGATGAGGACGAAACGATCGGCGGTGTGGTTCCCTGTATCGTCGTTCGTCGGCCTCAGGGCGACACGCAGGGCTACCCCCAACGCGGCCATGCTCAGGAGTGTATAGAACGCCAGGTGTAACGGCTTGGCCATGAGCGCGGTGATGACCGGACGCTGGTCGGCCGGCACCAGGCCGGCCACGCCGGCCACCAGGATCGCCATCGTCCAGGCCAGGGCCAGGATCACCGGCACGATGAGGACCAGGGAGCCAAAGTTGCCGGGCAGGCCCCTGCCTCGCGACCGCCGCCAGCCGTCCAGTACCAGGGCCACCGATGGGACCAGGAACGGCCCGAAGAAGATGAACAGGTGCACCAGCGAGGTGTAGTGGCCCAGCACCGGCGCGATGCCCTGGGGCTGGATGCGCGGGCTGAGATAGAATGGCAGGTAGAAAGCGACGCTCAGAGCTATCAACACGGCGGCATAGTGGGTCACCTGCCGCAGCCATGTCCAACCACACGGGCCGGCCGGGCCACAGACCCTGGCCGCATAAGCCGCGATGAGCAGCAGGCCGTAGACCGGAAAATCCCAGCCATTGAGGAAAAACAATGCCCCCACCACCAGTGGGGCCCACGGGGACAGATCGGCCGGCCAGAGCCGGCGCCACGTTCCGTGTTCAGCGGGGGTCTCAGACCCCCGCTGAGCGGGCGCGCGCAACACCGCCAGCCCGAGGGCCAATACCAGCACCCCGAAGGGCAACGCCATCACGTGCGGGTGCAGGTCAGCCAATAAGAAGCTGAAGAACGGGAACTCGTCAATGGCCCCGGGAATGACCCGCGAGGCCCGCCACCACCACCAGTTGTCGGTGGGGATGCTGCCGGTGGGCAGGCGAGGGGGATACAGGCCGCCAGCGTCCGGGGCCACATAGAGCCACCGCCAGAAGTCTGGACTGCCCCAGCCCTGGGCATAAGCGAACTCCAGGAACCCCTCCAGGTTGCCCAGGGTGGTCACGAACAATGCCCCCAACGCGCCGAACAGTAACGCCGTCGCGGGCCGGCCCCCGCGGCCGGCCACCAGGTTGTAGACCAGGCTGCATGTGCCGCCGGCCGTCAGCGCGAACACTGCCGCGATGGACAGGTTGAAGGCGATGCCGGGCAGGACGCCGGTGAGCCGGGTCAGCATCGCCATCAGCAGGTAGCCAAAGTAATAATAGCTGATGGCGTAGCCGCTCATCCAGGGGTCCAGGGGTGGGAATTGACGGCTACGGAGGATGCCGTTGAGGAAGGCGAAATCCATCGGCTTCTCAGTGCCGAGGATCTCCGGGTTATAGGCCCGCAGGCCGACCAGGGCCAGGAAAGCCAGCGTGAAGAGGACCTCCGTGGCCAGGATCAGCCGCCATTGGTCGCGGAACACGTCCAGCGCGCGCTGCCGCCAGGTCCGGTTGGGGAGCCAACAGCCGGCCGCCAGGACCAGGGCCACCAGCAAGATCGCCCCCTGGGTGTTTTCCAGCACGCCCAGGGTGCAGGACAGCCAAAAGAAATAGCCCGTGACCAGCAGGCCCAGGGCTTTGGCCAGGGGATAGCCCCGGTCGGGCAGGGTTTGGAAGAGGCTGGCGGCCAGGGGCAGGACGAGCAAACCCAGCCCTTCCAACGCCAGCCACCAGAGCAAGACGTCGGTCATGACCTGCCTCGGTTACACCTCGGCCTCTGCGGCCTGACGCAGGGCCAGGAACGCCTCTTTGAGCGGTTGACTGACCGCGCTGTCGGGCTCAGCCAGCACCAACGTTTGGTATGCATTCAGATAATCGGCCCGCAGACGGTGGAAGAAGTGAAGGAAATGCCGCAAGAAGCCGATACAGTCCAGGATGGCTATCTCAGTTCCGCTGGTTTTTTCATACGCCTCTGCTGCGTATGCTCTCACGTTGTCGTCAATCAGATCGGTTGTGATGAAGATGTAGTTGTGGATATGCCCGGCAGCGGCGGCAACCTTCTGAAGTGCCCGATCAATGTCATCTATGGTGACGCGCTTCATCTTCATTTCATAGACCGTCACCACGCTGTCCTCGTTCACCAGGCAGATTTCCACGTCCCCCAGAGCACCGGTTTGTTTATCCGCTGCGGTGTGTCTCTTCAATGGCAATAAACGTTCCCCAATTCTTTCCCCGGCCGCCTGATATGCAGCGGCGACGATCAGTACGGGCAAACGACTCGAATGTTTGCAACTGAGATGTTGTTCAATTAGCTTAACGATCGCTTCGGATGAGAGTGACATGGCATCTTCCGCATGTCGCAGCCCGGCGAGAAGTGTCGCCATCCGCTCGGCTTTTTCATTGCGCATAACCAGGAGGACACGAATCACTTCGGCCAATAGATCTTTCGCTGACACTCGCCCGGTATGCACATCCTCCAGGAGTTGCAAGGTGTATACGTAGAGTTGTCGAGGCCGCCCCACCAGTTCTACATCCATCGTGAGAGGCCGGTCTATGTTCCGCAGTGCTGGCGTCAGGAAAGCTGTTGTTGTGTTGCAAGGCAGGTTGTGCTCGTTGATGAAGTGCGTGATGTATGCCTCGTCATAAGCACGGCCGGAGAAAGCGTCGGGGTCGCCAATCTCCGTGTAGGGCTTGCGCGGGTCCACATCCGGGCGGTCAATCTTCGCCAGCAGGCAGGCCATCAGCAAACGCACCCCAGCGCGATTGCTCAGACAACGACAGACATACTCTGTTCTCTCCAGTACTTCCGCATCGTCTAACACCGGCGCGGTGAGATTGGAGGAGGAACGGGAAAGTGCTTGCTCAAGAATCTGAGCTGGATTACTCATAGCCTCCCAAATAGCCTCCGCATACCTGTGCCCTGCATCCACGGATCGTAGTTCGTCCATAGGGCTTCCACGCGGGTATCTTTGGTGGAATGGATGGTTTTCTCCGGGGCCACGGTCTTGATCCATTTGGGCGCGGGATACAATTCATCCATGAGCGCGCATTGATAATTGGAGATAGCGACCAAGCCCCGGGCGGAGTTTAACACCTCCGCCAGTGCCCGGTGCTCGTAATCTGTCATCTCATAGCCATAGGCGGTGCTATCACCACGCGTGAGATGGACGTAAGGTGGATCGCAGTAGAAGAGCGTGTCGGGTCCATCGTACAGCCGGATCACGTCCAACGCTGGCCGGTTCTCAATCTGCACCCGTAGCAGCCGCTCGGCGATTTCGGGTAGCTCCTCGATGCTGCCCAGCCAGCGGCTGATCGCTCCGCTCATCCCGGCCCGGCTGGTGTTTTTGCAGTTGGCCCACCGACCAAGACTGGCCGTCTGCGCCAGGCCAGTGCGCACCTGCCGCGCGCGCACAAAGAACCGTCGCGCGCGTTCTAACGGGCTGAGATCAGGGTCAATCTCGCAAGCGAGGGCAAACTCCTCGCGCGAAAATGGGGTGAGGCCAATGGCTTCGATCAATCGGTCCTTGTCGTCGCGCAGCACGCGAAAGAAATTGACCACCTCACCGTCCAGGTCGTTGTACGTCTCTACCGGCGACGGCGGGCGATTGAGCAGAACCGCGGCCGATCCGCCAAAGGGCTCGCAGTAGTGATGGCAAGGTGGCAGCAAGGGCAGTAGCCAATCCAGGTGCGAATACTTGCCGCCGTACCAGCCGAAGGCAATGATCTTTTTCCTTTTCAGCTGGGTAATTGGCGGCGGTGTGGCTTTTCTGGATCGGGCGGTAGTATACCGGGTCATCGGGCGTCACCTGTAGTCCACACGACGGTCAAGATTGATTCCTTTCGCCCGTCGAGAAAAGTTAGTACCATAGTCCGATTGCCAAACACGCCGGCCTGGTGTACAATAACGCCGGTCGTAACTGCTCACCCTCCCGCAGGTTCTGGTTTTCGAACCTGCGGGAGGGTACAGGCTGAGCAGTTACCGCCGGTCAATCGGCCGGCACGCGGTCCAGGATCAGGGTCACCGGGCCATCATTGTGGATCTCCACCTGCATGTAGGCGCGGAACTGCCCGGTGACCACCCGCAGCCCGTGCTGGCGGATGAACTCGACCAGGCGAGCGATGAGCGGCTCGGCCACGTCCGGCGTGGCGGCGGCCGTAAAGTCGGGGCGCCGGCCACGCCGGGCATCGCCCAACAGGGTGAACTGGGAGACCACCAGGACCTCGCTGCCCACGTCCAGGGTGGAGCGGTTGAAGCGGCCCGCTTCGTCTTCAAAGATGCGCAGGTGGGCGATCTTGTCGGCCAGCCAGCGGGCCTCGGCCTCGGTGTCACCGTGGGCCACGCCCACCAGGACCACCAGGCCCGGCCCGATGGCGGCGATCTCGCGGTTGTCCACCCGAACGGCGGCGCGACTTACTCGCTGCACAACGGCGCGCATGGTCTGTTTACTCTTCGTCCGAGGTCGCCGTGGATGAGGTCCTGGTCTCCTCTGACTTTTTGCTGCTCGGCTCGCTATCGCCGACCGGCTGGGGGCGCCGATGATCGGTCACGTACCAGCCGGAACCCTTGAACACGATTCCCACCGGGTAGAGCACCCGTTTCACCGGACCTTTACACTCTGGACAGGTTTTCAGCGGTTCTTCGGTGATCCGTTGACGACGTTCGAAATGAATGCCACAGTCCTGACACTCATATTCGTACGTAGGCATACTCGCAACACCTCCACGTTCAAAGTGCCGGAGCGAGATTTTACATCATTCCTCTGGTGAAAGCAAGGGCTACGTCAGGCGTCAAACGTCAGGCGTCATACGTCAGGCGTCATACGTCTTTGACGTTTGACGTTTGACGGATGATTCAGAGGTTGTGAGTGCGTTTGACGGTCTGGATGATGTCGTCCACCGGGCGTTCGGGGCGGGGTGAGGGCCCCAGCGGATCGGTGGCCTGCGTATCGCCCAGGAGCGCGCGGAAGGTGGCCGCGATGCTATAGCCTACCGCCTCCAGCTCGTAGCCGCCTTCCAGGGTGTAGACGAGCCGGCCCTGGCACAGCTCGTCCGCCAGGCGCACCAGACATTGGGCGAGGGGAAAGTAGCCCCCGGCGATGGAGAGGGCCAGTCCGGCCAACGGGTCTGACCAGTGGGCATCAAAGCCGGCGGAGACCAGGAGCAACTCTGGCTGGAAGCGGCGGGCCACCGGGGCGATGATCTCCGCGCAGATGGCGGCGAACCCGGTATCACCGACGCCGAGGCGCAAGGGCACGTTCACCGTGTAGCCGGCTCCCGGCCCCTCCCCGATCTCGCTGAAATAACCGGTGCCGGGGTAATGAGGGTACTGGTGCGTGCTCAGGTAGAGCACGCTGGGGTCGCGGTAAAAGACATCTTGCGTGCCGTTGCCGTGGTGCACGTCATAGTCCACGATCATCACCCGTTCCAGGCCATACGTGGCCTGGGCGTAGCGTGCGGCGATGGCCACGTTGTTGAAGAGACAGAAACCCATGCCCCGGCCGGCCAGGGCGTGATGACCGGGCGGCCGCACCAGGGCAAAGGCATTGGCGGCGGTGCCGCTCAATACCTGCTCTACTGCGGTGAGCAGGCCGCCAGCGGCGCGCAAGGCCGCCTCATAGCTGGCGGAGACAACATAGGTGTCCCCGTCCAGCCAGCCGCCGCCGCGTTCGGCCACGCGCTGCACGTGGCGGATATAGTCTGGCTCGTGGATGGCTTCGATCTCGGCCAGGGTGGCATCACGGGCCGCCGGGCGCGCCAGGCGCTCCAGCAGCCCCTCGCGTTCCAGCACGGCCAGGGCGGTGGTGAGGCGCCGGCTGTTCTCTGGATGCCCACTCGTATCATGAGCAAGATACAAAGGATCGTAGATCAGAACTGTAGACATGAGACCCTCCCTGGTGAACGTTTGTTCGTAATAGCCTGCCTTCACTACCGGACACTTTTCAATCACGAATGATACGAATGGACGAATGACACGAATTGGTATGAAAAACATTCGTGAGATTTGCCAGATTCGGGTCATTCGTGATGAAACTTGCGAAAATGTCCG
>DAOTYG010000193.1:0-4720 GCA_034435155.1 Anaerolineae bacterium | reverse complement strand
GAGCGAAGGGGCGCGAAGAGTCACGTTTCTGACCTGTAAGTGCGGGATTCCCTTCGGCTTCGCTCAGGGCAGGCTTCGGCGCTTCGCGCCTCAGAATGACACTTGAACAGGGTAGGTGAGCAGTTACCACGAATGGAAAAATCAGCTCAGTAGGGCGGCTTTCTTAGCCGCCAGCTCAGGGCGGCTTTCTTAGCTGCCAGCTCAGTAGGGCGGCTTTCTTAGCCGCCAGCTCAGGGTGGCTTTCTTAGCCGCCAGCTCAGTAGGGCGGCTTTCTTAGCCGCCAGCTCAGGGCGGTTTTCTTAGCCGCCAGCTCAGGGCGGTTTTCTTAGCCGCCAGCTCAGTAGGGCGGCTTTCTTAGCCGCCAGCGGCTTTCTTAGCCGCCAGCTCAGTAGGGCGGCTTTCTTAGCCGCCAGCTCGGGGCGGCTTTCTTAGCCGCCAGCTCAGTAGGGCGGCTTTCTTAGCCGCCAGCTCAGTAGGGCGGCTTTCTTAGCCGCCAGCTCAGTAGGTAGGGCGGCTTTCTTAGCCGCCGCCAGCCTGAAAGGGCGGTTTATGGCGCCAGACATCTATTGCAGGCATTGCGCTGCGCCCGCCGTCTATCGGTGTGCCGTGACCGGTGCGCCGGTCTGCCCGGCTCACGCCCGCCTGCTGGTGGTGAAAGAAGGCGAACGGCCGGTGGCCCCGACGCCAGACCGCGTGCCGCTCGTCCGCCCGGCCACCCCGGCCGACCGGCCGGCCATCGAGGCCCTGGCCCTCCACTTTTGGGAGGAGACGGAGGTGGAGTGCTTGGGGCAGATATATGATGTGCTGGCATTGCCGGCGTTCGTGGCCGACGATGCGGGCGAGGTGGTAGGCTGCCTGGTCTATGCCGTCGAGGGAGCCGGGATGACCCTGGTGATGCTAAACGTATGGCCGTCACATCAGGGGATCGGCATCGGGAAACGCCTTCTACAGGCCGCCATCGCCACGGCCCAGGCTCAGGGGCTGGACATGGTGCGCGTGGCCACCACCAACGACGACCTGCCGGCCCTGGCCCTGTATCAGCAACACGGATTCCAACTGACCGGTCTGATGCCCGGCCTGGTGGCAGACCATCATGGGTAGGAACTGGTCGGCTTCGCCGGCATCCCCGTCCGCGACGAGCTCCACCTGTATCTGCCCCTCTAATCTGCCATCTGCAATCCGCAATCTGCCATCTGCCATCTGCAATCTGCAATTTGCTATCCGCAATCTGCTATCCGCAATTGGAGGTTCCATGTCCCGCATCTTTGAATCCCGGCACCCCCTGGTCAAACACAAGCTCAGCCTGCTCCGCCGCACAGATACGAAACCCAAAAAGTTCCGCGAGCTGGTCCGCGAGCTGGCGATGCTCCTGGCCTACGAAGCCACGATGGACCTGGCCCTGGAGCCGGTGGAGGTGATCACCCCCCTGGGCGTCGCGCACTGCCAGACTTTGCAGGAAAAGATCGGGCTGGTGCCCATCTTGCGGGCCGGCCTGGGGATGGTGGAGGGGATCTGGGAACTGCTACCCTCGGCGGAGGTGTGGCATCTGGGCCTGTACCGGGACCACCGCACCCTGGAGCCGGTGGCATATTACAACAACCTGCCGGTCCATCCCACGGTGCAGGTCTGCCTCATCCTGGACCCCATGCTGGCGACCGGCGGGTCAGCGGTGGCGGCGGTGGACATCCTTAAGGGTTGGGGAGCGCAGCGCATCAAGTTCGTGGGGATCATCGCTGCGCCGGAGGGCCTGCAACGGCTCACCCAGGCCCACCCGGACGTGGACATTCATATCGCGGCGATTGACAGCCACCTGACGCCGGAACCGGTCCGGCCGGATGACCCACCACGGGGCTATATCGTGCCCGGCCTGGGCGACGCTGGCGACCGCCAGTTTGGAACCGGGTGACGCCCATGACACGACCGAGTTGGGACGAGTATTTCATGCACATCACCCGCCAGGTGGCCCGGCGCTCCACCTGCCTGCGCCGCCAGGTGGGGGCGGTCATCGTGCAGGACAAGCGCATTCTGACCACCGGCTACAACGGCCCCCCCACCGGCCTGGCCCATTGCGAGGAGGTGGGCTGCATCCGCCAGCAGATGGACGTGCCCTCCGGCGAGCGCACTGAGCTGTGCCGGGGCCTCCACGCCGAGCAGAACGCCATCATCCAGGCGGCCCTCCACGGCGTGCGCATCGCCGGGAGCGACATCTATATCACCCTCCAGCCCTGCGTGCTCTGCGCCAAGATGCTCATCAACGCCGGCATCCGGCGCATCGTCTATGACGGCGACTACCCGGACGAGCTGGCCCGGCAGATGCTGGCCGAGGCCGGGATCAAGTTGGTGCGGTTTGTGGACGGCGTAGAGGAAGGATGAAGGCGGAAGGATGAAGGCGGAAGGGTGGGTCTTCCTGGCGGTGTGCGGGACGGCCCTGGCGGTGGCGGTGGCGATCACGCCGCTGGTCATGCGGCTGGCCCGGCGTTACGGCTTTGTGGACGTGCCGGATGCGCGTCCCAAGAAGCTGCACCGCGCGCCGGTGCCCCGCCTGGGCGGCCTGGTCCTGTACGTGGCGTTCGGCGCCGGGCTGAGTGTGGCCCTCCTGCTGCGGAGCCGGGTGGTCACCGCCGAGGACCCGCTGGAACTCATGCGCGTGGCCGGGGTCCTGGCCGGGGCCACGGTGATGTTCCTCCTGGGTGTGCTGGACGACCGGCGGGAGTTGGGGCCGTGGGTCCAGTTTGGCGGGCAGCTCGTGGCCGCGATGTTGGCCGTGGCCGCCGATGTGGTCATCTGGCGCGTGAACAATCCCCTGGACGGCACGTGGGAGTTCCCGGTCTACCTGGCCGTGCCCTTTACCATCTTCTGGCTGATGGGGGCCATGAACGCCGTGAACTGGTTGGACGGGCTGGACGGGCTGGCGGTCGGCGTGGGCGGTATCGCGGCGGTGATCTTTGGCCTGCACAGCCTGAACATGGGGCAATACAGCGTGGCCCTGTTGCCGCTGGCGCTGGCCGGGGCACTGGTGGGCTTTTGGCCTTACAATTTCCACCCGGCGCGCATCTTTCTGGGGGGTGGCGCGCCGCTGTTGGGCTTTTTGCTGGGTGCCCTCTCCATCGTGGGCGGGACCAAGGGGGCCACGCTGCTATTGGTGTTGGGCATCCCCATCCTGGATGTGGCCTGGCTTATCCTGCGCCGGCTCGCCCAGGGCCGCTCGCCCATGCGCGGGGCGCGGGAGCACCTGCACCACCGGCTGCTGGACGCCGGGCTATCGCAGCCGGCCATCGTGCTGTTGTATTATGCCTTCACGGTGCTGATGGGCGGGCTGGCCCTGGTGTTGGCCGCCCCCATCTACAAGCTGGCGGCCATCCTGGTGGGTGGTGCGGTACTGGCGGTGGTGCTCACGTGGCTGGCGCGCGGCCCCGGCGACTGAGCCGATCGGGCTAGGCAAAGTTATACCCATCGTCGCCCGCGCCACCCATCTCATCGCCCAGGCCCATCTCCTCCATGCGCTTTTCAATACTTTGCAGGTCTTCGCCGGCCTCCATGCGGCCCACGATCTCGTCAAATTCCGGGCCCAGGTCCTCTCCCATCTCATCGCTCATCTTGCGCATCCAGCGACCGAGAGAGCGCGGGTCGTTCTCGTCCAGGCCGTCCAACATACCGGGATCGGCCAGATCATCCAGGCGGCTCTCCTCGGAGCGGACCACAGCGACCCGTGAGATGAGCCGGCGCGTATTGGTGCCCTGGCACCGCTTGCAAGGCGGGTTCTCGGGTGGCTCGAACCGGTAGACCAGAAGGCTGAACCGTGTCCGACAATCGCTGCAACGATATTCATAGATCGGCATCGTTCTACTCCTGATGTCTGGTTGCTTGTCACTGGTTAGGTAGTCACTTCAATGAGCAGTGATTATAAGCTCCAGGCCCAGGCCAGGGTATCCCTTGCTCCCTACTCCCGGCGTGTGGGGTTTGGCGACGGCTTCGCCGCCGCCAAACCCCTAAAAACCCTTTCCTCTCACCTGCCGTGGGAGCAGCAGTTTTATCCATACCGAACGGAGTGACACCCAGTGGTTACTGGTGAACGATTACTCGTTATGGGAGAGACCCATGCCCCTTGTCTATCTGGGATTGGGCAGTAACCTGGGCGACCGGGAAAAAAACCTGCGGGCAGCCCTCCAAAGTCTGGAAGCGGCCGGGGTGCAGGTGATAACCCTGTCGCCGATCTACGAGACGGCGCCGGTGGGTTATCCCGATCAGCCAGATTTTTTGAACGCCGTCTGTCGTGCCAGGACCGCACTTGCGCCACATGACCTGTTACGGGCGATCAAGGCCATCGAGACGGCTCTGGGTCGCCGGCCCTCCTTCCGCAACGCCCCCCGGCCCATTGACATAGACATCCTGTTCTATGATGACCTCATCCTGGATACTCCAGACCTCACCATTCCCCATCCGCGCCTGGCCGAACGCGCGTTCGTGCTCGTGCCTCTGGCAGACATCGCCCCAGAATTGCGCCATCCGGTCCTGGGCCAGACGATCACCACCCTGCTGGCCGCCCTCCGCAACCCAGAGTGGCCCTGACTCATGGGCAATGTTACCGGGGATGACGCTTTACGCTTTTACACAGAGATACTCAGAGAAGGCACAGAGGTTCACAGAGAAACAACGAGAAAACCTCTGTGCGCGAAGCGTCTGTGAAACGCTCCGTGAAGCTCTGTGTAATGTGTTTTCA
>DAOTYG010000192.1:0-7463 GCA_034435155.1 Anaerolineae bacterium | reverse complement strand
CCAGAGCGGCCATGGCCTTCCTCCTGACCAAGAATGGGATGCCATTTTACGTCAAGAGAAGTGTTCTGTCTAGCGCTGCCCTACCCCGGTTGGTCAAAAACTGCGAAAGTATAGTATGGATAAAACTGCTGCTCCCACAGCGGGGGAGAAGAAAGGGTTTTGAAGGGTTTGGCGACGGCTTCGCCGTCGCCAAACCCCACACCCCGGGAGTAGGGGGCAAGGGATACCCTTGCCTGGGCCCGGAGCTTATAATCACTACTCATTGGAGTGACTACCCACGCTGAACACCCTGGGATCATTTAAATCCTGAAACTCACTGGTCTCCAGCTTCCGAAATCTAGTCAAGGAGTAGGGTTTCCATGTTCATCGTCCATGTGCATGTGCACGTCAAGCCAGAGTTCGTGGAGGCGTTTCGGGAGGCGACGCTGGTGAATGCCCGGGCCAGTGTTCAAGAACCTGGCGTGGCCCGTTTTGACGTGATCCAGCAGCTAGATGATCCCACCCGCTTTATCCTGGTGGAAGTCTATCGCACGCCGGAGGACGCCAACCGGCACAAGGAGACGGCCCACTACCCGGTCTGGCGCGACGCGGTGGCCGAGATGATGGCCGAGCCGCGCACCAGCGTCAAGTACGTCAACGTCTTCCCGGAGGACGCCGGGTGGGATTAAACAAAAAACCCTGGCGAAGACAAGCCCTCGCCGGGGTCTTATTGTGCCACCTGCCGCGTCTGCCACAGGCTGCACCCGGCCACGTAGGCAAAGCCCAGGGCATAGAAGGCCAGCCAGGGGGCCAGCATGAACTGGCCGGTGTGCAAAGCCAGGGCCAGGGCCACGGTCACGTAGCCGCCCACGGCCAGCTCGGCCCAGACCACTGGCCCGGCCCGTAAGGCGTAGCGGTTCCCGGCCCAGCGTTCCCCGGCCTGCCGCACGCCGAACTTGGGCGTGCGCAGGAACGGCAGCCGGCGGGTACACAGCCCACGCCACAGCGCGCCGGTGTTGTTCAGCGAGATGCCGGTGCCCACCACTACCATCAAGAGCAGGTACGGCAGCCGGATCCACCAGCGTGGATACAGGGCCACGAGCGCGCTCAGGTAGAGCAGCGGCGCGCCCAGCGCGGCCAGCAGGAAGACGGCCATGAAATCCAGCGCTGGGGCCGGGTTCAGGACCATCGGCAGGGTACACAGGGCCAGGAACAGGATCAGCGGATAGCAGGCGTGCCGGGTGAGGTACAGGGTCTCCTCCACTTTGACCCACAGCGGCAGCGGCGCGCGCCAGAGCCGGGGCAATATCTTGCGCGCGCACTGCAAACCGCCAGCCGCCCACCGCGACTGTTGTCGCTTGAAGGCGTCCATCTGCACCGGCAGCTCGCCGGGGACGGCCACATCAGGCCGGTAGACGAACCGCCAGCCGCGCAGTTGCGCCCGGTAGCTCAGGTCCAGGTCCTCGGTGAGGGTATCGGCCTGCCAGCCGCCGGCGTCCTCGATGCAGGCCCGCCGCCAGACGCCGGCTGTGCCGTTGAAGCATAGAAAAGTGCCGCCCAGATGCCGGGCCGTCTGCTCCACGGCAAAGTAGCCATCCAGCCCCAGAGCCTGGGCGCGGGTCAACATGGAGTAGTCATCATTCAAATGCGCCCAGCGGGCCTGGACACAACCCACGCGCGCGTCGGCGAACTCTGGCACGGTGCGGCGCAGGAAATCGGCCGGGGGCACGAAATCCGCGTCAAAGATGGCGATCAGCTCACCTTGCGCCTGGGCCAGCCCGGCCTGGAGTGCCCCGGCCTTGAACCCGGCGCGGTCCTGCCGGGGCAGATAGCGAATCTGAAATCCGGCCGCCTGATAGCGACGGACCACATCCTGGGCGATCTGGCACGTCTCGTCGGTGGAATCGTCCAGCACCTGGACTTCCAGCCGCTCACGCGGATAATCCAGAGCGCAGACGGCCGTGATCAGGCGGTCCACCACATATCGTTCATTATAGATCGGCAACTGCACGGTAACGAAGGGCCAGTCGCCGGTAAAGACTGGTATGGGGGCCTGCCGGCGGCATCGTAACCAATAGAGGATAGTGAGCACCAGGCTATTCAGGCCGTAGAGTGAGAGTACGGTGCCAGCCAGGATGTAAAGGGCCTGGAAGAGCAGCAAGACGATTTTCCTCCTTCGACCGGCGGCAAATAGCTCTCGCCGGCTATAGGCGGGGTTTATTATAACCCGGCGATCCGGTTTCCGCAAGCAAGCGGTTGCTGGTCAGTCACCCTGTCTGGTCGAGCCTGCAGGTCTTTGGGCACGACCGGCTAAAGCCTCTACTCCTTGTGGTGTGCGAAAGTCCAATGAGAGACTGGGAGAGAAGGGATGACCGAACTGAGCGCGTTGATCATTGATGACGTGCCGGAGGTCGTGCAGTTGTGCCAGGACATCCTGGCTACAGAGGGGTTCAGGACCTGTGGCATGTATCGCGCCGCCGATGCGCTGGCATGGCTGCGCGAGCATCACGTGGACCTGATCATGACCGACATCCACATGCCCGATATGGATGGTCTGACCATGCTGCGCCAGCTCCGCGAGCGCGACCCGGAGATACCGGTGATCATCATCACCGGCTTTGGGACCATGGAAAACGCCGTGCAGGCCCTGCGCCTGGGGGCGCAGGACTTTGTCCTCAAGCCGTTCATGCCGGAAGAACTGCTGGAAGTGGTCCGCAATGTCCTGGAGAAGCAACGGGTGCGATGCGAGGCCATGCGCCTGCGGGCCTGGTTGCCCCTGCTCGCCATGAACCAGATCCTGGTCACCGAGACCGATCTGCGGCGCCTCGGCGAGCAGACGGTGGACCTGGTGATCCGGGAGGGACAGGCCGATCTGGCGGTCTTGTTGCTCAAAGACCTGACCAGTAACGTGCTTACGGTGCAGGCGGCCCGCGGCCTGCCTGCCAGAGCGGCCCAAGAGATCCGCATCCCGGTGGGACAGGGCCTGATCGGCCAACTGGCGCAGCCAGGCGCCCGGACCAGCATCCTCGCTGATGGAACCGCCTTACCCTGGTCCAGCCTGGTCCCCTTACAGGCCGCCCTCCTGGTCGCCCTGCGTGTGGCCAGCACTCCCATCGGGGTCCTGGTCATCGGCAAAAGCCTGGCGCGCCCCCTGTTCCAGGCCAACGACATCGAGTTCTTTACCCTCCTGGGCAGCCAGGTGGCGACGGCCCTGGAGAACGTGCGCCTGTTCGAGGCCGCCCGCAAACGCGCCGAGCAACTGGCCGCCCTCAATGACATCAGTCGGGCGATCATCTCCGTGCTGGACCTGGACACTGTCTTGCAGATGGTCATGCAGGCCATCAAGTCCACGATCCAGGTGGAGGAGGCGACGTTGTTCCTGATTGACGAGCAGACCCAGGAGCTGGAATTCAGCATCACGTTTAGTTACCAGAAGACCAGAATGCCCTTTCGCCTGGCGATGGGACAGGGTGTGGCCGGCTGGGTAGCGCAGCATCAGCAAGCGGTGATCGTGAACGACGTACGCCAGGACCAGCGCTTCTATGCCGCGATTGATGAACAGACCGGCTTTGAGACCCGGTCTATCCTATGCGTACCCTTACGGGGCCGGGAAGGGGTCATCGGCGTGTTGGAAGTCCTGAACAAACTAGATGGGCCGTTTACCGACCAGGACCTGTCTTTGCTGGAGAGCATGGCCGCTCCCATGACCATCGCTGTGGAAAACGCGCGCCTGTTTGAACGATTGCGAGCTGCCAACCAGGAGTTGTTCGCGGCCAAAGAGCTTACGGAGCGGATCCTGGAAAACATTCCCAGTGGGGTGCTGGCAGTGGACCCGGCGGAGCGCATATTGATGTTCAATCAAGCGGCCCGCCGACTGACCGGCTATAGCGAGGTGGAGCTGGTGGGCAAGCCGGTGACAGACATCTTGCGTCTGCCGGTCGGCCAGCCGTCGCCGTTCAGCGAGACCTTGCGGCTGGGGGCCTCGTCCCTGTGCCAGGGGGCTATGGTGATGCGCCGCGATGGGGCCCTCATCCCGATGGAGGTCCGGGCCTCGGTCTTTCGCGATGAAGCCGGCCAGATAGTCGGCGCTGTAGGGGTCTTGTTGGACCTGCGTCAGGGCCAGGTCGGGGAAGGCCCCGCATGACCCTGACCTTCTATCAGCCAGGCGAGGTCTGACCCTGCCGCGCGATCAAGCGCCGCTCGCCGGTCCACACCCTCGCAACTGCTGGCGATACAGAGTGCGGATCTCGCTCAGGATAGCGTGATAGGCCGGCGTGCGATAGTCCGGGTAGGTCCAGGGCCACACCTGCCAGGTGCCGGCACGATAACTCAAGGTGACTTCACCGTAGATGCCCTGGCCCAGGTAGAGGCGATGGCTGTAGTCTTTGGTGGTGGCCAACACCAGTTTGCCCAGGGCAATGTAACCCGGGTCCAGGTTGATGCGTCGCCGGCCCTCGCTGATCCAGGTCTGTTCCAGGGAATTGGTATGGTGTTTGATGGCCGGGAGTGCATCTGGGGCGATGAGCTTTTGGAAGGCCATGAACCTTCGCCAGAGCGGCGTGCCGAACTCGGCATCATAATACGTTGTCTGGTCAAAGGGCAACGTCTGGCTCTCATAGTCAACCGGACCATAACTGGTGGTCAGCGCTTTCCGGGCCGCGTCGAACCAGATTGGCTCGGCCGTGATCATCCCCACGACAAGTTTGACTGGCTGTGGTTCACGTGCTGTGCCCATGGTTCCCTCCGAAAATAGCGCGACCTCGTTTCCTACCCCCTCTGCTGCGTGCCCTTTTTGCTCGCCCCCACGCTCTGCGCGAGGGTGAAACGGCGGTCTCGTCTGCTGCGTGCCCACACGGAGCGTAGGCACGAGGTGAAACAGGCCCCGGACCAAACCGTAACGGGCTTGCATGAAGACGGGCTTTGTGGTATACTTATGGATGCAAAAGCCTGGCGGGTGTAACTCAGTTGGCAGAGTGTCTGCTTCCCAAGCAGAATGTCACGGGTTCGAGCCCCGTCACCCGCTCCAGGGCACTTATTCCCCCCGGCCCATATTATCCCGCCGGGGTTATTTTATGCCCCCGGGAGGACTCCCATGCCCGGTATCACCATCGTGGGGTTGGGGCCAGGTGACCCCGGCGCGCTAACCCAGGCGGCCCGGCAGGTCCTGGAGGCCGCGACAGAGGTATACCTGCGCACCCGGCGACATCCCACTGTTGCGGCCCTGCCGACCCACCTGATCGTGCACGATTTCGACCATGTCTACGAACACGCTCCAGACTTTGCCAGCGTGTATGAGACCATCGCCGCTGAGGTGCTACGGCTGGGTGCCCAGCCCCTGGGCGTGGTCTATGCCGTGCCCGGTCACCCCCTCATCGGTGAAGAGTCGGTCACGCGCATCCTGGCCGGCGCCCGCGAACACCAACTCCCGGTCCGCCTCGTCGAGGGCCTGAGTTTTGTGGATGCCACCTGCGCAGCCCTGGGACTGGACCCGCTGACCGCCGGCCTGCAACTGGTGGACGCCACGACCCTGGCCGCTCATGATGGTCCTTGGGCCCCGCCCCTGACCCTCGACCCCCATACCCCGCTGCTGGTGGCGCAACTCTACCAGCGCGCCCTGGCCTCGGCCGTCAAGCTGGCTCTCATGGAGTTATACCCCGACGAGCACGTCGTAACCCTGGTTCAGGCCGCCGGCACCACGGAGCAACGCCTGCGGCCTGTACCTCTGTACGAGCTGGATCGCCACGATGAGATCCAGCACCTGACCACGTTATACGTGCCGCCTTTGCCTCCCCTGACCGATCTGCGGGCGTTTTCGACGTTACAAGGCATCGTGACCCGACTCCGTGCCCCCGGTGGCTGCCCCTGGGACCGCCAGCAGACCCATCAGAGCCTGGCCCCGCACCTGTTGGAAGAGACCTACGAGGCCCTGGCTGCCCTGGACGCCAACGACCCGGACAGGCTCCGCGAAGAACTGGGCGACCTGCTCTTGCAAGTATTGCTCCATGCCCAGATCGCCGCCGAGGCTGATGAATTCACCCTGGGAGAAGTGATCGCCGGGATCGCGGCCAAGCTCGTGCGGCGTCACCCTCACGTCTTTGGTTCGGTCACCGTGACCGATGCCACCGAGGTCCTGACGAACTGGGAGGCGCTCAAGCGCGAGGAGCGAGCCGGGACGGAATCCATGTTGGATGGCATACCGGCGGTTATGCCGGCGCTGGCCTTTGCCCAGAGCGCGCAACGCCGGGCCGCCCGGGTGGGCTTTGACTGGCCGGACATCAGCGGGGTATGGCACAAGGTTGAAGAAGAGTTGACCGAACTGCGCCTCGCCCCGGCCGCCACACGCCCGCAGGAGTTGGGCGATCTGTTGTTCGCCGTGACGAACCTGGCGCGATGGCTGGGGATCGAGGCTGAAGACGCCCTGCGGCAAGCCAATCAGCGCTTCCGCCAAAGATTCGCTTACATCGAACGGGTTTGCGCGGAGCGAAACCGGCACCCAGAAGACCTGACCCCGGCAGAGCTGGATGAACTCTGGGAGCAGGCCAAACACTCCTGACAGACAGTCATTATATTTGCACTTTTGCGTTTTGGCCGGCCTTGCGACCGCTTTGCTCACCGCAGAGAGACGCTGAGAATTGTCTAAACTCTGTGCCTCTGCGGTGTGTTCTTGCTTACATAAAAACACAAACTGCCAGGACAGTGATCTCCCTGCCACCTCCATAAGCAAAGGCCACGACACATAGCTCGTGGCCTTTGGCGATCCTTGCCGGTTATTGTGCCTGGCAGTCTGTCAGAGAACGTCGTAGGGCGGGTTTCTTACCCGCCATCCCGCGTTTCTCGGCGGTCTCAGACCGCCGAGGAGCACAGAGAACGTCGTAGGGCGGGTTTCTTACCCGTCATCTGGTGGCAGGTATGGACACCTGCCCTACATATTGGGGGGGTATGGCTCTCTCCGACAGGCTGCTAGACCTCAATGATGGCATCGTTAGGGCACGCCTCCTGACACGTGCCACAATCCGTACACTTGTCCGGGTCAATCACGTAGATGGGATCGCCCTCGCTAATGGCTCCCTCCGGGCACTCGTCCATACAGATACCACAGGCCAAACAATCGTCAGTGATCTTGCGGGGCACAGTTCGCTACCTCCTCATTGTTATAGTTTGGATATGAGCTGCACGCTCATTTCTATGGGCTGGGTCTGGTCGGGGCGGGCGGACTCGAACCGCCGGCCTCAGCGTCCCGAACGCTGCGCGCTAACCGACTGCGCTACGCCCCGCCCGGCGCGGCTATTATACCCCAAAGGGTTCCTTTTTACAAGGGGTGGTGGTTGACATCCGTGCATAACTTCTGTCAGGGAGGGGACAAGGGGGAGAAAACCCCTACGAGGCATTCTTTCCCCATCCCCGAAGGGGGATGGTTCAATGTTCTGGGGAAATTGGTTTACACTCTTTACGGGCGTTAAAATCCTCACCCCTCCCCCTGCCCC
>DAOTYG010000191.1:0-4902 GCA_034435155.1 Anaerolineae bacterium | reverse complement strand
AGACCGGGTAACCGGTCGGGTGAGTCATGCCCAGGCTATAAACCAGCGTCTGGAACTCGCCCGAGTCGCCGTACAGCAGGCCGGGGGCCAGCGTGCGCACGTAGAGCGCCAGGCTCAAGATGGCACTGGCCGTTGCCAATCCCGCGTCGGCCCACCCCAGTTTCGGCACCGGTCCGGCTGGGGCCGGGTGGCCGGTCCTTATAGTTGGATGTTCCACCGGGACGCATTCACCACTCATACCCTTCGTACTCCGCCAATGCCCGGCCGATCGCGGTAAAGGTCTTCTCAAACTCGCTGAGCGGAAAATCCTCTGTGCAGCCGATGACCAGCCGGCCGCCCGGCGCGCCCTCGCGCAACAGGTCCAGGGCGTAGGCGTGAATGGTTTCAGCCGGTTCCAGGAAGAGCGAACCCGGGAAATTCACCCACACCACCTTATCGGGCCAGGCAGCTTTCGCCTCGGCCACACTCAGGTCGCCCATCGGCGGCGGGGTAAAGGCCTCGATCACCGGCAAGGGAGTGCGCGCCAGGCAGCTCACCAACGGGCGGTTAGAGCCATCGTAGTGGGCGATGGGGATCTTGCCGGCGCTGCGCAGGACCGGCACGGCCCGCGCGTAGACCGGAGCGCAGTAGCGCTCGAAGAGCCGTGGCGAGATGATCGTCCCGGTCACGTTGTCGCCGAACCAGATGATCTCGGCCGGGCTCTCGGCAGCCAGTTGGATCTGTCGGTCGTAATGCTCGTTCAACACATCAATCAGCGCGTCGAACTGGCCGGGGTGATCGTAGATGCCCTCGGCCAACCTCTCGACCCCCATCCATGAGACCATCAGCGTCATAATGGGGATGAGCATGATCTCGCCGACGACGATGCCGCCCTCACCCATCTCCGCGTCGGCCTGCCGCCAGGGTTGGAAATCTGGCTCGAAGCGGGTGTGGCGGAAGAGGTATTCGGCTGCCGGATAGTCCTCCCTGCCGGTGATGAAGTATTTACGGATCCAGCGGCTACCGTAATTGGGCTCCAGGACAGCTTCTTCGGTCAACACGCCGAGCGGCGTCTCGATGCGCGTATAGAAGCAGGGACGGCCGTCCACATTCTTACATTCCTCGTGGATGCTCACCCCCTCATAGACCGGGCGGAAGATGCGGCGCGCGTCCATGAAGCTTAGTCCCTTGCGGTGCAACGTGCGTCTGGCTGCGGTGTCCGGGGCAAGCCAGGCGTAGATATTCCAGGGGATACGGTCTGAAACGCCGCCGCGTAACGTGGTGAGCAGACGTTCGCGTAAAGAGATCATTTGAACCCCGTGAGCGCGATCCCGCGCACGATCCAGCGCTGGAACAGGAAGTAGACGATCAGGATGGGCAGGATCACCAGGACCGAGGCCGCCATCGTGAGATCGGTGCGCGAGCCATGCTGTGAATTGTACCAGGTGAGCATCACCGGCAACGTGCGTCGCTCCGTCGTGCGCAGGATGATCAGCGGCCAGAGATAATCGTTCCAGGTACCCATGAACTGGAAGATGCCCAGCGTTGCCAGCGCCGGCCCCATCTGCGGGAAAACCACTCGCGTGTAGATGCCGAATTCGGACGCGCCGTCAATGCGGGCGGCGTCAATCAGTTCGCCGGGGATGCCCTCGATGAACTGTCGCATCAGAAAGATGCCGAACGCGCTCACGGCGCCTGGCACGATCAAACCGCCCAGGTTGTCCACCAGGTTGAGGCGCGCGATGATCAGGTAGAGCGGGATCATGACGACCTGGAAGGGGATCATCATCGTCGCCAGGATCAGGGTGAAAAGCAGGTTCTTGCCGAAGAACTGATACTTGGCAAAGACAAAGCCGGCCAGCGAGCTGGTGAACAGGATCATGGCCGTCACGCTCACGGCGACAACGATGCTGTTCGTATAGAAGCGCCCCAGCGGCACGCGCGGGTCGGTGAAGATCGTGCGGTAACTTTGCAGGGTCGGTTTTTCGGGGAACAGCGTTGGCGGCAGGCGCACGATCTCGGTGGAGGATTTCAGCGAGCAGCTCAGCATCCACAGGAAAGGGGCGAGGCTCAGCAGACAGCCGGCGATCAGCAGACTGTGGACCAGGATACGGCCGATCAGTGGCTTGAGTGTGCGGCGTCCCTGGGAGCGGGGCACAGATGAGGACTGATTCTGTACTGTAGCCATAGCCTAATACTCCCATTCTTTGCGCAGGAGGCGCATCTGGATCAGTGTGGTGACCATGATGATGAGGAAGAGCGCCATTGCAACGGTCGAGGCCAGCCCCATCTCCTGGAAACGGAAGGCGGTTTCATAGATGTGCAGGACCAATGTGCGTGTGACGTTGCTGGGGCCGCCATGGCCCATCATCACGTCCACGAGGACGAATTGTTGCCATGATGAGAGCATCGTCATCACGATCACAAAGGTCAAAGTCGGGCGCAACAACGGGAGCGTGATGCGCCAGAAGCGCTGCCAGGCGTTCGCGCCATCCACCACGGCCGCCTCGTGGAATGTTTCGGGGATGCCCTGCAACCCGGCGATAAAGATGACCAGATTGTAACCCATATCCTGCCAGACGTAGGTCACGATGACGCAGAGCATCGGGATCGGCACGCCCAGGACGCGCGCGGTGGCGTCAGTCAGCCAGGGCCTGCCGGGCAGGCCCACCGCGCGCAGCGCCAGGTTGAGCAATCCGAAGGTCGGGTTGTACACAGCGCCCCAGATGATAGCGACGGCCACCATGGAAGTAACGGTCGGCAGGAAGTAGATCGTGCGGAAAATCACTTTGAGCCGCTCACGCACCGATTCGATCAGGACAGCCAGCGGGAGTGTGATGAGCAGGTTCAAGGGCAGCACCAGCAGGGCAAAGATCAGGGTGTTCTTGACTGCCACACGAAAGAGTTGCCCGTTCGGGGAAGCGGAGAACAGGTCCAGGTAGTTCCGCAGGCCAACGAACGGATTGCCGCCTCCCAATCCCAGGACATCGCCCTGCCGGGTCGGGCTATAGCGGAAGAGCGTGATGACCACTGCCCAGACCATCGGCAACAGGGCAAAAAACATCAGATAGGTCATAATCGGCGTCAGCGTCACGCCGGCAAAGATGTGCTGGCTACGCAACAATCGGCTTCGTCTCCGCACACCAGTCGTCATATTCGCCTCACTTTCATAGAGAGGGCATCCGGCGCCGGGCTGACGCCGGATGCCGCCGGTTGTGGGAACTAGCCGCCGAGCTTGCTGTCAATCATCGCGTTGGCTTCTTCGTGCATCAGCGCCATCGTCTCGTCCACCGAACGTTGCCCCTGCATACACTCGACGATGCGCGTGGCAATGACATTGTACCAGATATAGTCGCGGTCCTGGAGCATGCCGACGTAACGTCCGTAGGGCAGCACCTCCAGGCTGGGGCCCAGCCAGCTCATATCGTTGAGCAGCGTCGGGTCCTCGGCGACCGCCTTCAGCGCCGGCACTGTGCTGGTAGCCACGTTCCACGCCCGGGCGTTGGCTTTGTCTGCCGCACAGAACCTGGAGAACTCCCAGGCTTTGGCGATGTGCGGACTGTTCGGCGAGACCACCTTGCCCCAGCCGGAGTCGGCAGCGAAGGACATCTGCTTGCCATAGTACGGGCAGCGCACATAATCCCACGGGTCGGCGAAATCCGGGTAGTTGCGCTTTCCTTCCGGCACAATCCACGGCCCGATGAAGCCGATCGCCACCATTCCCTGGAAGAACGATGTGCCCACCCAGTTCGAGTTCGGGTTGAAGGTGAAGGGATCGACGACTTTATCTACAACTGCCATGTCCACCAACCATTGCACGGTCGCTTTGGCCTCCGGTGAGAGGAAGTTGAGGTGGATACCGTCGTTGGCGAAATAATCGGCGCCGCGCTCCAGCACCCCTTCCCAGTACAGGAAGCCCAACCCATCGCCGGTGACGTAGTGGAAGCCGGCTACGGTCATCACGTCGCCATCCATTTTGACCAGCTTCTTCGCGTCGGCGACCAGCGCGTCCCAGCTATCCCATTTCGGCGGGAGGGCGATGCCGGCCTCCTCGAACATGCGCTTGTTGATCAGCACGGCGCCGTTCTCCAGATTGTACTCGTTGGGCAGGCCGTACAGTTTCCCCTCCCAGACGTAGCCGTCGAGAGGAGCCTTGTAGAACAGCTCCTGTGCCTTCGACATACTCATGATGTCGGCCGGAACCTCCGCCAATGTGCCGCCTTTGGCGTAGGATTGGACCCAACTGCCGAACATCTCTATCACATCCGCCTCATTTTTAGCCGCCATTGAGGTCTGGATAGTCTGGATAAACTGATCGTAGGGGAAATTCTCGTAGGCGATCGTGACGGTGGGGTTCGCTTCCTGGAATTTGGCAATTGTGGCCTCATTCGCTGCGACAAAAGAGGGGTTCTGGTGTGACCACATACGGAGCGTGATCGCTTCCTCGGCTGGCGGCTGGACACCCGGCCCCTCCGTAGACGTGGTGGGGCCGGCGGGCTTGCAGCTCGCCAGCAGTGCGCCGGCGGCGGTCATTGCGCCCAGGCGCAAAAACTCTCTACGGCTAAGTTTATTGTGACTCATTTTTCCCTCCTCAAATTTTAAATTACCATTGACGCAGGACATCTCTTCTTTGCAAAAGCCGTTCTCTTGATTATGTCCTATACACCACCCCCTCCCTTGCATACCTGATTCAGGCGACCAGACGTCGAGTGTTCCGGAAGTACAGTTTCTCCAACACCTCCGGCGGCAGGTTGAGCGCGTCCACCTTCCACCTGCCCTGGATCGGGTAGCCGGGGTGTTCGATCTGTCGCTCGTCGGTCTCGAAGAAGCGCCAGTGGAGATCGTAGAAGCGCCGGATGCCCGCCAGATCGTCCTCGTCCTGCTCATCGAACGCGTCCCATCCCATCACCAGATCGCTGCCGA
>DAOTYG010000190.1:0-3119 GCA_034435155.1 Anaerolineae bacterium | reverse complement strand
GGCGACCGCGAGACCCCGAGGGGGCGACCGCGAGACCCCGAGGGGGCGACCGCGAGACCCCGAGGGGGCGACCGCGAGACCCCGAGGGGGCGACCGCGAGGGTCGCCCCTACGTGAGACCGTATTTTCGAAGGAGCTTATGTTCGCGCGCGTGCTCTTTCCCACGGATTTCTCGGCGTATGCCAACGCTGTCTTTGACTGCCTGCCGGAGCTAAAGGTAGCCGGGCTGCGTCAGGTGGTGTTGTTGGCCGTCATCCGCCCTATTGACGTGCCGATGGGCCACCTGCCATTCAGCCAGGAAGCCCTATCGCGCGTCCAGTGGAGCCAGGAGGAGCAATTACACATCGCGCGGCTGGCCCTGGAGGGCCAGGGGGTGCTGGCCCAGACGCGCGTGGAGTATGGCACGCCGGCGCGGGAGATCGTGCGCGTGGCCCAGGAAGAGCGCGTGGACCTGATCGTGATGGGCGCTCAGGGCCAGGGCGTGGTACAGGACTTGCTGCTGGGCAACACGGCCTTTGACGTGTTGCGCCTGTCGCCAGTGCCGGTGCTGATCCAAAAGTTCGACGTGGTGCGCGAGTTGGGGCATGAGGAATGTCGGCGGGTATGCCAACGGACGTTTGCCCGCGTGCTCCATCCGACCGACTTTTCCGACTGTGCTGGGGCAGCATTCAACCTGGTCAAAAGGCTCAAGACGGCCGGAACCGAAGAGGTCATCCTGTTGCACGTCCAGGACGAGCGCGCCATGCAATACCGACCCGCCGGGCAACTGGCCGAGTTCGACCGCCAGGACGCCGAACGGCTTGAACGGATGAAACGCGACCTGGCGCTGTTCGGGCTGCCGGCCAGGACCATGTTGCGACATGGCCTGCCTTACCGCGAGACGTTGCAAGTGGCCGATGAGGAAAACGCCTGCCTGATCGTGCTGGGCCTGTATGGGCGCAGCGCGCTGCGGGAGGCCCTGGCCGGCGGTACGTTTGAAAAGATCGTGCGGCAGAGCCGGCGACCGGTGCTGGTCGTCCGGCCGGGATGAACAACCTCAACGGGTAACTACTCACCCTCCCGCAAGTTTTGGTGCCATTGGCCAGACCAGACGCCGGTGGGTGACCGGCTGCATCGGTTGCCAGTTTCTAACCTGCGGGAGGGTTCATAGTTGGTAATTGTGAGGCGGGACCATTGGCACAGCCAGAGAGCGCGACAGTTCGTTCTCCTCATCCCCGCCGCATCTGGTTGACCCTGGAGGGGCCGGAGGTGATCGAGTTGAAGCGCGTGGTGCTGGACCGCGACGCGCCGGGGGCGACGGCCTTTTTTCAGCGCGTGGTGGCGCCCCGGGTACGAGCCACCGCCCGGCAGCGCGGCATCGCTGTGGAGAGTGAGGACGATGAGGGCCTATCTGGATAACGCGGCCACGAGCTGGCCCAAGCCGGAGGCGGTCTACCAGGCCGTGGACCACTTTATGCGGGAGGTGGGGGCTACCCCGGGCCGGGGCGGGCACTGGCGGGAAGAAGAGGCCCTGCGCCTGGCCAACGAGGCCCGCGCCGCGCTGGCCCGGCTGTTCCAGGCCCCCGACCCACAGGGCGTGGTCTTTACCATGAACGCCACCCAGGCCCTCAACATGGCCCTGAAGGGCCTCTTGTGGCCGGGCGATCACGTGGTCACCTCGTCCATCGAGCACAACGCCATGTGGCGGCCGCTCAAGGCGCTGGAACGGCGCGGCGTGGCTGTCACCGCCGTGCCCTGTGCGCCGGATGGGACGCTGGACCCGGCGGACGTGGCGGCGGCCCTGCGCCCCCACACCCGGCTGGTGGCCCTGCTCCACGCCTCCAACGTGCTGGGCACCATCCTGCCGGTCGCCGAGATCGGGCGCATCGCCCACGAGCACGGCGCCCTGCTGCTGGTGGACGCCGCTCAGACGGCCGGCGCGTACCCCATTGACATGGCGGCGATGGGGATCGACCTGCTGGCCTTTGCCGGGCACAAGGGGCTATATGGCCCTCACGGCACCGGCGGGCTGGTGGTGCGGCCCGGCGTTGAGTTAGAGACCTGGGTGGAAGGCGGGTCGGGCGTCGAATCGGAGCCGGCGACCATGCCGGCGACGCTGCCGGCCCGGCTGGAGGCCGGCACCCACAACGCGGCCGGCATCGCCGGGCTGCTGGCCGGGGTGCGCTTTGTGGCGGAGCAGGGCGTGGACCGCATCCGCGCCCACGAGCTGGCGCTGACCGGGCTGCTGATCGAGCGGTTGCAGGCCATACCTGGCCTGACCATACTGGGGCCGCGTGACCTGGCGCAGCGCACAGCGGTGGTCTCGCTCACCGTGGAGGGGTACTTTCCCGACCAGCTGGCCGCCGTGCTGGACAAGGTGTTCGACGTGGCGACGCGGGCCGGGCTGCACTGCGCGCCTCAGGCCCACCGCACCGCCGGCACGCTGGAGTGCGGCGCGTTGCGCTTCAGCCCCGGCTTCTTTACCACAGCCGAGGAGATCGAGTACGCCGCCGCCGCCCTGCGGCAGACGCTATAGGGGTAACCGTTGGTAGTGTAGGGCCTTGCGCCCGTTTCTCGCCGGCCAAACCCGCCCACGAGGGGCTATGCTACGGGTCCCCTGACACTTTCCCGCGCTATAGGAGCACCGATGGCGAAAGAACAGGTGGAGCGGACCCTGATCATCCTGGACGAGGACGAGGTGCGCCGGGTGTTGCGGGCCGCCCAGCGGAACGACCCCCAGGAGATCCTCCGTCTGGTCACGGACGTGATCTCCAGGAAGGTTGAGGCCGCGCTGCGGAGCCGGTGTGCGTGAAAGGGTAAGCGTTCAGCCTCCGGTGCTCTGAGGGGTTTGCAACCCCGATTCAACGGTCCCCGCCGGCGAAAATGGAACCAGGCCAGCGCTGGGCAGCCCCAAAACGGGGGTTGCAAACCCCCTACGAGCCTATGGGTGAGCTCCTTGACGCCCCGAGTTCTTGACAAACGAGGCAAAATTTTGGACGCGGATTCACGCTGATTTTCGCAGATTTTGTAACTGCCTACCCTCCCGCAGGTTGGGGCGCAATGATCAGACCAGACATGCCTAAATGACTGCCTGCATCGGCTGCCAGCCCCGTTCTAACCTGCGGGAGGGTTCCAGGGTAG
>DAOTYG010000189.1:0-2011 GCA_034435155.1 Anaerolineae bacterium | reverse complement strand
GTCGGCGCCGGCGAACCGCCGGCCGGCATCCGGGCCTCCAAGTGCTCCGACAACAAGTGGCTCTGGTGCGGCCAGTGCACCTGGGAGACCTCTGTTTGCTGACCGCCGTCACGATGGACCGGTAGACCGACGGAGAGCGTGTGTGCCCCAGTCGCCCACCTGGGGCGCACCACTCGTTCTGGGAGAACAAGATGAGCAAGCAACCAACTGCTACAGCCAGCGCGCCCTCTGAACCACGTGGGAGACCACTGGACGCCGTGCGCCGCTACGTCCAGGACCTGAACCTGAGCCTGTTGTGGCGGTTGTTGCCTTATACCCGGGCCTATCTGGGCCTGGAAATCCTCATGTTTGCCGCCATGCTGGGCGCGGTGCTGCTGGACCAGATCTCGCCCCTGCTCAGCCGGGGCCTCATTGATGAGGCCCTGCCCCGCAAAGACCTGGCCCTCCTCAACCTGTATGCCCTGGGCCTGATCGCCCTGCCCCTGGTGCAGGGCCTGGTCAACATCTGGCAGGATTATCTCTCGGCCCGCATCGGCGAGGGGCTGGTGTATGACCTGCGCCTGGCCCTGTTCCGTCATTTTCAGCGCATGAGCCTGGGCTATTACACCACCACGCCCACCGGCGAGATCATGAGTCGCCTGGGCGACGTGAACGCGGCCCGCGGTCTCCTCACCCGCGTCCTGCCGCAGATCATCGTCAACCTCATCACTCTGACCACCGCCCTGGGCGTCATGTTCGGCCTGGACACCCGATTGGCCCTGCTGGGGCTGGCGATGCTGCCGTTATACGTGCTGCCCACCCGCTTTGCGGCCCGTTTCGCCCAGGGGATCACCAAAGAGACCATGCGCCTGTCCAACGAGCTGCTCACGTTCAACACCGAGACCCTGGGGGTGAGCGGCGCACTGCTGGTCAAGGCCTTTGGCCGCCAGGAGTACGAGTGCCGCCGCTACGCCGGCCTGACCAGCCGGGTGCGCGATCTGGCCGTGCGCCAGGCCGTGGTGGGGCACTTGTTCGGGCTGAGCACCAGCCTGGTGGGAGCGTTGGGCCTGGCCCTGGTCTACTGGCTGGGCGGCTACCTGGTCATCGGCGACGAGTTGACCATCGGCACGGTGGTGGCCTTTACCATCTACCTGTGGCGGGTGTATGCGCCTTTTTCCAACCTGCTGGACGTGCCGGTGAACCTGGCCTCGTCGCTGGCCTCCCTGGAGCGGCTGTTCGAGTCGCTGGATTTGCCGGTAGACATCGCCGACAGGCCCGGCGCGCAGCCCCTCCGACGTATCCGGGGCCACATCCGCTTTGACCACGTGTACTTTCGCTACGCCGGTCCCCCGCCGCCAGACAAGCCGCAACCGGAGCGCGAATGGGTGCTGGAAGACATCAACCTGGAAATCCGGCCCGGCCAGGTGGCGGCCTTTGTCGGCCCCAGCGGCTCCGGCAAGACCACCCTCACCTACCTGGTACCGCGTCTCTTTGACCCCCAGAAGGGTACCGTGACCATTGATGGCCACGACGTGCGGGATGTGACCCTGGCCTCCCTGGCCCACCAGATCGGCATGGTCACGCAGGAAACCTATCTGTTCAACGACACCATCCGCGCCAACCTGCTCTATGCCCGGCCCAACGCCTCGCAGTCCGAACTGGAGGCCGCCATCGAGGCCGCCTATCTGCAAGAGGTGCTGGACGACCTGCCCGATGGGCTGGACACCGTCGTCGGGCAGCGCGGCTTTCGCATGTCCGGCGGCCAGCGGCAACGGCTGTCCATCGCCCGGGCTATCCTCAAAAACCCGCGTATCCTCATCCTGGATGAGGCCACCTCGGCCCTGGACACGGAATCCGAGCTGGCGGTGCAGGCAGCGCTGGAGCGGCTGTTCCAGGGCCGCACCAGGCTGGTCATCGCCCATCGCCTGTCCACCATCCGCTCGGCCGACGTGATCTTTTGCCTGGAGGAGGGCCGCATCGCCGAGTATGGGACCCACGCGCAACTGCTGGCCCGGGACGGGCTGTATGCCCG
>DAOTYG010000188.1:0-3312 GCA_034435155.1 Anaerolineae bacterium | reverse complement strand
CCCTCGCCCCCACCGGCCCCCGCACCGTCCGCACCACAATACAGACCCCGGCCTTCAACGGAGGAACCGGAGACTTTGGCGGCACGCCTGGCGACAGAAAAGGTGTCACTGCCCCATTGGGAGGTCCGCGGGCTGGCTTCCCTGCGTTCCCTGGAAACCGTGGACGAGATGGTGGAACGCGGCAAGTCGGTCCTGGAACAAGGCCGTATAGACGAAGCCGCTGACATCTTGCGGGGGGCGATTGGCCGCCAGCCGGATCACGTCGAGGCCCATGCCCAACTGGCTGTGGCCCTCTATCACCTGGACGACAAACGCGGCGCCCTGGTCGAGTTCGAGAACGTTGTCGCCCTGGCCCCCGATTATGTGGAAGCCCATCTCAGCCTGGGCCAGATCTATTCCGAATTGGGGGAAACGAAAGCGGCCATCCATTGCTGGGAACGGGTGTTGGAACTGGACCCAGACAATATGGAAGCCCAGCAGCACCTGGCCCAGGTACGCGCCCGGCCAGATACCAGGCATCAATGCCCGGCCTGCGGCGCATCCCTGTCCAGCCTGGACCCCTCGTGCCCCCAGTGCGGTGAGGCGATATTCATCCGCTGCACGAACTGCGGCGAGTATGCGGAGCGGCAAGACGAGACCTGTCCGCGTTGTGGGACACCGCTCCAGGTGCCGGCTCCCAGGCCGGGGCCGGGGGTAAGCCTGGCAGCGCCCAAAGAGACCGACCAGACGCGGGTAGCATGTTTGAACTGCGGCCGGTTAAACCCGGCCTATCACTCCCGTTGCGCTTATTGCGGCGCAGCGCTGGCGGCCGGCGAGCAAGGCCGGGCGAACAAACCAGCGCCGCTCCCCCGCCGGCGGTTGCGCTTCACCTGGGTTTTGATCGTCCTGCTATGTTGGGTCTCGGCGTGCAGCCTGTGTGTCTGGGGCAGTACCGCCGCCGGCCCATTACTGGCCCTGGTCGGCGCGGCTACGACGGATCCGCTGACCCTCGCCGGCGATCTGCTCGGCCGGCGCACCAGCGACTCGTTGCTGCTCATCGCCACCTGGGGGTCCAGCCTGATGCTGGGCCTGGTGGGGTTGATCGGCCTGCGCCGGGTACGCACCTAGAACAGGAGGTTTCGGTGGCTCTGCGCCTCAGCGCAACCCCTGCTGCCCCGGCTGCGCCGGACCGGGGCCAACGGGAGCGGGACTCTCGCTGGGGCCTGGTGCGCCCCAGGCAGCGAACGGTACGCCTGAGCCTGCTCCTGATCCTGGCCGGCATGTTGATGGGCCTGGCAGCCTGCACCGGGCTTGAGACCCCGGCCGACCCAGGCTACTACACTGAGTTCCATTACGTGGACCTGGAGGTGGCCCCCAACGGGGATGTGCAGGTCACAGAGACGATCAAGTACGTCTATCAGGGCCTGTTCCACTCCGGCTATGCGACCATCCCCTGGGGCTATACAGACGGCATCGTGAATGTGCAAGTGGCAGAGGGGAACCAGCTTTACCGGCTGACCAGTTCTCCCACCGGGGAGCCGTCCACCTACCAGGTGGGGGAAGACCGGCTGAATCAGACGCTGGAGGTCCGCTGGTTCTATCCCCCCACCTCCCGGGCGCCCCGCACCTTCACCCTCCATTATACGGCGCGACACGCTGTACGCATCTATCCGACCGGCGATCAACTCTGGGCAGTAGCCATCGGCAGGGCACATGCCAGCACGATCTATATCGCCAGGGTCACAGTGCACTTGCCAACAGCAGTGCCGGCGACCGACCTGCAACTGGCGTCTTACGGGGCCCGGGCCACTGTGGAAGTGCCAGCCCCCGGCACGATCCAATGGCTGGCCGGGCCTCTAAAACCGGGCGAGGGGTTGGAGGTGCGCATCCAATGGCCACACGGTCAGCTCACAGCGACCCGGGCGGCCTGGCAGGAATGGGAGGAGCGCATCCAGGCAGTCGTGGGCTGGGGGACCGTGCTCAGCTTATCGTTCCTGATGGTTGGGTTCGTCGGGCTATTCGTGCTCTGGTATACCCAGGGCCGTGATCCCCAGGGGCGTGAGGTGGCAACGTATTTGCCGGAACCACCCGCAGACTCCGCCGCTCCCGGGTCGCCGGTTACCCCCAGCCTGCCCCCAGCCCTGGCCGGCCTGCTCCTGGATGGGAGAACCAGCCTGCGGCATATCGTCGCCACCATTGTGGACCTGGCGCGCCGGGGCGTCATCAGCATCACCGGCTATGGCGCGAATGATTACGAGTTCAAGTTACTCTGGGATGAGGCCCGGGTCGCCACGTTGCGCCCTTACGAACAGGATGTGCTGGAAGCCCTGTTCTCCCCCCTCCAGGCCCTGGAGATCGGCGCGGCCCTGGTGCGCTCTGATTGGCAGACCCGGGTCTCGCTGCGAGATGTGCGCCAGACCTTTGAAAGCTATATCCGGCCCATCTTTGGCGCATTGGCCCGGGAATCGGTACAGGAAGGTCTGTTCCAGGAACACCCGGAGGCCACGGCCGGCCAGTATTTTGGCCTGGGCATGGGCCTGATCCTGGGCACAGCCACGATATTACTGCTGTTGTTCGCCCTATCTCCCAATGTGCTGAGCACGTTGCTGAGCCATCTGGGAACCTGGTGGCAGGTACTACACGTGTTGGGTGACTGGGGATTCATGGCCCTGGTCAGCGTGGTCTGGGGGGCCGTGATGACCAGCCTGGCGGTCCTGGGTCAGTTCGTGGGTCGCTATACCTGGTATGCGGCCCTAAGCCCCTGGACGTATAGCGCGTTGCTGGGTCCGGTGATCGGCCTGGGGATCGTGGGCTGGTACTTTGGTTCCCTGCTGGTCGTGTTACCCCCGGCCCTGGCGCTGCTCCTCTGGAGTCTGGGACTGATCTTGTGCAGCCTGTTCATGGCCCGCGTCACGCCCCGGGGGGCGGAAGAACGCGCCCGCTGGCAAGCCTTCAAACGTTACCTGGGCCAGATCGAATTGTTTGGCCCCCTGGCAGTGGCCCGCGAGATCTTTGATCGCTACCTGCCATATGCTATAGCATTTGGTATAGAAAAGAATTGGGTGAACAAGTTTATGACCGTAGATACGCCAGCCCCGACCTGGTTCATCGTCCCGGCTCTGGTGACCGGCATGGCGGTACGCCCCGGCCGGCTGCAACCAGACCAGGGTGCGGCTCTCGCCCCACACGCCACCCTCACCGGGGTCAGCGATAGCCTGTTCCAGATGCTCAACTCGGTATCCGCCGGCCTGGCGACCGGCGCGCCCTCCGCCTGGGGCACGGGCCTGCGGGGAATCGGCCCAGGACCCAGCCGGGGCTGGAGCGGCGGGGGGC
>DAOTYG010000187.1:0-20993 GCA_034435155.1 Anaerolineae bacterium | reverse complement strand
CGGACCTACCAGGCGGCGCGAGGGGGGATTTTCGAGAGAGTTGCCCACGCGCGGGGCGCACCCCGTAGAATGAAAATGCTCCCGCTGGATCGCCAGCCCGTAGGGAGCGGCCCGGCGGCGGATCTGGCGATCCGCCGCGAACGGGGTCTATTTTCGGAGGAGTTGCCCACGCGCGGGGCGCACCCCGTGGCACGAAAATACGCCGGTGTGCTCGCGCGGGGTCTGCGACCCCGCGCCGGCGGCGGGTGGCACACCCGCCGCGAGCGAGGGGTTATTTTCGGAGGAGGGGAATTATGGAGCACAATACCTCATCGGCACAGGCGGCGCACTCAACCCCTGGCATCAACTGGCGGGAAGTCATCCTGTTCAGCGCGCTGGCCTATGCCCTGAGCTGGCTCTACTGGGCACCGGGCCTCTGGCCCCACCTGGGGCAGATACTGATCACAGGCAAGACGCCGACGGACATCCAGGCCATCGTGGGGCCGTTTGGCCCGGCCATCGGCATGTTCGGCCCACTGATCGCCGCCCTCATCATGCGGCTGTTCGTCAGCAAAGAGGGGTTGAAAGGCTCGTTGGGCCTGTGGCGTTCCTGGCGGTATTACCTGATCGCGTTGCTCGCGCCCCCGCTCTTTGTGGGTATCGTCATCCTGTTCAACCACGTCACCGGCCTGGGGCCCTTTGTCTGGGCCGGCAAAACGCCGTTCTGGCTGGCCTACCCGCTGGCCTTCCTGGGCGGTCTCATCTCCCTGCCCCTCGGCTTGGGCGAGGAGTACGGCTGGCGTGGGTATCTGTTGCCCCGGCTGTTGCCCCTGGGAGAGATCCGGGCTTCGCTCATCCTGGGGTTGATCTGGACTTTCTGGCACCTGCCGCTGCTGGTGGCCGGCCTGAACTACCCTGGCCAGGATTTGCTCCCGGTGATCCTGGTCTTTACCTTCTTTGTCGTCTTGCTGGCCTTCCCCTTCACCTGGCTCTACGTCGCGGCCGGGGGGAGCGCGCTGATCGCGGCCCTGTTGCACTCCACCTTCAACATCTACGTGGACACGTTCACGGAGCCGAAGCACATCCCGGCCGGCAATCCCCTGGTGGTGGACGGGGCGGGCCTGATAGCCGGGATATGCCTGCTGATCCTGGTGCTGGTCGTCTACGGTCTCCTCCGGCGTTCGCCGCAGGTCCAGGACGTGGAGCGTCTGGCGCGCCCGGCCGGGGATGGCACCTGGCGGGACTGGCTACGCTGACGCGGAGGACCATGTGAGGCCACTCGCCCGCGCCCTGGGCTACCTGAAGCATTACTGGCTGACCGCGCTGGGGGCCTATATCAGCCTCCTGCTTGCCACCGGTATGATGCTGGCCATCCCCATCCTCCTCCAGGTCATCATTGACCAGGGGATCACAGCCCGGAACATGACCGTCATCGCCGTGCTGGCCCCGGCGATGGTGGGCGTGGTCCTGGTGCAGGCTGTGTTTTCGTTCCTACAAGGTTACCTCTCGGAAAAGACCTCCCAGGGCGTGGCTTATGACCTGCGCAACGACCTGTACACCCGCATCCAGTCCCTCTCTTTTAGCTACCACGACCGGGCGCAGACCGGCCAGCTCATGACCCGGGCCACCAACGACGTGGACCTGGTGCGCATGTTCATCGGCATGGGCTTTCTCATGACCGTGAACGCCATCATCATGCTCATCGGCAGCCTGACCATTCTGTTCGCCATGAACTGGCAACTGGCCCTGGGCATCGTGCTGCTCATGCCTCTGGCGTTGGGATTGTTCCTGTGGTTTGGTTCCCGGGTCCGGCCGATCTTCAGTCGTATCCAGCAAAAGGTTGCGGCGCTGAACACGGTGTTGCAGGAGAACCTGGCTGGCATCCAGGTGGTGAAAGCCTTTGCCCGCGAGGCGTATGAGGCGGAACGCTTCAACCGCACCAACAAGGATTTGCTGGTCGAGAACCTGCGCGTGGGCAAGATGTTCGCTGGCATGTTCCCCACGGTGTTTTTCACCCTGAACCTGGGGACGCTGCTGGTCATCTGGTACGGCGGATACCAGGTCATCAACGACCAACTGACCCTGGGTGAACTGGTGGCGTTCAACTCGTACCTGATGCTGGTGATGTTTCCCCTGGGGATGCTGGGGATGATCATCACCATGATCAGCCGGGCTGCTGCCTCGGCCGAGCGGGTGTTCGAGATATTGGATGCCCAGAGCGAGGTGGTGGAGCGGCCGGAGGCCATCCCTCTGCCGCCGATCCAGGGCCAGGTGGAGTTCGACCACGTGAGCTTTCGCTACTTTGGCACGGGCGAATGGGTGCTGCGGGACGTGAGCTTTACGGCGCAACCGGGGCAGACCATCGCCCTGCTGGGGGCTACCGGCTCCGGCAAGTCCACCATCATCAACCTCATCCCCCGCTTCTATGACGTGACCGAGGGCGCGGTGCGGATTGACGGCCATGACGTGCGCGACGTGACCATCGAGAGCCTGCGGTCGCAGATCGGGATCGTGCTGCAGGAGACCACGTTGTTCGCCGGCACCATCCGCGAGAACATCGCCTTTGGCAAGCCGGAGGCGACGTTGGACGAGATCATGGCCGCTGCCCAGGCCGCCGAGGCCCACGACTTTATAGCTGCGTTGGAAATGGGATACGACACGCCGGTGGGCGAGCGGGGCGTGACCCTGAGCGGCGGCCAGAAACAGCGCCTCGCCATCGCTCGCGCCCTGCTGTTGGACCCACGCATCCTCATCCTGGACGACAGCACCTCGGCGGTGGACCTGGAGACCGAGTATCGCATCCAGCAGGCGTTGGAGAAGCTCATGGCGGGCCGCACCAGTTTCGTCATCGCCCAACGCATCGCCACCGTGCTCAACGCCGATATGATCCTGGTACTGGAACGGGGCCGGGTGGTGGCCCGGGGCAACCACGAGGAGTTGCTGCAGGACAGCCCCATCTACGCCGAGATCTATCACTCGCAGCTTGTGGCGGACACGGCTGGCGAGAGCGGGTGATCACCCCCAACGCGCTTACGCCATAGAAGTGCCCACGCGCGGGGCGCACCCCGTGGCACGAAAATACGCCGTGTGCTCGCGCGGGGTCTGCGACCCCGCGCCGGCGGCGGGTGGCACTCCCTACGGCCTGCCACCCAGTCCAGCCTGGGCTGGGGGTCGCAGACGTGGTCGCCGCCGCGAGCGAGGGGATTATTTTCGGAGTAGCCTCCAGCGGGAGATTGCCTTGTCGCTCGAAAAGCTCCTGGCGAGGAGAGGTACGGGTGATCACCATAATGGGATCATTGACAAACCCCAGGTTGCTGTGTACAATACCCGGTGTTCTGTCAGAGCTTTCGTAACTGCTCACCATCCGCAGGTTCGTGCGTTCGTAGTGGCCGGCAACCTGCGGGAGGGTAGGAAGTTACGTTCCCACAGCCACCACTTTCCGAGATAGTTCCCATAAAGAAAGGGGGTGAGAGAAGGTATACCAGGGAAAACAAGGAGTGCCCACGCGCGGGGCGCACCCCGTGGCACGAAAATACGCCGGTGTGCTCGCGCGGGGTCTGCGACCCCGCGCCGGCGGCGGGTGGCACTCCCTACGGCCTGCCAGGTCGCAGACGTGGTCGCCGCCGCGAGCGAGGAAGGTATACCAGGGAAAACAAGTAGCCTGACCAGTCATCCAGCAGTGCAGATTGAAGGAGGAGAAAGATGAGCAAGAGGGTAATAGGCTTAAGTGCGTTACTGCTCATAATCGCTTTGTTGGGCGCCCAGTGTCCGACGCCAGCGGGACCCACTCCCATGCCCACCGCGGAATCCAAGATGAAGGTGGCTTTTATCTACGTGGGGCCAGTGGGGGACATGGGCTGGAGCTATGCTCACGACCAGGGTCGCAAGGTGATGGAGAAGGCCCTGCCCTATGTGGAGACCACCTTTGTGGAGGCTGTGCCGGAGGGTGCAGACGCCGAGCGCGTGCTCCGAGACCTGGCCCAGAAGGGGCACAAGGTCATCTTTGCCACCAGCTTTGGCTATATGGACAGCGTACTGGCCGTGGCGAAGGATTTCCCGGACGTCGTCTTTGAGCACTGCACTGGCTACAAGACCGATAAGAACGTGGGCATCTATGACGGCCGGGGCTACCAGGGCTGGTATCTGGCCGGGATCGTCGCCGGCAAGATGACCAAGAAGAACGTCCTGGGCTATGTGGCCCCATACCCCATCCCGGAGGTGGTCCGCAACATGAACGCCTTCACCCTGGGGGCGCGCTCGGTCAACCCCCAGGCCCGGGTGCATATGGTCTGGATCAACGCCTGGTTCGACCCGGTCAAGGAGCGCGAGGCGGCCCAGGCCCTCATTGACCTGGGGGCCGATGTGGTGGCCCGCGAGAGCGACTCGGCTGAGCCGGACAAGCTGTGTGAGGAAAAGGGGATCTATGCCATCGGCTACAACTCGGACTCGAGCGCCCTGGCCCCCAAGGCCGTGCTGACCTCACCCATCTGGGACTGGAGCGTGTTCTATACCCCGTGCGTGAAATCTGTCCACGACGGCACCTGGAAAAACACCCCCTACTGGGGCACGATGGGCGATGGCATCATCAAGCTGGCTCCCTTTGGCCCCATGGTGCCGGACGATGTGAAAGCCCTGGTGGAGGCTAAACGGAAAGAGATCGTCGCCGGCACGTTCGACGTGTTCGTCGGGCCGATCAAGGATAACACCGGCCAAGAACGCGTGCCGGCCGGCAAGACCATGAGCGACGAGGAAAAGCTCGCCTTCGACTGGCTGGTGGAAGGCGTCGTGGGCGAGATCCCCAAGTAGGAACCCTTTGCAAGGGCAGGTAGGAGGCGCGTGATGGATGCTGCGGCAGTGGCCCCCAGGCGAGGCGAGTCACCCCCGGCGCGGCGGCCGGGCCAGGCTCCGGTCGTGCGTGACGGCGACCTGCGCCGTCGGTTGCTAGAACTGCTGGCGGTGGAGGAACGCCCCCGGATGACCTACGAAGAGTTCCTGGCCTGGGCCGACGAGGATACCCTGGCCGAGTGGGTGGATGGGGAGGTGGTGATGTACAGTCCAGCATCGCTGCGACATCAGGAGATCAATGGATTCCTAAGCCAGGTGATAGGATTGTACGTAGAGCAGCAGAAAGCAGGCCAGGTTCTTCTTCCGCCGTTTCAGATGAAACTGGACGCCTTGCACGGCCGAGAGCCGGATCTGCTCTTTGTGGCTACAGAACATCTGGACCGCCTGCGCAACACCTACCTGGATGGCCCGGCGGACCTGGTGATCGAGATCACCTCGTCGGAGAGCCTGGCCCGCGACCGGGGCGAAAAGTTCTACGAGTATGCTCAAGGCGGGGTGCCGGAATACTGGCTCATTGACCCAGACGCCCAATGGGCCGAGTTCTATCACCTGGGCGAGGACCGCCGGTATCGCCCGGCCTTTGTCGGCGCGGAAGGAATCTATCGTTCTCGGGTCTTGCCCGGCTTCTGGTTGCGTGTCGAATGGCTATGGCAGGAGCCGCTACCCCATCCCCTACGCGCCCTGGGCGAGATCGCCGGCCTGGAGCCGCAAGTCGTGGAACGTTTCCTGCAAGCGCTGGCTGGTTCTGCCGAGACATTACCTTCTACGGCTAACCCCTGACGCGGGGTGACTGCGTATCATATCAACACAAACATTTAAGGAGGAGGTGCCCACGCGCCGGACGCACCCCGTAGGATGAAAATACGTCGTGTGCTCGCGCGGGGTGTGCCACCCCGCGCCGGCGGCGGGTCACAGAGGCTAAGCAATTACTCAACACAAACATTAAGGAGGAGAACATGTTCAAGAAACGGTTGACCCTGGTACTGGCCGTGTTACTGGTGCTCGCGTTGGCCGGGGCGCAATGCCCCCAGCAGCCCCCGGCCCAGCCGACGGCGGAGCCGACCAAGGCCCCGCCAGCGAAACTCAAGGTTGCCTTCGTCTATGTGGCCCCCATCGGAGACATGGGCTGGACTTATGCCCATGACCAGGGACGCCTCATGGTCGAAAAGGAGTTCGGCGACAAGGTAGAGACCGCCTACATCGAGAACGTGCCGGAAGGTCCAGACGCCGAGCGCGTGATCCGCGACTTTGCCCAGAAAGGCTACAAGCTGATCATCACCACCAGCTTTGGCTTCATGGACCCCACCATCACCGTGGCCAAAGAGTTCCCGGATGTCTGGTTCGTCCATATCTCCGGCTACAAGACGGCCCCCAACGTCTCCACGGTCTTTGGCAAGATCGAGGAGCCGCGCTACGTCTCTGGCCTGGTGGCCGGCAAGATGACCAAGTCCAACAAGCTGGGCTACGTGGCCGCCTTCCCCATCCCAGAGGTAGTGCGCGGCATCAACGCCTTCACCCTGGGCGTGCGCAAGGTCAACCCCCAGGCCACCGTGAAAGTGGTCTGGACCAACACCTGGTTCGACCCGGTCAAGGAGAAAGAGGCGGCCGTAGCCCTGCTGGCTGAGGGCTGCGACGTCATCGCCCAGCACCAGGATACGCCGGAGCCGCAAAAGGCCGCCGAGGAAAAGGGCGTCTGGGGCGTGGGCTATGACTCAGACATGTCCAGGCAAGCCCCCAAGGCCGTGCTCACCAGCCCGGTCTGGAACTGGGGCGTCAAGTACGTGGACATCGTCAGGCAGGTGATGGCCGGCACCTACAAGACCGAGGAGTACTGGGGCGGCTGGAAGGACGGCGTGGTGGACCTGGCCCCCTACGGCCCCATGGTCCCAGACGACGTGAAAAAGATGGCTGACGCCGAGATCGCCAGGTTCAAGAGCGGTGAGGCCACCATCTTTACCGTCTTTACCGGCCCGCTGAAGGACAACACCGGCAAGGAGCGCGTGCCGGCCGGCAAGGCCATGACCGCCGAGGAACTCCTCAGCATGGACTGGTTCGTGGAAGGCGTGGAAGGCACGGTGCCCAAGTAGCTCCCCATGAACGCAGCGGGGTTCTGGTGGAGGCTCCCTTCGCCAGAACCCCCTTTTTTGAGACGTGAACGTCATGCGTCACTCGTCATACGTTATGTGACGCCTGACGTTTGACGCCTGACGTTTTATACACCGAGGCAGCCACCGAAGCCGAGTCATATCTGATGCAAGCGCCTGAGAGGTGCCCTATGGTCGCGGAGGGAACCAGCAGACATCTGGAACCCGCTGATGAGCGACAAATTCGCCTGCTGATGCGCCTGCCGCCAGAGCGCCGGCTCCAGACCCACCTGGAGATGCAGGCTCTCTGGCTGGAGAACGTACGCGCCCGGCTGCGCCGCGCCTATCCCCAGCTCTCCAACTACGAACTCACCCTCCTGATGTTTGAGAGACTGCACCATGGTTGAAGAAACCCCTTTTGAGTTGTATCTGGACATTCTCCAGACACTGGAGCGACTGGACATTCCATATGTCATCATCGGCGCTTTCGCCGGAATGTCTTACGGCATGACTCGCCTGACGGCTGATGTGGACATCGTCGTAGAGATGAACGAGGAACAAATAGAAGCACTGGCCGCAGCCTATCCGTTGCCCCGCTTTTATGCGGACCCATATCAGATGCGGGACTCCATTCGCCTGGGGATGATGTTCAACGTCATAGATACCACGGCGGGACGAAAAGTGGACCTGATCCCTACAACGATGGAACCGGGATATGGCTTTGCCTTGAAGCAGCGTATTCGCCGCGCCATCCGGTGGAGAGGCCGGGCGTTTGAGGCCTGGTTCGCGCGCCCGGAGGATGTGATTGTTGGCAAGCTGATGGCATGGAAAGAGGGGCGTTCCTTCAAGCACGAGCAGGACATTCGCGATATTCTGGTGGCCGTTCGCCTGAACGAGGAACCCGAGTGGACTTTAAACTTTGATTTTGAGTATGTTGACCGGTGGACAGCCCGGCTGGGTCAAGACGTGGTGCATCTCTGGCAGCGTCTGAGAGCCGTAGCAGACGTGTGAACCGGCGGAGGTCACGATGAACGAGCGAGAAACCCTCGTGCAGATGCGCGGCATCACCAAGCGTTTCCCCGGCGTGGTGGCCAATGACCGGATTGACTTTGACGTGCGCGCCGGCGAGGTCCACGCCCTCCTGGGCGAGAACGGGGCCGGCAAATCCACCCTGATGAACGTGCTGGCCGGGCTGTATCGGCCGGATGCCGGCGAGATCCTCCTGCACGGGCAACCGTGTGTCCTGCGCTCCCCCAGCGACGCCATCGCCCGGGGGATCGGCATGGTCCACCAACACTTTATGCTCGTCCAGGTTCAGACGGTGGCCGAGAACATCATCCTGGGGTTGAACCGGCCGCGCTTTTTCCTGAACCTGGACCGCCTGGAGCAAGAGATCGCGCAACTGGCCGGGCAATATCACCTGCCGGTGCACCCCCGCGCCTACATCTGGCAGCTCTCCGTGGGCGAACAACAGCGTGTGGAGATCCTCAAGATGCTCTACCGGGGCGCCGAGGTCCTCATCCTGGATGAGCCGACCGCCGTCCTCACCCCCCAGGAGGCAGAGCGGCTGTTCGAGACCCTGGCCAGCCTGACGAAACAGGGCAAGGCCATCATCTTTATCACCCACAAGCTGGAAGAGGTCTTTGCCATTGCGGACCGGATCACTGTGTTGCGCGACGGGCGCGTGGTGGGGAGCACCACCCCGGCCGAGACGAACGAGCGCGACCTGGCCTCGATGATGGTGGGGCGCGAGGTCTTGTTCCACATCGAAAAGAAGGCTGTGCCGCCGGGCGAGGTGGTGCTGGAAGTGCAAGACCTGCGTGCCCTGAGCGATCGGGGACTGCCGGCCTTGAAAGGTGTCTCGTTCTCTGTCCGGCGCGGCGAGATCCTGGGTATCGCCGGGGTGGCCGGCAACGGCCAGCGGGAGCTGGCGGAGGTACTCACCGGCCTGCGCAAGGCTACCGGCGGCCACGTCCGCATCCTGGGCCAGGAGATGACCAATTGCCCGGCGCGAGAGGTTATCCAGTGCAAGGTCAGCCACGTGCCGGGGGACCGTCTGGGCGAGGGCCTGGTCTCTAACCTGCCAGTGGACGACAACCAGATCCTCAAGGACTATCGGCAGCCCCCCCTGGCGCGGGGGCCATTTCTGGTAGAGTCGGCCATCGCCCGCCTGGCCGAGAAGCTGATCGCCGCCTTTGATATTGATACGCCCAGCCCCAAAACGCTGGTCCGGCTCCTGTCTGGGGGCAACCAGCAGAAGGTGCTCCTGGCCCGGGAGCTTCACGTGGCCCCAAACCTGCTGGTGGCTGTCCACCCCACGCGGGGTCTGGACGTCGGGGCCACCGAGTTCGTACATCAACGGCTGTTGGAGCAGCGGGCAGAAGGTACGGCGATCCTTTTGATCTCCGAAGACCTGGATGAGGTGTTGACGCTCTCGGACCGCGTGGCGGTCCTCTACGAGGGCGAGATCATGGGCCTCCTCCCGGCGGCCGAGGCGGAGATCGCCACGGTGGGATTGATGATGGCCGGGAAGCGAATGGAGTGAAGGGATGAAAGACTGGCTCGATGTGAAGTTTGAGAAACGGCTGGTCCCCTCGCCGGTCATAACGGCGGTGGTGCCGTTCGTATCGCTGGGCCTGGCATTGGTCCTGGGGGCGATCTTGTTACTGCTGGCCGGGGTCAACCCCCTCACCACCTATGGGGCCATGTTGCAGGGAGCCTTTGGGTCGCCGGAACAGTGGCTCAAGGGTGATTTCTACAACCTCTCGGAGACGCTGGTCAAGGCCATCCCGCTCATGTTATGTGGGCTGGGGGTGGGGATCGCCTTTCGGATGCTATTCTGGAACATCGGGGCGGAGGGGCAACTGGCGGCTGGCGGGATCGCGGCGGCCGGGGTGGCCCTGTTCTGGGGCACCGCACTCCCGGCGCCCCTGGTCCTGCCGACGATGATCGGGGTCGGGTTCGCGGCCGGGGCCTTGTGGGGCCTGATCCCGTCCCTGCTCAAGGCCTTCCTCCAGGTGAACGAGATCATCACCACGCTGATGCTGAACTATATCGCCATCCTGCTGGTGGAGTACCTGTTCTACGGGCCGTGGAAGGACCCCAAAGGCTATGGCTTCCCCGGCACAGCCGAGTTCGTCGAGGCGGCCTGGCTGCCGCGCCTGCCGGATTCGCGGGTCCACCTGGGCTTGTTGTTCGCGGTGCTGGTGGCATTGTTCATCTGGCTGGTCCTCAGCCGCACCAAGTGGGGCTATGAGATCCGGGTCATCGGCGAGAATCCCCGGGCGGCCCGCTATGCCGGGATCGGCCTGGTGCGCAACATCATCCTGGTCATGATTCTCTCCGGCGGCCTGGCCGGCCTGGCTGGTATGTCCGAGGTGGCCGGCATCTCCCACCGCCTGCAAAAGGGTCTGACGGTGGGTTATGGCTATACCGCCATCATCGTGGCCTGGCTGGCCCGACTGGGACCCTGGCGCACCCTGCTGGTGGCTTTTCTCCTGGCCGCCCTCCTGGTGGGCGGTGATCAGATTCAGATCACGATGAAATTGCCGGCCGCCATTGCCCTGATCATACAGGGCCTGATCCTGTTTTGCATGTTGGGTGGTGACCTGTTCACCCACTATCGGTTACGTGTGCAGATTCGTCGTCGGTTGGTCGGATAGTCGAAGGGGAGGTGAATTAGATGGACCTGGCCTTTTTCGTCTCCATCCTGGCAGTGACCGTCGAGGCAGGGGCGTCTCTCCTGTATGCCACCATCGGCGAGATCTACACGGAGCGGTCCGGCATCCTGAACCTGGGGCTGGAGGGGATGATGCTCATGGGTGCGGTGACCGGGTTCATCGTGGCCAAAGACAGCGATAGTGTCTGGGCCGGCCTGCTGCTGGCCATCCTCGTCGGCGGGTTGCTGGGCCTGCTCCATGCCTTCCTGACCATCACCCTGCGCGCCAATCAGGTGGTCTGTGGTCTGGCCCTGACCCTCTTTGGCACTGGCCTGGCGAACTTTTTGGGGCGCTCTTACGTCGGCCTGATCGGCCCCAAGTTCACCGGCATCTGGTTGCCGGTGCTGGGTGACATCCCCATCCTGGGCGAGGCCCTGTTCCGGCAGGACATCCTGGTCTATGCGCTGTACGTGCTGGTCCCCCTGGCCTGGTTCTTCCTCTACAAGACCCGGCCGGGCCTCCACCTGCGGGCGGTGGGGGAGAATCCCCAGGCCGCCGATGCCCTGGGGGTGAACGTGGCCGGCCTGCGCTATCTGTATACGATCCTGGGGGGGATGTTGGTGGGCCTGGGCGGGGCACACCTCTCCCTGGCCTACACCCCCGGCTGGACGGAAGGGCTGACGATGGGCCGGGGCTGGATCGCCATCGCCCTGGTCATCTTTGCCACCTGGAGTCCGGCCCGGGCCGTGGTGGGGGCCATCCTCTTTGGCGGCATCAACGCTGTCCAGTTCCGGATGCAGGCGGCGGGGACCAACATCCCGGCCCCGTTCCTGAACATGCTCCCCTATGCTGCCACCATCGTCGTCCTGGTGATGATCACCTGGTGGGAGGGCTTTCGCAAGCGCATCGGGGCCCCGGCGGCCCTGGGGCTGGCTTACGTGCGCGAGGAAAAGGAATAAAAACACGACCCTTCCCCAATCATGCCTGGGTGAGGGTCGTGTGGTCAGGAAACCGTTGGTGGGGGTTGGGTCAGGTTACCGCAACCCTCATTTTAGTTTAAACCGCAACTGCCCACCTTGCCTGCGATCAAGGCAGCCGTTCCGCCAGGCCGAGAGGCAGCATCACCAGGCCACTGATGACCTTGGGATAAAAGTCGGTGGACTTTTGCGGCATCCGCTCGCTGGCCTCGGTGCAGGCCCGGACCTGCTCGATCCGGGTCGGGTTCATCACCAGCAAGAAGGCAGCTCGCCCCCCGTCTACGGCCGCATAGCCGGGACCCGGGTCGCGCAGGTAGTCAATGTTCTCCTTGCGTTCCACGGCCCCCTTGTCAATCCCCAGCACGCGCTCGATGAATAGCTCGTGCAGGATCGTAACGTCCAACATGCGCCAGGCCGGGGCGCGGCCGGGTAGCAGCCGGGTCAGCACGTCTGGGTCGCGCAAGGTGAGCACGCTGTATTGACCGTTATAGAAGCCAAAGCGAGGATGGTCCGCCGTGGCCTGGGCCAGCGCCCGTTCCATCGCCGCCCGGTCCGTCGCCGGGGTCACCTCAAAGTATTCCTCGGCCCGCTCCAGGGCCTGCTGGCCGTTCAGGCGGCCGTAAGAGTGGATCAGCCGGTGAGTGGGCAGGATGACCAGGCCCGGGTCGCTCATGCTGACCAGGGTGACCAGGACATAATTGAACGCCGCGTCGGCCGGGGCAGCCGGGTGTTGCTGGCGCATCTCGTCCCGGTAGTTGAGGGCCGTCTCGTAGCGATGGTGGCCGTCAGCGATGATCAGGTTGCGCCGGGGGGCCATCTCTGCCACCACCGCCGCGATGACCTGAGGGTCATCCACCACCCAGAACCGTTGCTCCACATCGCGCTCGATCACCTGCTCGCGGGCGACTAACGGTTGGTGCGCTTCCAGATAGGGTTGCAGGAACGTGTTGACACGGTTCTCTGGATCGGGGTAGAGGATAAAGATGTGCTCCCAGGCGGCTGCGGTGGCCCGGGTCAGGTTGAGCCGGTCCACTTTGGGACCACTGAGGGTGCGCTCGTGGGGCAGGATGGTCCCCTCGTCAAAGCTGGTGAGTTGCAGGGCGGCACAGAGGCCGCGCCGGGTGCGTGTCTCGCCGCCGGGCGTGGCATAGGTCTGCTCCAACACATACAGTGCCGGCCGGGGGCCGCGCATCAGCACCCCTTCAGCCTGCCAGGTCTGGGCGTAGCAACGAGCGCGGGTATAACAGTTATCCGTATCAGTATCGGCCGGGGTGCGCTGGCCCAGGATGATTCGGCAGAAATTATAGGGGCTGAGGGCATAGTATTGCCTCTGCTCGGCCTCGTGGATACGGTCGTAGGGTTGGGTGATGACGGCTGAGAGGTCCGGGATGTGGACCGGGTTATATCGCAGGCCCCGGAAGGGCTTGATCACGGCCATGTGTTCCTCCTCGCTCGTCAAAATATCAACTGACACATGACATTTGACGCATTACCCTGAACCCTCCCGCAGGTTAGAAAGCGCCCCAACCTGCGGGAGGGCAGGTAGTTACCGCATTACGCAAAATGCTCCCGGTAGAACTCGATGGCGAGTTCGGCCACTTCCGCCCCTACCCGGTCCTGGGCCTCGACCGTGCTGGCTCCCACATGCGGGGAGCCGATGACCTGGTCCAGGGCCATGAGTTTGGGATTGGCCGCCGGTTCCTCCTCGAACACATCCAGGGCGGCCCCGGCCACCTTGCCGCTGACGATGGCTTCATAGAGGGCCTCCTCGTCAATCGTGCCCCCGCGTCCACAGTTCACGATGTAGACGCCGGGCTTCATCCGGGCAAAGGCAGCGGCGTTCAGGATGTGCCTGGTTTCTGGTGTAAGAGGGGTGTGCAATGAGATATAGTCAGAGCGGGTCAGCACCTCCTCCAGGGGCACCTGGGTGGCGCCGGGCACCCCGGTGGGGGTACGGCGGTAAAAGATCACGTTCATGCCCAGGGCCACAGCGCGCCGGGCCACCTCCTGCCCGATGCGCCCGCAGCCGATGAGACCCAGGGTCTTGCCGGCCAGCTCAGTGCCGGTGAAGGCTTTTTTCTCCCACCTGCCGGCCTTCATGGAGGCCGTCATCTGGGGGATGCTGCGGGCCAGGGCGAACAGGTAGCCGATGGTCAACTCGGCCACGCTGGCGCTGGACGCGCCGGGAGTGTTCAGCACGGTCACCCCCTTGCTCCGGGCATAGTCCACATCAATGTTATCCACACCGACGCCGCCCCGGATGATGAGCTTGAGGTTCGGCGCGGCGTCAATGACCGGCGCGCGGACTTTGGTGGCCGACCGCACCACCAGGGCGTGGTAGGGGGGCACGGTGGCGACGAGTTCCTCCGGGGCCAGGCCGGTCTTGACATCCACGGTGATGCCGGCCGCACGCATGGTCTCGATGGCATCGGCGGCAGTCTTGTCACAAACCAGCAGTTTCATGGTCATCTCCTTTCATAACGCAAGACGCATTACGTAAGCCCCAGGATGTCGTTGATCTGGCTCAGCAGCCACTCGATGTCGGCCACCTGCAAGTCGCCCATGTGAGCGATGCGGAAGCATTTCTCTTTCAGGTCGCCGTAGCCGTTGGAGATCATGGCCCCTCGTTTGCCGAGTTCATTGTTCAGATTGCCCACGCTGATGCCCCGGGTATTGGCGATATTGGTGACGGTGATGGAGAGATAGCGTTCGTCGCCATAGAGGGCAAAGTATTTGCGCGCCCAGGCGCGGACGATCTCGGCCATCTGGCGGTGGCGGGCCTCACGGGCGGCCATACCTTCGGCCAGGATGTCGTCCATTTGCCGGTTCAGGGCCTGGATGAGGCTGATGGCCGGCGTGGCCGGGGTCTGGTGGGTCTCGTAGCGTTTGTCCATCTGGCTGTAGGCGAAATAATGGCCCTTGTTGGGCACCTGCAAGGCGCGTTCCCGGGCCCGATCACTCACGGCGCAGACGGTAAGTCCCGGCGGCAGGGCAAAGCACTTTTGCACCCCGGCCAGGCACACATCCAGCCCCAGGTCATCGAAGGGGATGTCCACACCGGCCATGCAGCTCACGGCGTCAATGAGGAGCAGCACATCGGGATACTTCTGGTGGACCAGTCTGGCGATCTCCGGCACGGGGTTCATGATGCCGGTAGAAGTCTCATTATAGACTACGGTGATGGCGTCGTAATCACCCTTGCTCAGGGCTTCGTCTACCAGTTCGGGGGTGATAGCCTGGCCCATGGGCACTTCCAGCTTGTCGGCCGGCACGCCGTTGTCCCGGGCGATTTCGTACCAGCGCTTGGAGAACGCGCCGCAGGTGGTGCAGAGCACCTTCTTGAGCGAGGCCTGCCGCACCGAGCCTTCCATCACGCCGGTGGAGGAGCAGGCGAACAGGTAGACGCGCTGCGTGGTATGGAGCATCTTCTGCAGCTTGGGGGTGACTTCAGCCTGGAGGTCCGAGTATTCCTTGGCCCGGTGGCCGATCATGGGCACGGCCTGAGCCTGGAGGATCTCGTCGCGCACGTGGGTGGGACCGGGGATGAACAGCTTTTTGTACATTTTTCTCCCTCCTTGGATTCGATGGTGATGATGCGGCCACATCCTTGGGGCCGGTTTTATTTTACCACATTCTGCGTCCGATGACAATATAGGGTTTGACATCCGGGCGCAATTGAACGCATGAGGATACTGCCTCACTTCCCACTTCGCGTCCCTTCACCGCTACGCGATGCGGGGAGGGGAAAGAATGCCTGGTAAGGGGGTTTTTGCGGCGGCGAAGCCGCCGCAAAAACCCCCAGAAAGGCTTTTTCCCTCCTTTCCCATCAACCTGCGGGAGGGTAGGCTGGCGGTCTGCCCATCAGGTTGGGCCGGAAAGTGTTAGCACTCATCAGTGGCCCCAACCCAAAGCTGCCCGCACCCGGCCTGGATGCTGGTCCCCCTTGAATCGCGCCGGGTTACCGGGATATGGGCCTCTTCCAGCACCCGCTGGAAGGCTCGCACGCGCCCGGCTGACGAGGGCCGCAGGTCCAGACCCGGCACCGGGTTCAGCGGGATCAGGTTCACGTGGACCAGACGGCCTTGCAGGCGCGCCGCCAACGCCTGGGCCTGAGCCGGGCTATCGTTTACCTCCTCGATGAGGGTATACTCGAATGTCACCCGCCGGCCGGTCTGGGCACTATACTCGTCCACGGCAGCGAACAGGTCGGCCAGGGGATAGCGACGGTTGATCGGCACCAGTTCGTCACGTAGCCGGTCATCCGGGGCATGGAGGGAAACGGCCAGGTTAACCTGGCGGTCCTCCTGGGCCAGCCGGCGGATGCCGGGCACCAGGCCCACGGTGGAGATGGTGAAGCGCCGCGCGCCCAGGTTGAACCCGGCCGGGTCATTGAGTCGCCGGATGGCCGCCAGGGTAGCTTCATAGTTAGCCAGTGGCTCACCCATGCCCATAAAGACCACCTGGGTGACGTTTTGCCCCTGCGCCCGGAGTCGCCGGGCAAAATAGAGCACCTGAGCCACGATCTCCCCGGCCGACAGGTGGCGTCGAAACCCCATCCGGCCGGTGGCGCAGATAACGCAGCCCAGGGCACAGCCCACCTGGGTAGAGACGCAGACGGTGTTCCGCCCGGCCGTCGGGTAACGCATGAGCACGGCCTCGATACGCTCGCCGTCCGGCAGACCCAGGAGTGCCTTTTCGGTCAGCCCATCATCGGCCACCTGACCGGCCAGGGCAGTCAGGGGATCCAGGAGAAAGGTTTCCGCCAGCCGGGAGCGCAGGGGCCGGGGCAGAGTCGTCATTTGCTGAAAATCAGCGGCCTGCTGGACATAGAGCCATTCCCAGACCTGGCGGGCGCGATAAGCTGGTTCGCCCCAGGCGGCCAGGGTAGCGGCTAATTCGGCGTAGGACTGGTCTAACAAGTAAACGGTCATACGGCGTATCCCAACGTCGTTTTTGTTCCTCACCAAGCTTACCAGAAGCAGTCACCTTTTTCAAGGCCCTGACCTTGACACCCGGGCGTAATCATGAGGACCCTGCCCCACTCCCCACTTTGTCGCCGCTACGCGATGCGGGGAGGGGAGGCTTCCTCCCTTCTTGTTCCCTCCCTGACAGAAGTTATGCCCGGATGTCAGGTTGCAGGCTTGACCTTCGTTGGGGACATGATATAATACGTTAGTGAAAGGTCTGGCGTGGCGCGTGTTATCCATTGTGAAGGTTCGGCCCCCCAAGCCTGGGGACCAGCGAGGTATGAGATGTTCATGCTCGCGGCGGGTGTGCCCGGCCCAGGCCGGACTGGGTCACCCGCCGTTGGGCGCGGGGTCGCAGACCCCGCGTGAGCACATATTATACGAGGTGTATAGATGTTCTTTTGTCCTCCACCCACTACCCTGGATTGTCTGTATTTTATGTGCCTGACCCTGGGCGGCATGTGGGCGGGATTCATCGCCCTGTTTGGCCTGGTGGATTTCGATCTGCCTTTTGACCTGGATTTTGACCACGACGTTGATCTGCCCCTCATCGGTGACCTGCACCTGGGCGAGGCGATGTCCTTCGACCACGGTTCGGTGAGTGTATCGCCGGTCAGTCCAGCCACCATCTCGGTTTTTGTGGCCAGTTTTGGTGGGGTGGGCATCATCGCCACCAAGCTGTTCAATGTGCCGGGTGAATGGAGTATTATTATCGCCGGCATCGGCGGGCTGGTCATCGCTGGCGTGATCTTTATCTTCTACTCGCAGTTCCTCCTCGCCTCCCAGGCCTCCAGTGACCTGATCCTCAGCGAGCTGGTCGGTCGCTCGGCTGAGGTCACGGCGCCCATTCCGGGTGAAGGGCGTCTGGGTGAGATCGCCTATATCAGCAAGGGGGCACGCCACACAGCCTCGGCCCGGTCTGCGGACGGCACTCCCATCGCCAGGGGCACCACGGTGGTCATCGAAGACACCTCCGGGCCGGTGTTCATCGTGCGCGCGAAAAAGCTGTCTGGCTGACCCCCGCCATCCCTGCCGGGGTGCCCACCTGGTAACCCAGCGCGGTCCACAGTGGGCGGGCCAGGTGGGGTCTGGTGCCGGGCGGGGGCAACCTCAGGGCGTCTGAAAAGCCCACCCTGGAGGCGACAGGGAAAAGCCCAGCGTGAGGAAGGTCACCATGACCATTGAACTCGAATCTGTGTCTTATGGTGTTCTACACGTCGCCGGGGGCCAGGTGCGCGATCGTGTGCCTCAGGCCCGGGCCTATCTGCCCACGGCACGCCTGGGGCGCCGGGCCGCGCGCGACGCGATCTATATGCTCGTGGACCCGGAAGGGCCAGCATCGCCAGACTTGTTGAACGACCTGTTGACCGTGCTGGAAGATACATACGCCCAGCACCCCTCGCGGAGCGTGACCTCGGCCCTGGTGGGGGTCATCAAGGCGGCCAATGAGTATCTCTATCGGCAGAACCTGAACACGGTGCTCACCAGCCGAATTGCGGCGAGTATCTGTTGCGTGGTACTGCGCGGCCGGGATGTCTATGTGGGCTGGGCGGGCCAGGCGCCGATCTACATCTTGCACGAGGGGGTATTGCAGCGCGTGCCCGCCGAGCCGGACCCGGCCGATGATCTCAATCGCCTGGGCCTGAATGATAGCATCGAGGCCCGGCTCTTTCACACCACCCTGACCGCTGGCGACGTGGTGCTGCTCTGCTCCACCAGTCTGGAACGGATCGCCACGCCGGGCCAGCTTAAAACGGCTTTGCACCAGGAATCGCTCTCGGAGTTGCGGGCACGCCTCATTGCCCTGGCCGGGGAGGCCGAGCTGACGACGGTGATGATTCGCCTGAAGGAGGCCCCGGTCGCGGCCAGTGAGCCGCGCCCGACCGGTCGCCGGGTGGGGTTGGGCCGGCTCAAGGATCAACCCGCGCCACGCCGGCCGGTTGTCTCCCCCCCGCCAGCAGTGCGCGGCGTGCCAGCCCCGGCGCGCCAGCCCGAGCGGTATACCCCGGCCAGGCCGGCTGCTCCGACCCGGCGCATTTCCTGGCCCTGGTTGTTACTGCCCCTGGTCGTGGCCCTGTTAGCCATATTGGGCGTGGCCGGGGCCTGGTTTGCCCTCTCCCAATGGCAGGAGAACCAGGCCCGCGAGGCTCATTTTGCCAGCCTGCTGGTGCAGGCCGAACAACTGCGGAGCCAGGCCAGCACCCAGCCGGACCGAACTGCCCGCGTCCAGACCTTGCGCCAGGCCCAGGCCCTGGTGGATGAAGCCCTGACTATCAAACCCGACCATAAAGAGGCTGCCCGGTTAAGACAGGCGATCATCACCGACCTGAATCGGGCCAGCCTGGTCACGCCCCTGTATGGCTCCATCCAGCTCACCGATTTCAAGACGGCAGGCAGCCGGGTCACGCAACTATGGGTGCAGGGAAAGCGGGTCTATGTGTTGGATGCCGGCCGGGGCATCCTCTATCGCTACTTCCTGAATGAGAACCGGGATAATTTGCTACCCCAGGACAGGCCGGACCTGCTTCAGAACGGACAGACGGTGGGCGACCGGGTGGTGAGTAACCTGGGGTTCATCTTCTGGATGCCGGCCGGCGGCGACCGCCAGGAAGGCATCCTGGCCCTGGACCAAAATAACCACCTTTTTGGCGAAGCCGGCCCAGATCAGGTCGTGGCCTATGAGGTGGGATATAGCTCGCAGTGGGGCCGGGTTGTCGCCGGCGGCGGGTATGCCGGCAACCTGTATCTCCTGGACGCCGGTCAGAATCAGATCCACAAATACCTGCCCACAGCCGGGGGCTATGCCGGGCCGGCCACCGATTATTTACAAACCCCGGTGGACCTGAGCGCCGCCGTAGACATGGCTATTGACGGGAATATCTACGTGCTCCTGGCCAGTGGTGAGGTGCTCAAGTTCCTGCGCGGCGAGCGACAGCCCTTCCCCATGACCGGCCTGGACACTCCCCTCAAAGACCCCCGCGCTATCTTTTGCACTGAGGAGGTTGAATCCGTCTATGTGGTGGACGCGGGAGAGCGACGCATAGTACAATTCAGCAAAGAGGGTACTTTCCAGCGGCAGTTCCAGTATGGCGGCACCGAGTCGCCGGCCCTGTTCGCCGACCTGCGAGACATCAGCGTGGTGGAGGGGGAGAAGCTGGCCCGGATCTATGTTTTGGCCGGCAATCAGTTGGTGGTCTTTCCATTGCCGCCCCTGGGTGAAGAACCCCTGGAATTGCCGACGAGCGAATGACGAGAATATGGATCAGGAGGGCTGCCCAGACCATATGAGCGGGAATACAGAGCGCACACTGGTGATCGTGAAACCTGATGGGGTACAACGCGGCCTGGTGGGGGAGATACTGGGCCGCTTTGAGCGTCGGGGGCTAAAGATCGTCGCCCTGAAGATGATGACGGTGAGCCGGGACCTGGCCGAGCGGCATTATGCGGTCCACCAGGGCAAGTTCTTCTATGAGGACCTGGTCAGCTATATCTCCTCCAGCCCGGTGGTAGCCTGTATCATCGAGGGGCCGCACGCTATCGGCGTGGTGCGGGCGATGGTGGGGGCCACCCGGCCCCAAGAAGCCGCCGCCGGGACCATCCGTGGCGATCTGGCCCTGGCCGGACTGCGCAACCTCATCCACGCCTCAGACGCGCCGGAGACTGCCCAGACCGAGATCGAGCTGTGGTTCCGGCCAGACGAGATCGTGGACCTGCCCCGTGAGATTGACCGCTGGGTGTACGAATAAGCGCGTGGTCGGCAGCCTGGCAGAGTAGCGACAGGTTTTACTGCCGCAGCAGGTGGGAGACGGTGACGAGGGTGAAACCGCGCTGCCTCAGCCCGGCGATGATGGCCGGCAGGGCTTCGGCGGTGTGCCAGCCCCGGCCGTTGATGTGCATGATCACGATGGAGCCGTTTTGCGCCTGCCGGAGCACCTGGCGGGTCATGGCCTCGGCAGAGACGTTGGGGTCAGGATCGCCGGTCACCACATCCCACTGGATGGCCTGCAGGCCGTGGGCGGTGACGACCAGCAGTGCCTCATCGTTGTATGTGCCGAATGGGAACCTGAACAAGGTTGGCTCGCGGCCGGCCACGCGCCGAATGATGGCCTGGGTGCGGGTGATCTCGGCTGCCATCTGCGCCGGGGAGATAAGGGCAAAGTCCGGGTGACCCCATGAGTGGTTGCCCAGCTCAAAGTACGGCACACTGGCGAGCAACTGCGTCGCCGTCGAGTGCGATTGTACCCATAGACCCCCCAGGAAGATCGTGGCCGGGGTCTGCGTCTCCGTAAGCACGCGGACGATGCCCCAGTCGAAGCCCCTGGGAGCCGAGGTGGTCTGGCAGGCATCGAAGGTGAGGGCTACCTCCGGGCGGGTGCGGGGGCCGTGGGTGATCGGTGAGGGCACTGTGGGGACCGGCGTCGGGCGCGCAGGGGCCGTCGGTGAGGGGGGCGCCAGGGACGGGGCGAATGTGGGAACCTGGGC
>DAOTYG010000186.1:0-13286 GCA_034435155.1 Anaerolineae bacterium | reverse complement strand
TTGGGCTTCAAGAGAAGCGATCCGACTAAGCAGGACTTCTATTTCCAGCAATTGTCTGGCCATAGCCATAGTTTAGCACATTTCCCGCAGAATGGGAAATGGGTAGGTAGTTACCCTGTTGCGAATATATCACACGTGAACCTGGCTGTCAACCGTGGTGTCTGACATCCGTGCATAACTTTTGTCAGGGAAGGAACACCGTTTGACTTTTGATCACTCCGGCGGTAGAATCACATAGCGCGGCCCGCAACCAGACTCAGTAGATGGAAAGTATCTGCTCAGGCCAGTCTCTTCTCTCACCACAAAGGACACGAAGGACACAAAGGATGATCCCGGGTCGTGATAGTCTCCATTCTTCGTGTCCTTGGTGCCCTTCGTGGTGAAGATTCTCGCGGGCAACGCCAATGCCACGGAGTAATACCGTATAATGACTGACGAACCACCGACGAACACTCTGTCCGAATCGGGCGCAGTCCTGCACGGCAGTTGGTCCGCAGGTGACTTTTTCGTCTGGGGCGAGGCGGCGGAGCCGGCCCCCAGGCCGCGCGGTCGCAAGCCCCGCGTTCCACCGCACCCCCACGCCGCCACGGGGGTATGGTGGGGTGCGGCTGGAACCGGTGGATGAAAGCCACAAATAGGACGTGGATTCTCGTTAGCTCGGGCACAGCATTGGAAAAGGCCAGCAGATCAAAGAATCTGCTGGCCTTTCGCTTGCGTTCGGGCGTTGATTGGGGAACAAGCGGCTCTATGTTCAAAGCCGCAGTCGCTCACCCTACCTCTAACTGCTATCGAAGACGTGCTCCGATGCCGATCCGCTCCAGTCGCTTCCGGGTCGGCTCATCCAGCTCAGCCAGGCAGCGCCCGGCCAGGAGCCGGTGCGATTCCCGGTCGTCCCCCTCCTCGGACGCCCATAGCCGGCGGAGCAACTGCTCCAGTGCGTCCAGGCGGTCCTCGCGCCCCAGCCGGGCCGCCGCACAGACGATCACGTCAGCCCAGGGCGGCTGGCCCTTGACCGGGTCCAGGTGCTCCAGCCAGTCCGTCTGCCGCGCGAAGCGTCCTGTGGACAGCCAATCCCCCGCCGCCAGGGCCGCCTGTAGTAGGGTATGAGCAAAGGCCAGTCGGTTCGCTCCGTCGGCCGGCCGGAGCAGGCCCCCCTCGTACACCGGGCCCAACAACTGCTGACCCCGTGTGCCCCAGCGCGCGCGCCACCGCTCACTGATTTGGGCCGGCTCAAAGGTGCGCTGGACCGGCTGGTCGGGGCCGACGCGCCGATGGCCGGACCCGGCCAGGTCCGCCAGCGCCGCCCGCAGATCAACGTCGGTGCCCAGCGCGTGCGGGTCTCGCTGGGTCAGGCTATTGCTCATGCTCCTCCCAGCCGGCCAGCCGGAACCGCCGCACGAACCAGTCTCCCAGGCGTGGGGACAGGGTATTGGCATAGATCAGCGCCCGGGCCTGCCAGGGCACGATGATTTCCGGCTGAGGGCGGCTGCGAAGCGTGGCCCGCACGATGGCCCGGGCCACAGCCTCGGGCGGAATCTTGGCCGAGACCCAGGGCACTTTTATCGCCGCGATCATGGGCGTGTCCACCCGGCCAGGGAAGACGGTGGTGACGTACACGCCCCGCTCGCGCAATTCCTGGCGCAGGACTTCCCCCAGGCCGGCCAGGGCGAACTTGGCTGCCACATAAGGCCCGTCCGGCGGCACCCCCTTTCTGGCATCCATGGAGGCCAGGAGCACCAGATGACCCCTCTGGTGCTCCAACATATGGGGCAGTACAGCCAGGACGGCATACAACGCCCCATAAAAATTGACCGCCAGGGCCTGTTCCACCTGGTCCACCGTCAGTTCTGTCACCGGACAGCGCACATAGGCCCCGGCGTTCGCCACCAGGATGTCCACGTGCCCCCAGCGGTTCACGGTCTCGGCCACCAGCCGCTCGACCTGCTCCTGCTGGGTCACGTCCGTTGGCACCACCAGGGCCTCTGCCCCCAATGACTGGATCGCCCCGGCCACGTCTTGCAGGGCAGCGACGTTACGGGCGGCCAGGGCCACGTGCGCGCCGGCGCCGGCCAAGGCCAATGCCGTGGCCCGGCCGATCCCGCTGGAGGCCCCGGTCACGATGGCTACCTGACCGCGCAATGTCTTACTCAACCTGACCCCTCCTTCAAGCGAGCTTTTGCGCCGCCTGTCCCACCCTGCTTTCCGTGCCGGCCCACAGTCGCCGGATGTTGCCTCGATGTCGAAGCAGGATCAGGACCATGATCACCAGGGTCGCCGCCAGGTGCTCCCAGGGTTGCCCGGCATAAACCACCAACAGGGCCAGGATCATGGGCGCCAACAGGGTCACGGTGACGGAGCCTAAAGACACATAGCGCGACAGGGCGATGATGATCGCCCACAAGCTGAAGCAGATGAGCAGGGTGAGGGGCGAAAAGACCAGCAGGATGCTCACTGCGGTCCCCATCCCACTCCCGCCCCGAAAACCCAGGAAAACCGGCCAGTTGTGCCCGGCGATGAGGCAACAGGCCGCCACCGCCTCGGCTGCCGGCGTGCCCACCAGGAACCGGGCCGCCAGCACTGCTGCAAGCCCCTTGCCGATATCCAACGCCGCCACCAGGAGCATTGCCTTCAGGCCGGCCGTGCGCAACACGTTGGTGCCGCCGGTCTTGCCGCTGCCATATTCGCGCACGTCGAGGCCCCTGGTCACCCGCACCACGATATAGCCCCAGGGGATAGAGCCGAGCAGGTAGGCCAGTAGCCCCACCAGGATATAGGTGAACCAATCCATCGGTCAACCCCCTACGCTTACCCGCTCAGAGCCGCCGGGCTGCCTTCATCCGGCCCACCCGGTCCAACCGCCGGCCCGGCCTGACCGGGATACCTTGAGCCACGCCGCCACAGATAGACACCCACCGGCACTGCCACCGCCAGGATGATAACCGAGATGATCTGCGCCTCGTTCAGGCCAATGTCCACGGTATCAGTCTTGACCAGGTGCAGGATGATCAGATTATCGCGGATGAAGGAGGTGAAAAACCGTCCCAGGGCATAGCCCCCCAGCGACAGCAGGAACAGGATGCCCTTCACCGGGATGCGCGTGCGCAGGTAATAGAGGATCGCGGCCAGGGCCAGGCACCAGATCATCTCATAGACCGGGAAGGGATGGGTGGGGATGCCCCGCCACTGAGTCGGGACAAACGAATCGGGATGGGTATAGATGAAACCCCAGGGCAGGTCAGTGGGGATGCCGTAAGCGTCGCCGTTCACCGTGCAGGCCAGGCGGCCCACGGCGTCTCCCACCAGGATAGCTACCGCTGTGGCGTCGAGGGCCTGCCACACCGAGTATTTTTTGTACCATACATAGGCCAGGATCGTCACCAGCCCGCCGATGAACGCCCCATAGAGGGCCAGGCCGGCTTCCTGGAATGAGAACAACAGCGCCGGGTAGGCCATATAGGTCTCCAGATTGTCGGCCACATGGAACAGGCGCGCGCCGATGAACCCGGCCGGGATAGCCAGGATAGCCGCTGTATACACCTCGTCGGACTTGAAGCCGAGCCGCTGGCTTTCCCACAGGATCACAACAAAACCCACAGCCGCGCCTAGCGCCGCCAGCACCCCATGCCAGGTCAGGGCCACCGGGCCGAGGCGTGTGATGACCGGATCGATAGAGATGGTGATCAAAGCAAACCTCCTCGTATTATGTGCTCACGCGGGGTCTGGGACTCCGCGTCCAACGGCGGGTGGCACTCCCTGCGGTCGCCGCCGCGAGCTGGGCACCTCATACCTCGCTCCGATGCTCATTGCTTGACATGCGGGCGTAAATTAAACGCACGAGGGGGTCCCCCACCCCGCTTCGCGTCCCTGCGGGGAGGGGAAAGACTGCCTCATAGGGGATTTTTGCGGCGGCGAAGACGCCGCAAAAACCCCCAGAAAGGCTTTCTCTCCCTTGTTCCCTCCCTAACGGAGTTATGCACGGATGCCAGTCATTGCGACGTGACAAATCAGGTGGGACATGGTATAATTCGCCCCGTTTGATCGCCGCCGAGTTCAACTTTACCTGGAGTAGATCATGCCTGAAGAACTGGTTCTGGTTTTAGAAGTCGTCCTGGCTGGCCTGGGCGCGATCATCTTTGGTTTCTGGGCCAGCCTGGTCATCTGGACCTTTCGTGACATTCGCGCTCGCAGCCGGGACATCTTTGCTCAATTCTTTGCCACGCTGTTGGTATTACTCTTTAATCTGCCGGGTCTTGGCCTCTATCTGATCCTGCGGCCGCGCGAGACCCTGGTGGATGTTTACGAGCGTGAGCTGGAGGCCGAGGCCTTGCTCCAGGATATTGAGGAGCGGGTAAGTTGCCCGGCCTGCAAGGCTCGCCTGCAACCTGATTTTCAGTTCTGCCCCGCCTGTCATACCCGGGTCAGGAAACGTTGCCCCGAATGTGATCGCCTGCTGCGGTTGGAGTGGAACATCTGCCCTTATTGCGGGGCATCTTTATAATTCAGCCCGGGAGAAAGGCCCACCTGGTGCCTATCCGAAAAACTGTAGGGCAGGCTTTCCAGCCTGCCTGGACAGCCTGGAAAGGCTGTCCTACACCTTTTTCGGATAGGCTCCTACTCGCCGATCACATGCACTTTGAGCATGTTGGTGCGGCCGGTGACCGCTGGCGGCACTCCAGCGGTGAACACCACCACGTCCCCCGGCTGGACCAGGCCGGCTTCCAGCGCGGCGCGTTCTCCCAAGGCGATCATCTCGTCGGTGTTGACACAATGGGGGACCAGTAACGGCACCACGCCCCAGATCAGGGCCATCTGGTGCAGGGTGCGCTGTTCGGCTGTGGTGGCGATGATGGGCACAGCCGGCCGGTGCCGGGCCACCATGCGGGCTGTGAACCCGGAGCGGGTGGAAGTGATGATCGCGGCCGCTTTCAACTCGTAGGCGATCTCGCAGGTGGCCTGGCCAATAGCGTCGGTGATGGTGCGGGCCGTCTCCATCTGACTGCGGCGGAACCATTCCCGATAGGGGAAATCACGGTCCACGGTCTCGGCGATGCGCGCCATGGTCTGCACGGCCGCCACGGGATAGCGGCCCACCGCTGTCTCGCCGGAGAGCATCACCGCGTCGCTGCCGTCCAGGATGGCATTGGCCACGTCGGAAGCCTCGGCGCGGGTGGGCCGGGGGTTCTCGATCATGGACTGAAGCATCTGGGTGGCGGTGATGACCGGCCTGCCCTGGTCATTGCACTTGCGGATGATGGTCTTCTGGTGGCTGGGCACCTGCTCGGCCGGGATCTCCACCCCCAGGTCACCCCGGGCCACCATGATCCCATCGCTGACGGCGATGATCTGGTCCAGGTCGGCCAGGGCTTGCGGTTTCTCGATCTTGGCGATGACCGGCGTCGTCGCGCCGTGCCTGGCGATAAGCCTCTTCAACTCCTCCACATCGGCAGCGGCGCGCACGAAGGATTGCGCCACATAGTCCACCCCCTGCGCCAGCCCGAAGGCCAGATCAACCCGGTCTTTCTCCGTGATGGAGGGGGTGCTCAGGGTCGTGCCGGGCAGGTTCACCCCCTTGCGCGGCAACAGCGTGCCTCCCACCACCACCCGGCACCGCACTTCGGTCCCCTGACTCCCCAACACCTCCAGCTCCAGCAATCCGTCGTCTAACAGGATGTGCTCACCTGGCCGCACGTCGCGGGCCAGGCCGGGATAGCGCACGGTGAACCGTTGGGCATCACCGACGACCTCCTCGGTGGTTAAAGTGACCACGGCGCCAGACTCCAGGGTCACCGCGCCATCGCGCAACTCCCCCACGCGCAGCTTGGGACCGGCCAGGTCCTGCATCACCGCGATCACCCGCCCGGCCTCGGCGGCCAGTCGCCGTACCAGGGCGATCTGCCGGGCGTGGTTCTCGTGCGTCCCGTGGGAAAAGTTCACCCGTACCACATCCAGGCCGGCCTGGATCATCGCCTGCAAAGTGGTCTCATCCTGGCAGGCCGGTCCCAAGGTGGCCACGATCCGGGTCCGCCTCATTATTTACCTCGCTCGTATAATATGTGCTCACACGGGGTCTGCGACCCCGCGCCCGGCGGCGGGTGACACTCCCGGTGGTCGCCGTCGCCCCCCCTTGCACAGACATTCTACCTTATACTCCCTTATGTGTCAATTGGTTGGTCTGACAGCGGAATGATTCAATTTTTCACTTTTTACTGGCGTTAAAATCCTCACCCCTCCCCCTGCCTACTCCCCTCTCCCGCTCACCTGGGGCGGCGGGCGAGGGGGTGGAAAGCGGGGTTTTTGCGGCGGCGAAGCCGCCGCAAAAACCCCCTACCAGGCATTCTTCCCCTCCCCGCATCGCGTAGCGGCGACAAAGTGGGGAGTGGGGCAGGGCCCTCATGCGTTTAATCACGCACGGATGTCAGGCGGGCGCATTGACTTGGATGCAAAATCAAGTTATACTAAGCCTGGCGACATCCACAGGTTATAAGCGTTGACCGGCTGGGAGTCACCAATAGTAGAACTAAGGAGATCACATGACCTCAGTATGCGTAGTGACCGATAGCATCGCGTGCGTGCCGGCGGACCTGGCGGCTCAGTTTGGCATCCATGTCGTGCCGCTGCGGGTTATCATGGATGGGCACTGCTACCGCGATGGAGTGGACCTGACAGCCGACGAGTTTTATCGGCGTTTCCTGGAGACTGATGAGCTTCCGACGACGTCGCAACCCTCGGCTGGGGAGTTTCTTCAGGTCTATGCACGGCTGATTCGGCAGGCGGAGCAGATCGTTTCCATCCACGCTGCTGCCAGCCTGACCGGGGGGTACAATGCCGCGCTCGTGGCGCGAGGGTTGTTGGAAGATGGACGGATTCACGTGGTGGACTCGCAGACGGCTGGTATCGCGCAGGGGCTGGTGGTGTTGGCGGCCGCGCGGGCCGCGCAGGCCGGCGCAGGGGCAGAGGCGGTGGTGGACCAGGCTCAGGCTGTGGCCGGACGGGTGCAGATGTTTGGTTTCCTGGACACGCTCAAGTATGTGCGGCGCGGGGGGCGGCTGAACCGGGTCCTGGCCCTGGCTGATACGTTGCTCCATGTGCGACCGCTGTTTCGCATCGGACAGGGGCAGATTGGGTTGTTGGGTAGTGCCCGCACCACTCACCAGGCCGGGGAGCGTCTGCTGCAAGCGGTGCAGGAGCACGTGGGTGAGCGGCCGGTCCATGTGGGCATATCTCATGCGGCCCGGCCAGATGCCGCGCAGCGGATGGCGGAATGGGCGCGTACCAATCTGAGTTGCGTAGAGCTGGTGGAGGCCCCGTTCACGCCGGCCATGGGTGTCCACACCGGACCAGGGGTGCTGGCGGTGGCGTTCTATGTGGAAGGGTGAAGGTGATAGGACAGAGAGTGGTAACTGCTCACCCTCCCGCAGGTGCGTGCGTTTTCGCAGCGGCCTATCAAGCCCGTGGACGGCGTGCAGACGGGAAACACGGTTCCCAGCAACCTGCGGGAGGGTAGGCTGAGCAATTACAGAGGGTGAAACATGGATCTACTGATGGCGATGGGCATGATCCTGGGGGCCTACTTTTTGGGGGCAGTACCCTTTGCCTATCTGCTGGGGCGCTGGCGCGGCGTGGACCTCACCCAGGCAGGCACCCGGAACGTCGGGGCCACTAACCTGGCCCACCAGGCTGGTTGGTCCGTAGCTGTCTGCGCGTTGTTGCTGGACATGGGCAAGGGCTGGCTGCCGGCCTGGGGCTGCAAGATGGTGGGCCTGGGCGAAGGCATAGCGGTGAGCGCGGCCCTGGCCGCCGTAATCGGGCATAGCTGGCCGCTCTACCTGCGATTCCGGGGCGGGCGAGGGAATGCTACCAGCTTTGGCGCGGTCCTGAACCTGGCCCCCCTGGCTCTGGCCGGGGCCTGTGTGCCGTTCGCTCTCGGTGTCTTCAGTGGCTACACGGGCCTGGGTATGTTGACCGGCTTTGTGCTTCTGCCGCTGCTCGCGCTGCTGACCGGGGAATCGCCGGTCGTGGCGTGGGGCTTGCTGGGCCTCTTGCCCATCATCATCGCGCGCCGGCTCACGGCCCAGGGGGTACGGGCCATGGTGGCGGCGGCCCCCGATCGGCGGCGTGCTGTGGTGAACCTGCTCCTGCACGACAATGTGGCCGGTACTCGCCGTGGCGCGCGGCCCCCACGTCCCGCTGGTCCGTCGTAACTCGTACTACTCCGAAAATAACCCCTCGCTCGCGGCGGCGACCGTAGGGAGTGCCACCCGCCGCCGGCGCGGGGTCGCAGACCCCGCGCGAGCACACCGTCGTATTTTCGTGCCACGGGGTGCGCCCCGCGCGTGCGGGTCTCCTCCGGAGTCGAGCCTTCAGGCGGGAGACCCTGGCGGCCGACTATAGAGATATGGCGGTTGAAACCGCACTTGAGGGGCGTAAACCGCCAGCCGACCACCCGCTTCGCGGCGGTCGGTTTGAGCATCCCCGCGTAGCGGGGGGACGCCCGGCCGCCAGGCCAGCCAGGCGCAATCGCGGTCGCCAATTCACACCGGGCGTTTTAGAACGCCTGGTGCTCGGTCCGGGCGATGATCTCGTCCTGTAACGCCCGACCCAGGTCACAGAAATAGTCGCTGTAGCCGGCCACGCGCACGATGAGGTTGCGGTACTCGGCGGGATTCGCCTGCGCGGCGCGCAGCGTGGCCGCATCTACCACGTTGAACTGGATGTGGTGGCCGCCGAGCTTGAAATAGCCCCGGATGAGTTGTACCAGCTTGTCCAGGTTCTCATCGCGCTGGAGCAAGGCCGGGGTGAACTTTTGGTTGAGCAGCGTGCCGCCGGTGCGCACGTGGTCCATCCTGGCCGCCGACTTGAGGACCGCCGTCGGGCCGTGGCGGTCGGCACCCTGCACCGGCGAGATGCCCTCAGAGAGGGGCGCGCCGGCCAGCCGCCCGTCCGGCGTGGCCCCAACGACCGAACCAAAGTAGACGTGCACCGTGGTGGGCAGCAGGTTGATGTGATACCGGCCGCCTTTGGTGTTCGGCCGGCCCTCCACGGCGTCATAGTAGGCGTCGAAAACGCGCACCATCACCGCGTCGGCATAATCATCGTCGTTGCCGTATTTGGGCGTCCGGTGCAGCAGAATCTGCCGTACCCGCTCGTACCCCGCGAAATCGGCGCGCAAGGCCGCCAACAGCTCCCCCATCGTCAGCCCCTGCTCATCAAAGACCTGGTATTTGATGGCCGTCAGGGCATCGGTGATGGTGCCCAGGCCCACGCCCTGGATGTAGGAGGTGTTGTAGCGCGCGCCGCCGTCGTGATAGTCCCGGCCGGTGGCGATGCAGTCGTCAATGAGGAGCGACAGGAACGGGGCCGGCATGTGCCGGGCATATAGCCGTTCGATGACGTTATTCCCCCGCACCTTGATGTCCACAAAGTAGCGCAACTGCCGCCGATACGCCTCGAATAACTCCTCGAAAGTCGTGAACTGCTCCGCCGGCCCGGTCTCCAGCCCGATGCGGCGGCCGGTGCGGGGGTCCACGCCGTTGTGCAGGGTGATCTCCAGCACCTTGGGCAGGTTGAAATAGCCGGTGAGGTTATAGTTCTCCTTGCCAAAGGCCCCGGTCTCCACGCAGCCGCTGGTGCCCCCGGCCCGGGCGTCGGCCAGGGACTTGCCCTGGCGGAGCAACTCCTGGATCACCAGATCGGCGTTAAAGACCGAGGGTTGCCCAAAGCCGGTGCGGATGATCCGCGCCGCCCGCTGGATGAACTGGTCTGGGCTTTTTTGGCTCACCTGGATGGAGGAACTGGGCTGCAAGAGGCGCATCTCCTCGATCACGTCCAGGATCAGGTAGGTGACCTCGTTGACGGCGTCGGAGCCATCGGGCCACAGGCCGCCGGTGTTGATCTGGGCGAAATCGGTGTAGGTGCTGCTCTCGGCGGCGGTGACGCCCACCTTGGGTGGGGCCGGCTGGTTGTTGAACTTGATCCAGAAGCACTGGAGCAACTCCTCGGCCTGAGCACGGGTCAGCGTGCCGTCGGCCAGGCCCCGCTGATAGAACGGGTAGAGGTGCTGATCCAGGTGGCCGGGGCAGAAGGCATCCCAGGGGTTCAGCTCGATGGTCACGCCCAGATGGACAAACCAGTAGTATTGCAACGCTTCCCAGAAATCGCGGGGGGCGTGGGCCGGGACATGGGTGCAGACCTGGGCGATGCGTTCCAGTTCCTGTTTGCGCCGGGGGTCGGATTCCTGTTGCGCCAGCAGCCGGGCTTTTTCCGCATGGCGTTCGGCAAAGCGGATCAGGGCAGCCGCGCAGAGGCGCATGGCCCGGAGTTGTTCCTGCTGGTCGCAGGCGGTCGGGTCGTTCAGATAGTCCAGTTGCGCCAGGCGGCGGTCTATCTCAGCCTGGAAATCCAGCATTCCCCGGTGGTAGATCTTGTCGTCCAGCACAGTGTGGCCGGGGGAACGTTGTTCCATGAACTCGGTAAAGACGCCGGCCTGGTAGGCGGCCTGCCACTCCTCCGTCATCTCGCGGAAGATGAGGTCGCGCATAGACCGGCCCTGCCAGAAGGGGATGATGGTCTCCTGGTAGACCTGCCGGACCGCCGGGCTGACGATAAAGGGGATCTTTTCCCGCGAGTGGAGGATGTCCAGATCCGCCAGGCTGTGGCAGCACAGTTCCGGGTAGGTGGGGGTGGCCTTGGGGGCCGGCCCCTTTTCCCCCACGATCAGTTCATCGGCGCCGATATAGATGGCCTTGTGTTCCAGCAGGTATTGGAAGGCTCTGGCCCGGCGCAGCGGGGCGGATTCCAGGCCCCGGTCCTGCTGATAGAACGCGGTGATCAGTTCGGCCCGCTCGCTGGAGATGGTGGGCAAGGCCTCCAGGCTCTGCTGGCGGAGCCGGGCTACTCGTTCGGTCATGGGCATGGGTCAGCCTCCTGTTGGCAAAAGTTCACGTAACTGCCTGTCCTCCCGCAGGTTCTGAAACCTGATGCTCCCGCTGGATCGCCAGATCCAGCGGCCCGGCGGCGGATCGTCAGCCGCGAACGGGGTCTATTTTCGGAGGAGGATGACGCTCCCCGCAGGTTGGAGGTTCTAACTTCGGGGAGGGTACAGGGTCAGGCTCGCACTTTTATCCTGATACATGCGATCATCAGCCTCGCGCAAGGCAGCGGATAACCGCCCTGGTCGCCCGGCAGTAGCCAGGCCCAGGGCGATCACCAGCGTCGGCCCGATGCTGGCGGCATTGTGAGCCTGAATACCTTCTCGAATGCGAGTTATCAGCCGCGTGGCGGCCGCCTCGTCTGTGCCGGGGAGCAGGGCCGCAAACTCGTCCCCGCCGATGCGGGCCACCAGGCCCGCATCACCCACGGCGGCGCGCAAGACCCCGGCGGCCTGGCGCAACAGGTCATCGCCGGCCGCGTGCCCCAGGCTATCATTGATGGCCTTCAGACCGGTCAGGTCGGCCATGATGATGCTGACCGGGAACGGTCCCTCGCGGCGCAGCCGGGCCAGTTCCTCCTCAAAGCAGGCCCGGTTATAGAGGCCGGTCAGGTTATCGTGGGTGCTCAGGTAGCGCAGCTCCTCCTCCACCTGCTTGCGCTGGCTGATGTCGTGCAGGACGATCACTCGCCCGACGACCTGGCCGCCCCGGTTGTGCAGGGGCGCGATATGCAGCTCAAAGGAGCGTTGTCGTTCCCCGGCGCCCACGGTGATCTCGGTTCGCGCCTCCAACACATCATGGTAGCGTTCCACCAGCCCCGGCTCGCTGCCAAACACTCGCGCGGCCGATTGCCCGATGACCTCGGCGGGCGTGCGTCTGACGATGCCTGCCGCCGCCGGATTCAGGTCCACGATGCGATTCCGCGCATCCAGGACGAACACGCCCTCCTCCAGACTCTCGATGACCACGTCCCGCGCCACCGGCACGATGTCCAGAAACTGGAAGCGGAACAATCCCCAACTGATGAGCAGGCTGGTGATGATAAAGGAGAAAGGCGTCAGGTCCAGATGCCGAATGGGGCACAGGTCCAACATGGTCAACGCATTTGCCGCCCAGGGGACCAAAGCTCCAATCAGCAGGACGGTCATTTGCATCCGATAGAGGCGTGGGGCGCGAATCAGGGCCTGGAGCAACAGGATAGACCCCAGGGCCAGCAAAATGTTGGAATACAGGGCATAGACCCAGAACCAGCCCCCATACGTCACCGCCAGGGCCACCACCGGGCCACTGGTATCCAGGTGGGTCTCGCTCCAGAACAGGCCGTGGGCCTCGTTGGTCCAGATCAAGAGGACGGTCAACACCGGCACGACGGCCAGCAGGGCCAGGTAACGGGGAGCCAGCCATTTGAGTGGGCCAGCATAGTGCATGACCAGGATCAGCCAGAATAAGGGTACGCTGACGATGGCCGGGTAACTCAGCTTGAGCCATAAGACCTTGGCCCCCAGGTCCGCACTGCTCAATTCCAGGGCATAGCCCAGCGTCCAGCATCCGCCGGCCAGCATGAGGGCAGCAAATGGCGTCACCATCGGCAGGCGACGTTGATGCCAGGCGAAAAACGCCAGCACGAATGCTACCGTGGTGGTGACAACCAGCGGGATGGCCAGAGGGGTATTTTGCCAGTGCATCGGCCTGTCCCCGGCGACCCGGCCAGTGGAAGATATGGCTCACGTCCCCTGGCCCGGCGGCGTCAACTCATTCCACTGTGAACCGCACCGGTGCGCTTATAACCTGCCGACCAGTGGCATCGGCTGCCACGGCCTGTACGATATGCGACCCCGACTCCAGCACCCAAAAGACTCGCCAGGGGGGAGAGGTCACGCGCCCCACCAGCGCGCCATCCAGGCGAAACTCCACCCAGGCCCCCGGTCCCTCGACGCGCGCTCCTAAAGCGATGCGTTGATCCAGGCGCGGCAACGCCGGGCTGATGCGGAAGATGCTCCCCTCATCCGGGCTGGTGACGACCACGGCCAGGCCCTCGTTCCCCACCGGCAGTCCCGCCGATCCCCCGTGAACAGGGCACGGCTCCACGGGTGGTTGCGGTATGCCTCGTTCCTGCGCCCAGTCCAGAGCTACTGCCGGGAAGACCTGATAGACGCGCTCTGTCACCTGGTTGGCCGGGCAGTGATCGGTGGCCAGTTGGCCGGAGACGGCGCAAACGCGCACCGCCCGGTGCACGTCACACGTCTCTTTCGGCTCGGTACCGGCGATGAACACCTCCAGGCGACGATGAGGGCAGTGCGGGCCGGGGAGCAGGCCGGAGGCGGGGCAGACCTCCAGGCGGGTGAGGCCAGGTGGTTC
>DAOTYG010000185.1:0-4150 GCA_034435155.1 Anaerolineae bacterium | reverse complement strand
GTGGCGGCCATCCGATGCAACCCGGTCACCCGGGCCTTTTATCTGCGGCTGCTCGCAGCCGGGAAGGAGAAGAAAGTGGCGCTGGTCGCCTGCATGCGGAAATTGTTAACGATTTTGAACGCCCTCCTCCGCAAGCGGCAGCGGTGGAATCCGGCTTCCGCCGCATACTAGACCCAGTTGACAAACAACACGGTTGCTTCGTGGTAGAAAGTGAGGCAACCATGCTCTACCACCGCCCTCCCCGCACCTACCTCACCCCGCCCATGGCGGAACTGGAACTCCAGCCGCCGCCGGGCAAACCAGCCCGCCCAACCCACTCGCTGATGGCGGTGCGCTGCTACTTGACATCTCTCTCCCGCAGTGGTATCATGTATGCTGATAATGGTTGAACCAATTGCAGAAATATCGCAATTCATCACACCGCTTTCAACAGCACGCCTGCTCCCGGAGCGCGACCTCTTCGCCTTCGAGACCCGCACGCTGGCCACGCTGCTGGGCCTGGAGATCGGCCGCGCCTCCCGCCTGCTGGCGCGCATGGAACGCGACGGCCTGGTCGCCCGCCTGGAGCGCGGCAAGTACGTCCTGCTCGGCCTGAACCCGGAGCAGGCCCTTTCCAACCCGCTCTTCCTGGGCAACCAGTTCGTCACCCCCTCTTACGTCTCCTTCTGGTCGGCGCTGCACTTCCACGGCTTCACCGAGCAGGCCCCGCGGCAGGTCTTCCTGGCCGTGACCCGGGCCAAGCGTCCGCTCACCTGGCGCGGCACGACCTTCCGCTTCGTCCGCCTGCAACCAAGTGCCTTCTTCGGCTACCGCCGTGAGACGCTGGGCGGCCTGCCCGTCACCGTTGCCGACGAGGCCAAAGCGATTGTGGATAGCCTCTCCCTGCCGCAATACGCTGGTGGTGTGAGCGAGGTGGCCAAAGCCCTGCGCAACGCCGTACAGGACGGGCAGGTCAGCACCGCCGACCTGATTGACTACGCCCGACGCCTGGGGAACGCCAGCCTGGAAGCGCGCCTGGGCTACCTGCTGGAAGCGCTGGGCCAGCCCACCGACGGCCTGACCCCGCCGACGGGTCCGGTGCGCCTGGACCCGCGCCGCCCGCGCGGCGGAGAATACGCCCCTCGCTGGCGGCTCTACCTCAACGTCCCGCCCGGGGCGCTCTTCCCCGAAGGAGTTGGCTGAGATGTTGACCCGCGCCCAAATCCAGCGTCTGGCGCAGCGCAGCGGCATCGGTCTGCAGGCGCAGGAACGGGATTACGTCCAGCACCTGCTTCTCTTCCTGCTCTATGGCCGTTCGCAGGCGTTGCTCTTCAAAGGCGGCACGGCGCTGCGGGTGGCCTATCGCGGCAATCGCTACTCCGAAGACCTGGACTTTAACGGCCCGCCCGACCCGGCGTTCCTGCAAGGCCTGTGGGACGGGGTGGTGAGCGGGCTGGGCGATTTTGGCCTGACCGCCGAGGTACGCAACGCCTGGCAGTCGGAGGTTGGCTACAGTTTCGATGTCAGTTACCAGGGGCCGCTCTACGATGGCCGGGACCGCACCAAAGGCAAAGTGCGCGTGGACATCAACCTGCGCGCTGAGACGGTGGAAAGCCGCGCTGTGCTGGTCACGCCGGAGTACGACGACCTGCGCCCGTTTGTGGTGCAGGCGCTCACGCTGGAACACCTGCTGGCCGAGAAAGTGCGCGCCTTCCTGGTGCGCGGCAAACCGCGCGACCTGTACGACATGTGGCTGCTGACGGCCCAGGGCGTCCCGCTCGACCCCGGCCTGGTGCGGGCCAAACTGGCGCTCTACGACCTGACGCCCTCCGCCGGGCGCCTGGAGGAAGCCTTCCGCCAGGCAGCAACCGACTGGGAGAGCGATTTGCGTCCGCTCCTGCCGCGCTTTGTGACCTGGGAGACGGTCGCGCCCCTGCGCGAGCGCCTCTCCTGCCTGTTGCTCTAATCTTGATGAGGTGGCTCATGTCCTTCCGTCCCAACGTCCACGACGAACTGCTCATCAACGGCGTGCGCTACCACATCGCCGACCACCCGGCCGCGCCCGGTATGCCCTACGGCCAGGAAGGCCGCCAGGCTATCGTCTATCAACTGCTGGCCGAACAGGGGGAGAGCAAGGCCATCAAGGTCTTCAAATCTCGTTACCGGCTCCCGGCCCTGGTCACGCTGGCTGACCGCCTGGCTGCGTTCGCCGACCTGCCCGGCCTGCAGGTCTGCCGCCGTGCCGTGCTCATCCCGCAGCGCCACGCTGCATTGCTCCGCCAGCACCCCGACCTCACCTACGCCGTGCTGATGCCTTGGGTGGAAGGCCCCACCTGGATGGAAGTGCTGTTGGAGAAGCGGGCGCTCACCCCGGAGCAGAGCCTGGCCCTGGCCCGATCATTGGTGGACATCATCGCCACCATGGAACAGCGGGGTCTGGCCCACTGTGACCTCTCCGGCCCCAACGTGATGCTGCCGGCCCTGACTCAATCCGCAATCCGCAATCTACAATCCGCAATCGAATTGGTGGATGTGGAGCAATTCTATGGCCCCGGCCTGGAGCGCCCCCAGTCGCTCACCAGTGGCACCTCGGGCTACAACCACAAGACCGCCGCTGAGGGCCTCTGGGATGCCCACGCCGACCGCTTCGCTGGGGCGGTCCTCCTGGCGGAGATGCTGGGCTGGTGCGACCAGCGGGCGCGCGAGGCGGCCTGGGGCGAGAGCTTCTTCGCCTCATCGGAGATGCAGCAGGATACCGAACGCTTCCGTATACTGGCAATGGTGCTGCGGGATCGGTGGGGCGATGGTGTGGCCGGACTGTTCGAGCGGGCCTGGTACAGCGAGACTCAGGCCGATTGCGCCACGTTCGGAGAGTGGCAGGTGGTGCTGCCGGAGACGGTGGCCGGCGTTCTGCCGCCGGAGGCAGAAAAAGAGTCAGGGCGGAAACCCTCAGAGGCGAAGGAATCCCGGCGTGAACGTGAAGAGGCACCCACCGGGACAGGCCCCACGGCGAAGGCCCAGAGCCTGGACGAACTTCGCTCCCAGGCATACTCACTGACCGCTCAGGGGAGGTGGAAAGAAGTCCTCAACGTGTGCAGCGCGATCCTGAGCCAGTGGCCGGACCAGGGGGATATGGCGCTGCTGCTATCCCGGGCGCGCCACCTGGTGGATATGGACCAGGAGTTAGAACGAGCCTGGGCCCAGGCGCTACAATCCGGCCGGGCGGAGGATTGGGAAACCTGCTGGAAGGCGGCCCAGGCCATCTTGCAGCAGGCGCCCCGGACGACCCGGTACCAGGAGATCGCCGAACAGGCTCAACGGGAATTGGAATGGGCAGCTATAGTCGCCCATGCGGAGACCCTGGTGGCTGAAAAGCGTTGGGAGGAGGCCACCGCCTTACTCGCCACCGTGCCTGCCGACCATGCCTTAGCCGCCAGGGTGCGGGCGCAGATAGAGGTGGGGCGGAGCCGGGAGCGGCGCGTCGCCGAGCTGCTCCAACAGGTTCAGGGCCACCTGGCGCGGGAAGCCTGGGACGAGGCCATCGTCGCCTGTCAGATGGGGCTGGCCCTGGGCGGATCGCCCGCCGCGTTCCAGCCGCTCCTGGAACAGGCGCACCGGGAAAAAGGCATCGAGAGCCAGGTTGCCCAGCACGTGGCAGATACCGCTCAGGCGGCCCAGGCCATGAATTGGGACCAGGCCATCGCTTTCCTGGACCAGGCGTTGGCCTTACGGCCAAATCGGCCCGAGTTGCGCGCGCAGCGCGATCAATATGCGCTGTATAGCACCTGGGCTTCTCGGTTGGCGGAAGCCAGAAAACTGCTGGCGGCGCACGAGTGGGATCAGGCGCAGACGCTGCTCCTCGCCGACATTCCAGCCGATTTCATGCAGACTGCTGGGCTACGGGAACAGGCGCAGCGAGAAATCCAGCGCCGGGAGCAGTTGCAGGAGGCCCGCCGCGCCTACGACGGCCAGCGCATTCTGGCTTTGTTGGCTGATGTGCCCCCAGATTACCCTCAGGTAGACGATCTGCGCCAGTGGGCATTGGTTGAGATTGAACGCCGGGAGAACCTGGACGCCGCTCGCCGCGCCTACGATGGGCAGCGAGTCCTGGACCTGCTGGCCGATGTGCCCCCGGACTATCCTCGCCTGGATGACCTGCGCCGGTGGGCAC
>DAOTYG010000184.1:0-5418 GCA_034435155.1 Anaerolineae bacterium | reverse complement strand
CGCTTCCCAACCCCTCCCCTCGCCCGCCGCCCCAGGCGAGCGGGAGAGGGGAGGGGGCAGGGGGAGGGGTGAGGATTTTAACGCCCGTAAAAAGTGTAAACCAATTTCCCCAGAAAATTGAACCATCCCATTTCCTCTCATTTTATTTGTCCTGTGCGCTTTCGTGATAGACTTTTCAGACAAGCTCTGAAGTTCCCGGTCTTTGGCAATTCTGGAGTCAAGCCTTCAGGTCTTGTGGGCGCGACCGGCTAAAGCCTCTACTCCTTGTGGTGTAAGTCCGATCATCTATACTGGAGGTAAACGCATGACTACCACGCATGTTCCACCATCGCAGATCAAATCCGCACCGGGCCAACTGGGCCTCATCGGCCTGTTGTTCCGGCTCGCCGTCATCGCCCTGGCCCTGTTAGCGCTGAGCTTCGTCACGCTCATCGTGGGCCAGGCCGCAGTCTACAAAGTCCAGCCCTACGAGCGCGGCCTGCACATGAGCGGCGGCGTGTTTATCGGGGTGGATTACCCCGGCTGGCACCTGCAAGTCCCCCTCTGGGACACAGTGATCATCGTGGATGTGCGGGAGCGGCAGGGCTATGTGGAAAAGATCCAGGCCCTCACCTCCGACGAGGTGACAATGCTGGTCTCGCTCCAATACACCTACCTGGTCACCGACCCGCAACGCTACGTCTTTGAGGTCAGCGACCCGGATCGTATCCTCTTTGAGTTCGTGCAGGGTCGGCTGCGCGACGTGCTCAACACCAAGACCATGTCGGAACTGATGCATAACCGGGCCGGCATCAGCCAGGATGTCCTGGCTGCCCTCAGGGATAAAGAATCGCGCTATGGCATCCAGTTCATCACCGTGCAGGTGCAGAGCGTCTACCCGCCGGCCGAGGTGGAGGCTGCCATCAAGGACAAGATGGTAGCCGAGCAACGCAAGGCCACGGCCCAGACCGATGCCGAGCGCACCCGGATCGCTGCCGATGCCCGCTATTATGAGGCCCAGAAGACCGTGGACGCCCAGGCTTATCAGATCACCAGGACCGCCGATGCCCAGCGCGCCGCCGCCAGGGCCATGCTTTCAGAGCTGCAACCATACGGTGATCTGGGGAAGAAATACCTGGATTACTTGATGGTGCAGGAGCTAAAGGAGAACAGCAAGTGGATACTCGGTGGCAGCGGTACGCCCATCATTGACCTGCGCGGCGAGGGCGGGACGACGCCGACTCCAGCACCGACGCCGACACCAAAACCGTGATCGGTACGTTGGTAACCGGTAGATTGGGCGATTCGTCCATTCGTCCATTCGTCCATTCGTCCATTCGTCCATTCGTAGATAGGAGGCGACGATGAGACGAACGATCATCCTGGCCATCGCGCTCATGTTCGGGCTGTGCGGCACGTGCAGCCTGGTGGGGGTGGCGCTGACCAGCGATCCCGGCCCGTACCCGGAAGCCGATCTGCACGAGTTGCGTATCTACGCCTACCGGGACTGGCAGAGCACCGGCGTCTATCTGCACCCCGGCCAGGTCTTTACCGTTCGCGCCAGTGGCAGGTGGAGCTATACGCCGGGCCAGTTCCATGGTCCGGCCGGCCATCCGCGTTATCCTGCGCCCGACTTTTACCCCATCCCCCATGTGCGCGGCGGCGGTCTCATCGGGCGTATCGGCGAGGCGGGGGCTGCCTTCTGGGTGGGCGAGCGTCTCAGCCAGCCGGCCGAGGCCGAGGGGCTGCTCTATCTGCGCATCAATGATGACATCCTGTCGGACAACGTGGGCTGGATGCGCGTGGCAGTGGATGTGATCAGGCCAACGCCCACATCGGTGCCGGGCACGTCGGGCATTAGCGGGCCAGACCGGGAGTAGCCAGGTCGCCGGTAGGGTCCGCATCTCCGGCATTCGGCTCAAGAATCCAGGACCTTGCGCACCGTTCGGGCCAGGACGGCCAGCTCAAAGGGTTTGGGGATGACCCCCTGGATCTCGATGTCGTGCTGGTCTGGCACCCCATAGCCGGTGGTGAGCAGGGCTTTCAGGCCCGGATCGATCTCGCGCAGGGCCTGGATCAGTTGCTGGCCCCCCAGACCGCCGGGCATCACCAGGTCCGTCAGCACCAGATCCACCCCGCCGGCCGACTGATAGAGCGCCAGAGCCTCCGGCCCGTTGGCAGCCGTCAGCACCTGATAGCCCAGGGACTCCAGGGCGGCCTGCCCCAGATGGCGCACGACCTCCTGATCATCTACCAACAGGATGCGCTCTCCTCGTCCCCCAGGTAACTCCCTGCTCTCCTCCGCCGTTGGCCGGGGTTTGCCCCAGGTGTAATGCGGCAGATAGATGCGAAACGTGGTCCCCTGTCCAACCTCGGTCTCCACGGTGATGTAACCGGCGTGCTGCCTTACGATGCCATAGACCTGTGATAGCCCCAGGCCGGTTCCCTCCCCGCTTGGTTTGGTGGTGAAGAACGGTTCAAAGAGATGCGCTCGCACCTCCGGCGGGATGCCGGTTCCGGTATCCGCCACTGCCAGGATGACCCACCGCCCCGGCGACATGCCGGTCACCGGCGGAGGGGCACCAGGCACCAGGACAAATTCAGACAGGTGCAGGCTCAGCTCGCCGCCAGCGGGCATGGCATCCCGGGCGTTCACTGCCAGGTTAGTCAGAGCCTGTTGCAGGCTGATAGGGTCCGCATTGACCGTGTACTCACCGGGCTGGATGGTTAGACTCACCCGCACGTGTTCCGGGATCGTGCGTTCCAGGAACCTGGTAACCTCTTTGAGGAACGCTCCCAGGTCCAGGGGCATAGTTGCCGGGGTGGTCCGGCGGCTGAAATCCAGCATCTGCCGGATCAGCCGGGCAGCCCGCTGACCCTCCTGGGCGATGCGCCCCAGGTCCTCTCGCGCCATCTCCGGGAGCTGGGGATGCGCCTGCCATAGTTGAGCCAGCCCGATCATACCGGTGAGGATATTGTTGAAATCGTGAGCGATGCCGGCTGTGAGTTGCCCCAGGGCGGATAACCTCTCTTGTTGTCTGACCTGCTGTTGCAGCTCTCGCTCTGCGGTGATCTCGCGGAGGAGCAGGAGCGACCCCATCGCCATCGGTCGGCTGGTCACCTCAAAGGTGCGTTGGGGTTGGCCGGTCCCCAGGATCTCATAGTGAGGCATGCCGGCTGGGGGTGGCTGAAGCAGGGTGGACACCGGCCAGCCTCCCAGGTCGTTCAACACGTCTCCCAGGTTCGCCTCAGTCAGGGCTGCCAGGCAAAGTCGGGCGGCCGGGTTGATCAGCCGGAGGCGCTGGCTCTGGTCCAGCAGGATCACCCCTACCGGCATGGTCTCCACCAGACTGACCAGGCGTTGATACTCAGCGGCCTGCCAGGCGTGCAGTCGCTCGATGTGCAGGGCGGCCTGGCCGGCCATCGTATAGAGTAGACGGTGGTGGTCCTCGGTGAAGGCGTCCCGGGCCTCGGCACCGATGGCGAGCAGGCCGATCGCGCGCCGCTCCTCGCCGATGCGCAGTGTGACCTGCGCATTTGAGCGCAGGCGGGCCACCGGCGGGGCCTCATCGTCGTATCCAACGGCTGGCAGGACCTGGATATCCAGTTGCGCCAGGTTCACCTTTTGACCACTCGAATGCTGAAAGAGACGAACCACGCGCGTCTCCAGCACGCGCCGGGCCGCCGGGGAGAGGAGCCGGGTCGGCTGGATCAAGAGCCTGCTGCCGGCCTCGGTCCATAGCAGGACAGCGGAGACGTCATAGGGTATGGCGCGCCCCAGGTGTTCCAGCAGCAGACGCATTAGTTCCGCCTCGCCCGTCGCGTAGCCGAGCTGTTGGGACAGGTCATAGAGTACCTGAAGCTCGAAAGTGCGTTGCTGAACGCGCTCCTCCAGGGTGATGTTCAGTTCCGCCAGCGCTTCCTCCGCCTGTTGACGCTCGACCAGCTCGCGCTGGAGGGATTCGTAGAGCCGGGAGTTCTCAATGGCTACGGCGATCTGGTGAGCCAGGGTGTCCAGCACCAGCACATCATTTCCGGTGAAGGCTTCTGGCTGCGGACTCTGGACATCCAGCACCCCCACGATCTCGGCTCCCACGCGGATGGGCACGCATAGTTCCGACCGTGTGGGGATCACATCGGGGTACAAGTTAACGTAGCGCGGTTCGGTGGTCACGTCATTGGCCAGCAGGGTCTCGCCGTTCTGAGCGGCCCAGCCCACCATACCCTGGCCCAGCTTGAGCCGATGGCCGGGAGGGAACAGGTGAGCGAACTGGCCGGTCCGGGCGCTCATCAGCAGCTCTCCTCGCTCAAGGTCCACGGTGAACACGGCTACATGATGATAGCCAAAGCACTCCTCCACCAGGCGCACCGCGCGGTCCAAGACGCGCCCCGGGTCCCGGTCCAGAATCCGGGCGATCTGGGCCCCGATATCGTTGAGGAGCGCCAACTGGGCAGCACGTCGCTCCAGATCCTCCAGCGCCCGTTGGCGTTCCTGGCGCAGGCGTTTCTCCTCCAGGGCGTGCCGTATAGCCTGGCCCAGGCGGGCCGGCCGGTCTTTGAGCACGTAATCCGCCGCGCCCTGGCGCAGGGCCTCCACAGCCGCCTCCTCGCCGATACTGCCGGAGACGATGACAAAGGGGATATCCAGGTCTCGCTGGCGCAAGAGTTGCAGGGCGCGCTGCCCGCTGAAATGCGGCATGGACCAGTCGGCCAGGATCAGATCGGGCGAGGTGGCCATGGCGGCCAGGTATTCGACCTCCGTCTCTACCCGCTGCCAGACCAGGGCCAGGCCATCCTCTTCCAGGCGTAGAGCCATCAACTCGGCGTCATCGGGATTATCCTCGACGATCAGCACGTGCAAAGGGGTGATCATCCTGCACCTCTGAGAGCTTGTCTGAAAACCACCAAGGACACCAAGGGCACCATGCGGTTTTTATTCGTTTCCTTCGTGTTCTGACATCCATGCATAACTCCTGTCAGGGAGGGAACAAGAAAGCCTTTCTGGGGGTTTTTGCGGCGGCTTCGCCGCCGCAAAAACCCCCTATAAGGCAGTCTTTCCCCTCCCCGAAGCGGGGCGGGGGGCGGTGCTCTCGTGCGTTTAATTTACGCACGGATGTCAATCATGTTCCTTTGTGGCCGGAGTAGAAGCTTTAGCCGGTCATGAGCACAAGACCTGAAGGCTCGATTCCAGAAACGGCTACATGGTGACGGTGGTCGTGGCGATGCTCGTTGGCGTCCAGGTGGGGGCTGGCGTTGGCGTGGTCTGGGGGGCTGGGATGGCGAGCAGTTGACCTGGGAAAACAGTGCTGTTCGGTGGGAGGCGATTGGCTTTCAAGATGTTCTCCACCGTCACGCCGAACTTGGCCGCGATGTCGGCCAGGGTCTCGCCGGGCTGCACAGCGTAAAAGATCACGTATACGGTCGGCGTCGGGGTAAGGG
>DAOTYG010000183.1:0-6196 GCA_034435155.1 Anaerolineae bacterium | reverse complement strand
GAAGGCCGGCAGGTGAGCGTGCTCCTCTGCGGCGACCTGTTCCACGAGCAGGTCACGGCCCGGCTCGACCGGCCGCTCGACCTGCTCCTGGTGCCCATGTCCCGCAGCTTTGCCGGCCGCTCGCCGGATGCCGACCGCTGGCTGGCCGAGGAGAGGCAGGCCTATCTCGACGCCGTAAAAGCTGTGGGGGTGAGGACGGCCCTCGTCAACGCGCTGGAAGAGGTTGAAAGCGAAGGATCGTTCGGCGGGGCGCTGGTCGTCGGCGCCGATGGGACGCTGCTGGCCGAATCGCCGCACGGCACCGATCGGCTGCTGGTGTGGGACCTGGAACCGAGAAAGGAAGGATAGAAGTGGTTGACAAACTGGCCGCATTCCAACGGGCCGACGCCCCGCTGCCGGCCCATCACCTCCTCTGGCCCCTGTACGGCGCCGGCTTTGACAATCTGGGCCGCCAGGGGCGGCCTGTGGAAGTGCCGCTGCCGACCTACGGCCCTGACGAACTGCTGGTGCGCCACGATGCCTGTGGCCTGTGCTTTTCCGACATCAAGGTTATCAAACTGGGCCAGGAACACCCCCGCATCTACCGCGACATGCGGGCCGACCCGGTGGTGTTGGGCCACGAGGTCAGCCTGACCGTCGTCGGTGTGGGGGAGAGGCTGCGCGGCCAATATCAGGTCGGCGACCGGTTTATCGTCCAGGCCGACATCTATGTCGGTGGGGTGAACTATGCCTACGGCTATGAGATCCAGGGGGGGTTGTCGCAGTACGGCGTCATTGACCGGCGCATCCTCCACGGCGACCACGGCTGCTACCTCATCCCCGTCCGGCCGGACACCGGCTACGCCGAAGCGGCCCTGACCGAACCGTGGGCCTGCGTCCTGGCTGCCTACGGGCTGACCTATCGCACCGGGTTGAAGGCCGGGGGGACGACCTGGATCATCGGAGCGAGGGACAGGGGACAGAGGACAAGGGGCAAGGAGCCATACTTTATCAGTGCCGGGTTTGATGAGGAGTCCCATCCTGCCCGCCTGCTGCTGACGGACGTGCCGGCCGGCTTCGCTGCCTGGTTGCGGCAGAGGGCGGCGGCGTTGGGCATTGCGGTGCTGGATGCGCCCGACATCAAAAATCCGCCGCTGACACCGGCAGATGACATCGTGCTGCTGGGCGCCGACCCCGACCTGGTCGAAGCTGCCAGCCCGTTTCTGGCCGATTTTGGCGTGTTCGCCATCATCGCCGAAACGCCCATGCCCCGCCAGGTGGCTGTGGATGTGGGCCGGGTGCACTACAACCGCTGGCTGTATGTGGGGGGGCGCGGCCCGGATATTGCCCGGGCCTACAGCGCGGTGCCGGTGCGCCCGGCGCTCCGACCGGGTGGGCGGGTCTGGTTTGTCGGCGCCGGCGGACCGATGGGCCGGATGCATGTCCAACGGGCCATCGAAATCGCCGACGGCCCGGCGACCATCCTGTGCACCGATGTCAGCGACCTGCGCCTGGCCGATCTGCACGCCACCTTTGCCGCCGAAGCGGAGGCCAGGGGGATTGAGTGGCTGTGCCTCAACCCAACCCACGGTCAGGTCTATGAGATGGCCATGGCTCGCTTCCGGGGGCAGGGCTTTGACAACATTGTGGTGCTGGCCCCCATCCCGGCCGTCATCACCGAGGCGGCCACCTGGCTTGCTCCACAGGGGGTGATGAACATCTTTGCCGGTGTGGGGCGCGGCACAATGGCCAGGCTGGACCTGAGCGATGTGTACCTCAAAGATGTACGCATTATCGGCCATTCAGCCTCGACCATTGACGACCTGCGGTTGATGCTCCACCAGGCCGAGTCGGGACGCCTGTCGCCCAACCGTTCGGTGGCGGCGATCGGCTCGCTGAGCGCCGCCCGCGACGGCCTGCGGGCGGTGCAGGAGGCGACCTTCCCGGGCAAGATCGTCATCTATCCGCACATCCGGGAGATGCCCCTCACCGCCCTGCCTGAGCTGAAAGACAGGTTGCCCGGCGTCTATGCCAGGCTGAAGGATGGCCGGGAGTGGACGGTGGAGGCGGAGAGGGAGTTTCTGCGCCTGATGCTCTTATGACAGGGGGGAAAGTGATGATCTTGCAAGACCGAATCGCCGTTGTGACCGGAGGCGCACAGGGGTTGGGGGCAGCCATCTGCCACCGGCTGGCGCGGGAAGGGGCGCACGTCGTTGTCGCCGACCTGAACCTGGAGGGGGCGGAGCGTGTAGCCGCCGAGATCATGGCCCAGACCGACCGCCGGGCCGTGGCCGTCCAGGCCGACGTGACCGACGAAGCCCAGGTTGAAGCCATGATCCGGCGCGCCCTGGAGGAGTTTGGCCGGCTGGACATCCTGGTCGCCAACGCCGGCATCCTGATCGCCGAGGCGGTGGATGAATTTCCGGCTGACAGGTGGCGGGCGGTCATTGAGGTCAACCTGGTGGGCTACTTTCTGTGCGCCAAACATGCGGCCCGGGTGATGAAGGCCCAACGCAGCGGGGTCATCATCCAGGTGAACTCGAAATCGGGCAAGAAGGGCAGCTACAAGAACTCGGCCTATGCGGCCAGCAAGTTTGGCGGCATCGGCCTGACCCAGAGCATCGCCCTGGAGCTGGCTGAATATGGGGTGCGGGTCAATGCCGTCTGCCCCGGCAATCTGCTCGATTCGCCGCTGTGGGTGGACTCGCTCTATGCCCAGTATGCCAAAAAGTGGGGCATCAGCGAGGAAGAGGTGCGGCAGAAATATATTGACCAGGTGCCGATGAAACGGGGTTGCACCTACGACGACGTGACCAATGTCATCGTCTTCCTGGCCTCCGACCAGGCCGGTTATATGACCGGCCAGGCGATTAACGTGACCGGGGGGCAGGAGATGAGATAGGGGAGGGATAAGGGGTAAGGGTGAAGGGATAATGGGGACTCAGAGTTTCGAGGATCTGAAGGTGTGGCAGTTAGCACGGCGGTTGATGAACGAGTGCCACAAACTGACCCAAGGCTTCCCGCGCGAGGAAAAGTACGACCTGACCAGTCAGATCCGGCGCTCGTCCAAGAGCGTCATGGCCAACATCGCCGAGGGGTATGGCCGTTATCATTACGTAGACAAATTGCGCTTTTTTTACTACGCGCGAGGCTCTTTGACTGAGACGATCAATCACATCATCACCGCTCACGATCTGCACTATACCGATGACAGCCAGCATGCTGAGCTCTATAACCTGGGGAAGGAGATCGAGATGATCCTTAACGGCTATATCAACTATCTCTGGAAACAAAAGGAAGGCCAGGATACCTTTGGCAGCAAAATCATTTCATGAGAGACAAGGGATAAGGGAAAAGGAAAGAGGGATCAGGGAGGGGATCGGGGTGGAGCACCGCTTCGCCCGGGCAGAGCCGGTTAACCCTTATCCCTTGACCCTTATCCCCTATCCCTTTTTGAGGAGAAACGATGCCTGACAATCCACTGGAACCATACGGACTGACCAGGGAAAAGGCCCTGGACCTGCTGCGGCAGATGTGGGAGATCCGCCTGTTTGAGGATCGGGTCTACGATCTGCTGGGGCGCAACATCATCAAGGGGGCCTCGCACCTCTACGCCGGGGAGGAGGCGGTGGCGGTGGGAGCCATCTCGGTCCTGCGCGACGACGACCTGATCACCAGCACCCATCGCGGCCACGGCCATTGTCACGCCCGGGGCGCTTCTCTGGTGCGCACCGAGGAGGAACGACAGACGCATTATAACAAGATGATGGCCGAACTATGCGGCCGGCAGACCGGTTACTGCCTGGGGCGCGGCGGCTCGATGCACATCGCCGATGTCGAAAAGGGCAATCTGGGCGCCACCGGCATCGTCGGCGGGAACATCCCGGTGGCCACCGGCGCGGCCCTGGCCCAAAAATTGATGGGCACCGGCCGCGTCGTCCTGTGTTTCTTCGGCGACGGCGCAGCGCAGACCGGCAACTTTCACGAGTCGCTCAATCTGGCCGGGTTGTGGAAACTGCCGGTGGTCTATATCGTCGAGAACAACCTGTATGGCATGTCGGTGCCGATTACCAAAGCAGCGGCCAAACTGAACATCGCCGACCGGGCCTGCGCCTACGACATGCCGGGCGAAGTGGTGGACGGCATGGACCTGCTGGCCGTCCGCCAGGCGGTGGGCCGCGCCGTGGAGCGCGCCCGCCGGGGCGAAGGGCCCAGCCTCATCGAATGCCAGACCTATCGCTGGTATGGCCACTCTCGCTCCGATCCCCGCAAGTATCGCACCAAACAGGAAGAAGCCGAGTGGAAAGCCCGCGACCCCATCCCCCGGTTCGCCGCCTGGCTGGTGGAAAATGGCATTTGCCGCGAAGAGGAGATAGACGCTCTGGAAAAAAAGGTCCAGCAATCGCTGGACCAGGCGACCGACTTTGCCCTGCAATCCCCGATGCCACCGGCCGAAGAGCTGGAAAAGTTTGTCTATGCCCCTGCCAGATGGACGGCGGCCGACTATGCCCGCGAGCGTGAATGGCGGGAACGATGCCGCCTCGGCGGCGATGGCACGCGCAAAGTCCGGTACTGGGAAGCGATCCGCGATGCACTGCGCGAAGAGATGCTGCGCGACCCGACCGTTTTTGTGATGGGCGAGGATGTGGGGCTGTACGGCGGGGCCTATGGCGCGACACGCGGCCTGTTCGACGAGTTCGGCCCGGAGCGGGTGCGCGATACCCCCATCTCCGAAGCGACCATCGGCGGGGCGGCGGTGGGCGCAGCCATGGCCGGCATGCGCCCGGTGGCCGAGATCATGTACGTGGACTTTACCCCCCTGGCCATGGACCAGATCGCCAACCAGGGGGCCAAGAACCGCTACATGTTCGGCGGCAAGACGGTGGTGCCGATGGTCATCCGCACCGAGGGAGGGGCCGGACGGAGCATCGCCGCCCACCACTCGCAGAGCCTGGAGGCCCTGTGGACCCACTTCCCCGGCATCTACGTGGTCATGCCCAGCACGCCGTTCGACGCCAAGGGGCTGCTCAAAGCGGCCATCCGCGACGATAACCCGGTCATGTTCATCGAGCACAAGATGCTCTACGGCGTGGAGGGCTATGTCCCGGACGAGGACTATATCATCCCCTTTGGTGTGGCCGACATCAAGCGCCCGGGCAACGACGTGACCGTCATCACCTATTCGCGCATGGTCCACCGCGCCCTGGAAGCCGCCGAACTGCTGGCCGGCGAGGGGATCAGCGTGGAAGTGATTGACCTGCGCACCCTCAAGCCGCTGGACCTGGACACCCTCCTCGCCTCGGTGCGCAAGACAGGACGGGTGGTGGGCGTGACCGAAGCCTACAGGACCGGTTCATTCCTCAGCGAACTGATCGCCCTCATCCAGGAGCAGGCGTTCGACTGGCTGGATGCGCCCATCGTTCGCGTGGCGGCGGCCGATGTGCCGGTGCCGATGGCCGAGTCGTTGGAAGATGCCGCGATCCCCGGGGTGGCCGCCATTATCGCCGGCATCCGGCGTGCACTCGCGTAACGCAGGTCCCCGTCCAGCGCATAGAAAGGGGTATGGTCATGATCACCGAAGTCATTCTACCCAAGTTGGGCCAGACAATGGAAGAGGGAGCCATTGTCGAATGGCTCAAGAAGGAGGGGGATGCGGTCAGCCGGGGTGAGCCGCTCTTTACCGTTGAATCGGACAAGGCCGTGCTGGAGGTCGAGGCGACCACCACCGGCTACCTGCGTCAGATCCTGGTGCCGGCTGGCCAGAAGGTGCCGGTGCTGACCGTCGTGGCCCTCCTCACCAGCACCGCCGACGAACCGCTCGATACCCACCGGGGCGCAGAAACGCCGCCGCCCGGACCCACAGCCCAGCCTCCCCTGTCCACCGCCGCGCCAACGCCCGCGCCCGCCGCGCCCCGCCCTGGCCGGCTGTTCGCCTCGCCCCGCGCCCGCAAGACGGCGCAGGAAAAGGGGGTGGACCTGGCGCAGGTGACCGGCAGCGGCCCCGACGGGCGCATCGTCGAGCGCGACGTGCTGGCCTATGCCGGGCGTATGGCTGCACGCCCCCCCTTGCCCGCCGAAGAGAGAGGGAAGGCGACACCGCTGGCTGCCAAAGCTGCCCAGGCGATGGGCGTGGACCTGGGCGCGGTCCGCGGCACAGGGATCGGCGGGCGGATCACCAGGGCCGATGTGGAGGCAGCGGCCCCCCCCCCCCCCCCCC
>DAOTYG010000182.1:0-17910 GCA_034435155.1 Anaerolineae bacterium | reverse complement strand
ATCATAGACGGCGTAGGGTGTGGTGGGGGGCTGGTTGGCCGGGGCTGAGATGGCAAAGCTGCCACCCAACAACAGCAGGAGGACCAGCAGGGCCGGCCAGAGTGCCCATCCTACTTTGTGGGACATTCAAACGTCTCTCGGATCCGATGCAGGTAGTCCAGATAGCCCGGCTCGTTGGTGGAGACGACGATGGTCCACAGCCAATCCGAGCCGGGACATTGAAATACCAGCCACTCGATGGGGCCATCGCCCAGGGCACCGGACGACCTCCAGGTTAGTCTCCATTGGCCGGTGACACGCCAGGCTGACCGGCCCTGGAACGTGGTCTGCTCCGCGCTCAGGTTCGTATTGGGCATATCTGGATCGTGATACATGGGTGGAGACAATCGCTGCGTGAACTCGATGGCGGCCGCCTCATCGGCCGGGAAATCGGCGTGCTGCCAGTGCACATCTACCTCGGCCAGGATGTTGCTTCCGCCGATGCAGTGGTATTCCAGGATCACGAATCCGCTGCCGTTCTCGTACACGTGGTCCCGAAACTCGTGGACCTTGTTGCGGCACTCCAGGTCAGGGATGTCAATCCAGAAACCGTACAGGTCCCGATACTTTTCGCTCAGGGAGGGCAATCCCTTGAAGGTGCGCTCCGCGTGAGCCTGCTTGCCATCGCCCCAAGTGGCCTGGGCGATCACGCGCCATTGGCCCCCGGCCCCGCGCAGCGGCAGGGTCACGTAATCGGCCAGGTAGCGGCCCTGGCCCTGATCCGCACAGGGGATGGTGGTGAAGGCGCGACCGTCCGGCGCGCGCAGCTCGGCGTGAACCGTGGCCCCATCCACCGGCTGGCCGTCGTTGTCTGCCAGCGTGACGGTCACGCGCAACGAACTGCCACCGGCCAGTTCGGTGGTCTCCAGGGGAAAGACCACGGTCAGCGTACCGTTGTCGGGCCCCGGCTGGCAGGCTGGGAGTAATATCAGACCGCACCAGAGCAACAAGAGCCAGCGCATCTTCATCTTGCGGCGATACCTTTTGAATAGCATTTCGGAATCGAGCCTTTCGGGCGGGATCCGGCGGCTTATGCTAGCGTGGTCGCCAGGCCGGGGCAACGTCTTCGGCCTTGTCCCGGGTCACTGGCCGGGCGCCCGTGCCGTCCCTGTACATCACCCAGATGTCCCGGTTCCGCCCTTCCGTGTGGGTGAAGGCGATGGTGGTGCCGTCAGGGGACCAGGCCGGCTCCGTATTGACGCCTACCGTCGTCAGTGGCGTGGTCTGGGGCAGTTCCTTGAAGCCCTCTGGCGGTGGAGCTGGGACCGCGTGGATCTGGTGGTCCACATGGTTGGCGAACAGGATCGTGGTGCCATCCGGGGACCAGGCCGGGTCCCAGTGGTAGGCCGTCCCTTGCGTGAGGCGAACGGGGTTGCTACCGTCGGCGTTCAGCACCACGATGCCATAATCGCTATCGCTGAACTGCACGCCCACGGCGATACGTGCGCCATCTGGGGACCAGCAGGGCATATAATACCGCTGGTCGTCGCGCAGGACCCGGTGGTCCTTGCCCTCCACGTCACAGGCCATGAGCACAAAGTCAGCGCAGTAGAGGATGGTCTTGCCGTCAGGAGACCAGGCCGGGTCCCGGTCCACGACCGGCGGCGTGAAGGTGATGCGCACGTGTTCGCGCCAGGGATTATCCACCTCCATGATCAGCAGGTCTTCCGGGATCGCCATGTAGAGGGCCCGGGTCTGCACGTAATAGATGAGGCGCGTGCCGTCTGGGGACCAGGCCGGTCCCAAACGCTCACCCTGCCCCCCGTCAGTGAGCTGGCGCAGGCCGGTGCCATCGCTGTTGACGAGCCAGATCTCATAGTGCCCATCCCGGTTGGAGTTAAAGGCCAACTGGCCCTGATACAGCGGTGGGGAGGTGGGGGTGGGGGTAGCCGGTGCTCCGCCGAGGATGCAACCGTTGGCCAGGACCACCAGCCCGGCCAGCGTGATCAATACAAGCCAACGGGTCATTGTCATCTCCTTCGGAGGGGGTTTGGCGGCGGGTGGCGAAGCCGCCCGCCGCCAAACCCCGCTTCCCAATTTCCCCAGAAAATTGAACCATCCCCACGAGGGCTGCGGAAATTAACACCAGCCCAAGTGGCGAAAGGTTCATCTTGGCGAGCGGGGGCTGCATCCGGCCAGGCTAACGCCAGCGGCGCACGGCCCAGGTGACGCCGTACAGGACCAACCCGGCCACGGTGAGGATAGTAATGGCTGTGCCGGCCACGCGCGGGGCAGTATCCTCGAATTGCAGCGTGACCACGTGCTCGCCTGGGGGCACCGACACGGTCATCAGGGCCAGGTCGCCGGTGAGTTCGATGGGCACACGCTCGCCGTCTATGTAGGCCGTCCAGCCGGGGTAGTAGAAGGTGAGGAACATGATCGGCCCGCCGGTCGCAGAGGTGATGCGCACCTCGTCCACCACGCTGGTATGGCGCAAGACTTCCACCTGGGCATCCGCCGGCAGTGAGGTATAGGCCAGCCTGGTGTGGATGGGTTGATCCTGGATGTACAGATCCGCCAGCGGCCCCCAGGTAGGTTTCTCCCGGACCCAGGCGGTCAGGCCCACCATCTCGCCGCTGGATTGCTGGAAGCGCATGAGGCCGGCCAGGCTAACCGGCCCTTCCGGCGGCCCGGTGAAGGGCGGATTCAGGTAAGCGTAACTGCCCAGGATGACCAGGGCCAGCAATGGCGTCACCAGCCAGGCTCCCTGGCCCGCCCGCTCTTCCGGCCCGGCGTGTCCCCGGTCATCAGCCCAGAGCACGGCCCCACTGAGCAACGTCAGGCTCAGGGTCGTGATGGACAGCAACCGGAAAGGAAACTGGATCAGCGAGGCCAGGCGCAGGGTCTCCCACACCGGCAGGGAAATGGGCAGCATCAGCGCGGTGGCCAACAGGGCCAGGAGGAAGAAGAAGATGAGCGTGGCCTGGGGGGTGGTTGTGGGCTGGTCTGGACGACGGTGAAGGAGGGGGATGAGGGCCAGCATCGCCAGCAAAAAGGGCACCAGGCCAAGCTGGAACGATACGGTATCGCCGGGGCCGGCCACGCTGATCCCGTAACCCCAGGCCGGCGAGAGCAACTGGTGCAGGTAGATAAAGTGGTTGCGAAAGTCATAGGCCGCCGGGCCGGTCCACTGGTCCACCCGCACCGCGTTATACTCCAGGACCATAGGCAGCCAGAAGATGGCACTCAAACCCATCGCCAGGGCCACAGACAGGGCCACAGAGGCGATCTCACGGAGGGGCAGTGCAGAGAGGAGAGAATGGAGAATGGAGGGTGGAGGATGGAGGGGCCGATCTTCCCTTTTCCATTCTCCACGCGAAGCGTCCATCTTCCGTTTAGTCCAGCCGACCCAACCCAACAGGAAAGCCAGATAGATGACGAAAAACGGCGCAAAGAGCAGCAGCATGGCGCTGTGGGTCAGCACCAGCCCGGCCAGGGCCAGACCGCCACCGATGATCCGACCGGCCGTGGGCCGTTCGACCAGCGCATAGAACACCCAGAGCACCAGGGGCAGCCAGACAAAGCAGAACGCCTCGGCAAAGGCGGCGCGCACGTAGACGTCCACCAGCCGGTAGGGGATGTAGACGTAGGCCACGGCGGCCACCACCGCGCCGGGCCGCCCGAGCAGCCGCCGGGCCAGGCCATACATCGCCAGGCCCGACAGGACAAAGCCCAGGCCCCAGATGACCTTAACCGCCAGCACGAAATCGCGGACCAGCAGGTAGACGCCTTCGGCCAGGTAAAACGCCAACGGGGAATAGATGTTAAAGATGGGATAGCCGTAGCCGAAGGAGAAATCCGGCGACCAGCGCGGGTAGAGGATGCCTTCCTGGATGGAACGGTCGAACTCGACCAGAAAGTAGACGCTGTGCCGGGCGTCGTTCGCCGTCCAGAAATAGCCTGGTTGCGTCAACGGAGCCACGGCCAGGATCGCCAGCAATGCCACCAGGAGCCAGTTATAGTCCCACTGCGCGATCCGTCTCATGATTCAAGCCGCAGGTTGCAGGTTGCAGGTTGCAGGTTGCAGGTCGCAGGTTGCAGGTCGCAGGTTGCAGGTCGCAGGTCGCAGGTCGCAAGAGGCAAGGAGCAAGAAGCGGGGGCAAGGCGCGCGGCGAGGTGTCCTGCATCTTGCATCGTGCATCATGTGTCGTTAGATTTGCAGCAACGTATCTTTTAAAATCTTGTAGTTTTCGAGGGCTGCGCCGGTGCCTCGCACCACGCAGGTGATGGGGTCCTCCGCCAGATGGCAGGGCACGCCGGTCTCGCGGGTGAGCAGGCGATCCATGTTCCGCAGCAAGGCCCCGCCGCCGGTCATCACCATGCCCTGGTCAATGACATCGGACGACAGTTCCGGCGGGGTCCGTTCCAGCACGCCTTTCACGGCAGACACGATGGCATCCAAAGGCTCAGCGATGGCCTCCGTGATCTCGCTGGAGGTGACCGGGATAGTGCGCGGCAGGCCGGCCACCTGGTCCCGGCCGCGTACCTCCATAGTCAATTCCTCCTCCAGGGGCAACGCGCTGCCGATCTCGATCTTGATCTCCTCGGCGGTGCGGTCACCCACCAGGAGGTTGTATTTGCGCCGGATATAGGCAGCGATGGCCTCGTCAATCTTGTTGCCGCCCACACGCACACTCTGGCTGATCACGATGTCGTTCAGGGAGATGATGGCCGCCTCGGTGGTGCCGCCGCCGATGTCCACGATCATGTTGCCGCGTGGGGTGCCGATGGGCAGTTCCGCCCCGATGGCCGCGGCCAGGGGTTCCGGGATCAGATAGGCGGTCTTGGCCCCGGCCTGGAGCGCCGCGTCGTGGACGGCGCGCATCTCCACCGTGGTGACGCCGGCCGGCACGCCGATCATCACTGTGGGTTTGAACAGGCGAAACCGCCCGGCCACCTTGCCGATGAAATAGCGCAACATGGCCTCCGTGACCAGGTAATCGGCGATGACGCCGTCTTTCAGGGGCCGTTGCACCTCGATGCTGCCCGGCGTGCGGCCTAACATCATGCGTGCCTCTTCGCCCACGGCCACCACGCGGTTGGTGACCGTGGAGATGGCGACCACGGTAGGCTCGCGCACCACGATACCTTTGCCTTTGACCCAGACCATCGAGTTCGCGGTCCCCAGGTCAATCCCCAATTGCTTGCCGAACATGAATCCTCCCGCCTGTCTCGACTTTAGCCTGATGATTGTACTCGATTCACCAGGTCCTGTCAAGGCGAACAAAACCCGTTTCCGTGAGGAAACGGGTTCGTTCAGCTTGTGCACGTTAGCCTGTCAGACCACGGCCGCGTCCACTGGCCTGTAGGCCGCCGAGAGGATATGGGAAGCTGTATCCAGCCGTCTAACCCTGGCTCCCAGGGTATGCAGCTTTTCATCCAACCGCTCAAAGCCCCGATCCAGGTGCTCTAACCCCTCGATGTGGGTGATGCCCCCGGCGCAGAGGGCCGCCAGGACCAGGGTGCAGCCGGCGCGCAGGTCCGGCATCGTCACGTGCGCGCCGTGCAATGGCGTGGGGCCACGCACGATGGCGCTGTGATTATAACCCTGATCTTTAAACCGACAGGGCAACAAGCCCAGGCAGGCGGTACTTACCTGGATGTCTGCGCCCATCTTGTTCAGTTCGGCCGTGTAGCCCAGCCGGTCCTCGTAGACCGTCTCATGGATCGTGCCGACGCCTTGTGCTTGCGTCAGCAGGGCCACCAACGGCGATTGCCAGTCGGTCATGAAGCCGGGGTGCGTATCCGTCTCCACCGAGATCATGCGGTACGGCGGCCGATTGTCGCAGAGACGCAGGCCATCGTCCAGGATCTCGTAGTGGATGCCCATGCGCTCCAGGGTGTTCAGAAAAGTCGTCACGTCGGCCGGGCGTGCGCCGGCCAGGGTCACATCGCCGCCGGTGATGGCGGCCGCCACGGCCAGGGCCACCACCTCGTTGCGGTCCGGGATCGTATGCCAGGTCACACCGTGCAGTCGCTTGACGCCGTGGACCACAAAGGTACGTGGGGGGTGGTACTCGATGGCGGCCCCCATCTGGCGCAGCATATCTACCAGGCTCAGTACCTCCGGCTCGCAGGCGGCGTTCTCGATGACGGTCGTCCCCTCGGCCAGGGTGGCGGTCATCACCAGGTTCTCGGTGGTCATCACGCTGGGGTAGGGCAGGGTGATGAGCGCGCCGTGCAACCGTCTGGCGCGGGCGTGATAGACGCCGAGGCCGCACTCGTAGTCGATCTCGGCGCCCAGGGCCATCAGACCATCCACGTGAAAGTTCACCGGCCGGCGGCCGATGCGGCAACCGCCCAGTTGCGGCACGTGGGCTTCGCCGAAGCGGTGCAATAGCGGCCCCATGGCCATGATCCCCAGGCGATTGCTCTGCCCCAGCTCCATGGGGATCGCGTTGGTGTGCAGATGGCCGGCATCCACACGCACACGACCGGCCCCCAGGTGCTCCAGGCGCACGCCCAGGGCCGCCACGATCTGCTCGGTGAAGGCCAGGTCCTGGATGGCCGGGACGTTCTCCAGCACACAGGGTTCGTCGGTCAGGAGCGAGGCCAGGAGCATCTTGGTGGCGGCGTTCTTGGCCCCGGAAATAGGGACCACGCCGTGCAGGCGGTGGCCCCCTTCGACTTCTAGGATTTCAGCCATTATTTCCTCGATGGAACGTGCTGCATCAGGTGCCAAACGTCATTCGTCATTCGTCATTCGTCATGGGTGACGTTTTGACGTTTCACGTTTTACGTCATTATACCACGTTTCCTCCCGCGTTGCTGTACGTTTCCCTCTTCCTGTGCCCACGACTATTCGACGGCTACCCTACGGGTCACTCACGTTCGGCCGGCGGCCGGGCCTGGCGACTGCGCCGCCGCTCGGCCACCTTCAGGCGGACCAATGAGCGGCGCAGGGCGGCCTCGGCGCGGACAAAGTCCACCTCGCTGAGCTTCTGCCGCATCAACTGCTCGGCGCGGCGGCGGGCCTCCTCGGCCCGGGCCACGTCAATCTCCTCGGCCCGCTCCGCGCTGTCGGCCAGGATCACCACTTTGGTCGGGGTCACGTCCATGAACCCGCCGCCGATGGCCATGAGGATCTCCTCGCCGCCCTTTTTCAACCGCAACACGCCCACCTGGAGGGCGGTGAGCAGCGGCGCGTGGCGAGGCAGGATGCCCAGCTCCCCGTCAATGCCGGGGGCGATGACCATCTCCACCTCGTCGGAGAAGACGGTGCGCTCGGCGGTGACGATGTCTACGTGAATGGTGGACATGGCGGTTCCTTTATAACTCCGCCGGGCCGGCGCTCATCTGCCCGGCCTGGGCCACGGCCTCGTCAATGGTGCCCACCATGCGGAAGGCCTGCTCCGGCAGCGCGTCGTGCTTGCCGTCCAGGATCTCGCGAAAGCCGCGCACCGTCTCCTGAACCGGCACGTACTTGCCCGGCAGGTTGGTGAACATCTCGGTGACGAAGAACGGCTGGGTGAGGAACCACTGGATGCGGCGGGCGCGGGCCACGGTGAGCTTGTCTTGCTCGCTCAGCTCGTCAATGCCCAGGATGGCGATGATGTCTTGCAGGTCCTTGTAGCGCTGAAGCACGGCCTGGACGCCGCGCGCCACGTCATAATGCTCCTGGCCCACCACGCGCGGGTCCAGGATGCGCGAGGTGGAGGACAGGGGGTCCACGGCCGGGTAACGCCCCTGCTCGACGATGGCCCGGTCCAGGGCCACCACCGCATCCAGGTGGGCGAACGTGGTCGCCACGGCCGGATCCGTGTAGTCGTCGGCCGGCACGTAGATGGCCTGCATACTGGTGATGGAACCGCGTTTGGTGGACGAGATGCGCTCCTGCAGCTCGCCCATCTCGGTACCCAGGGTAGGTTGGTAGCCCACGGCCGAGGGCATCCGCCCCAGCAGGGCCGAGACCTCCATGCCGGCCAGGGCGAAGCGGAAGATGTTGTCAATGAAGAGCAGGATGTCGCGGCCTTCCTCGTCCCGGAAGTACTCGGCCATGGTCAGGGCGCTGAGGCCCACACGCTGGCGCGCGCCCGGTGGCTCGTTCATCTGCCCAAAGACCAGCACGGCCTTGTCGAGCACGCCGCTCGCTTTCATATCCAGCCAGATGTCGTTGCCCTCGCGGGAGCGCTCGCCCACGCCAGCAAAGACGGAGTACCCGCCGTGCTGGGTGGCGATGGTGTAGATCAACTCCTGGATGATGACGGTCTTGCCCACGCCGGCCCCGCCAAAGACGCCGATCTTGCCGCCTTTGGTGAACGGGCAGATCAGGTCAAAGACCTTGATGCCGGTCTCGAACATCTGGGGGGTGGCCTCTTGCTCCTCGAACGGCGGCGGCTCGCGGTGGATGGGCCAATAAGCGGCGGCCTCCACTGGCCCCCGGTCGTCCAGCGGCCGGCCCAGGAGGTTAAAGATGCGCCCCAACGTGGCCCGGCCCACCGGCACCCGGATGGGCTGGCCCGTGGCGAGGGCCTTCATGCCTCGTTTGAGGCCGTCAGTGGAGTCCATGGCCACGCAGCGCACCCAGTTATTTCCCAGGTGTTGCTGCACCTCCACCACCAGGCTCTCCTGACCGTCGCGGGGGATCTCCACCGCGTCGTAGATCTTGGGCAGCGTCTCGGCCGGGAACTCCACGTCCACTACCGGACCGATGACCTGTACAACTTGACCGATAACACCTTCAGACACGCAAGTCCTCCTCACTGTTAGTTCTACCTGGAAACCTCTAGACCATCTTACGGGGCCGGGTAGCTTTTGGGCGTGGCGGTGGGGGTCGGCGGCGCGGCGCCCGCTGGGGGTGCGGGATATACGCCGGGTGTGGGCGTGGCAGCCATGGGGAGGGCGCCTTGCACGCCGCCGGAGCCCTTCAGGGCCAATGGCAGGTAGGCACGTCCTACAATGGGCCTGACCTGGACGACGAACGTGTCCTGGGCAGTGCTGATCCCGTCGCTGACCTGGATGGTCACGTTGCACGAACCGGTCCACCCGGCCTGGGGGTCAAGGTCTACGTAACGGCCGTCCAGGCGCGGCCCGCACGGCCCCCCTGCGCCCCCGACGATCTGCCAGGTCAACTGCGCGTCCGGGGTCTCGGGGTCTGCGGAGCAGGCCCACAGGTCAATGGCGTTGTCCCGGGTGTGGCCCTGGAGCACCACCACCGGGGTATTGGGTAGATCAATAGTGGGCGCCGTGTTATAGTTGATCGTGTTCTGGTAGAGAGCCAGGACGGCGTAGTGTCTTTCATACCCGGCGGCTTTCCAGTTGTTCCAGAACTCCCGGAAGTTCTGCTCGTGCGGCGGGTTGCGTAGCATGTTCCAGATCGGCCGGAAGCCGAACGAGGCTTGATCCAGGCCGTCATTCGTGCTGTCAAACAGATCATACAGCGCGGCGGCCACCCGCCCCTCGCACTCGTCGCCCTGGGCCCAAGGTGGTCCCCAAGTTGATGTAGCCGTCTCAAGGTTTCCGATGGATCCTCCCGGCCAGTCGAGCTCAGGGTCACCATTCACGGTCACAGCCAGCAAGTCCGCCCAGCCTTCCGTCCAGGCACACGTGTCGCCGGTCCGTTCATAAATATAGTGATTTCTGCAGGTATTGAACCATTCTGTGATATCTGCCCAGAACCAACTGCCGTAGGCATTATACATGTACCCATGCCCCAGTTCATGGATCACGACGTCCGAATAAACCTGATGGGGGTCCATGATCAAGATGCCCTCAACCGGCGGGCCGTACCAGTAACAGGTTTGTTGAGGGACAGGGGGGATGCCTGTGCCCTGCGGTTGCCACTTCACCGATGCTGGGCCGGGGTCGGTGCCGGTTTGGTTCCAGATGTACTCCCAGGCCCGCCGCAAGTCCTGGAAGAGCCATATCGCCCCTTTCCCGGCGTTATCGAAAGGGATCTCGAGTGGGCCGACGTCAACGATCCCATCCTGCCCGGCCACGTTCCAGTAGGTGGCGGTCCGCCACCCGTGCGTCGCCCCTGAATAATCGGTCACGCGCCGCCGGGCCTGGCCGCTGTCGTAGACGTCCGTCTCGAAGGTGACGTAGAGGTCCAGGCGCGAATCGGGGTCGGAGTCGTCGTCGTCCCAGTTCCGCAGGGGCCCGAATTGCCAGAACCCATTGGCGTCGGTCGTTGTCTCACCCAACAGATCGTCCGCGTCGCTCGAGTCGGCGTCGTAGAGATGGACACGGGTATAACGGGCCGGCACCAGGAGGCCGTTGCGGTCGTAATAGTGGAGAGAACCCTGGATCGTGACAGGGACGTATTTCCAAACACGGATGTCATCCACCCAGGGGCCAGGGCGGGTGATGCTACTGTCGCTATGGAAGCGCCAGGCCACCCATACGGAATCGTCACCCACGTAGTCGTTATAATAAACGCACTGATATGTCCATGAAGTAGCCGACGTGTTCCAGCTGGCCAATTCCCGGAACGCGACGCCGTCGGGGGAGACCTCGAAGGCCAGGTAATCATATCCTGGTTCGGTCCTCCGCCACAGCCAAAAGCTGGTGCGGGCCAGGACGGCGTCGCGCAGGTCAAAAGGGCCATAGATCATCCGGGTGTCCATGTTGTTGGGGTAGTAATACTCGGGGCCGTAGGGTCTTTGGGGGTAGATCGCATGGCGACCACCGGCGGCCGGCCAGGCCGCCCAACTGCCCTCGTGGGCGCGATAGTCATTATCGGTCCAGTAGCGTTCGAAGCCGTCGTTGCTCAAGTCCTGCACCTGCCAGCCCGAGCCGGGCCAGGGATTCCCCTCGAAGCCATCCGCAAAGACTGTGATCCAGCCAGTCTGACTGGTCCGGGGCTGGCTCGAAGAGGCCAGCACCCAGCGGCCGCCGCTGATCACGCGCCCAGTAGTCGGATCATAGGCCCCGGCGATGACTGCGAACTCGCCCGTTGTGGTGAACCGCAGCGTGGTAGAGACGACAGTGGGCACACCGGGTTCGACCGTGACCTCCCATTCCCGCTGTCCCTCCACCTGCACGGCCGGGTCAGGTCGGCAGAGGGCCAGCTTCAGGCGCACGGCGGTGGTTTCTGTCTTCAACTCCACGCCGAGGGTGATCGGCACCGGGGTGTTCGGCGGCACGGTCTCTGGGATGTTCACGCCGGCCTTGGCGCCCGACCAGGGAGTGAGTTTCTGCCGGCCCGGCGGCCAGCCGCAACGGGCCAACAGTTCCTCCGGCGGCAGTGGGGGGATGTAGATGTCGCGCGAGGTGGGCTGGGGTTCTGGCGTCGGGGCCGGCGTCACCGGGAGTGGCGTACCATAGGGTACCGCAGGTGCTGGCCCGGCTGGCAGCGTGTGCTTGGGATTTACCGTGCCCCCTGCCTGAGTGACATGCACGTATACGCTATGACTGGCATGCCCCGTGCTGGCGAATGCGCCGCCGATGACATTGTACCAGCCTTCCCGGGTAAACCGTATCGTGCTCGTCACTTGGACCGGCCGGCCCGCCTGGGTAACTACGACCCAGCGATGTTCCCCCTCTACCAAAACGATGTCGGGATGGGAGACGTCCATGCCAATCCGCAGCCCAGATTCGTCTTTCTCTGTCTCTACGGTGATGGTCACATTTACAGGCTGGTTGAAATGAACAGGCTCGGCCAATTCCACTTTAATCCAAATGCCCTGCTGATACTTGCCGCCGCCGGGGGCAAACACTGGCCCGCAGGCGGACAAGGCCAGGTTGACAACTGCCAGCAAAGCGACCCGGTTGAATACACACTTCATGAGGCGCCTCCTGGCACGCTTCTCAACTCATCTCACCACCAAACCTCCATCTAGCAGAGCAACTCAGGCCCCGAATACCGCGGTCACCGGGAGCCGCAGGCCGGGGAGCACGGTCGAAGCCACCTCGTCCCCGGGACCGTACAGCCCCATGGATCGGGCGCCGGCGGCAGAAAGCGATAGCACCTCGATAGTCTGGGCCTGGGGATCCACCAGCCAGCACTCGCGGACCCCGTAGCGGCAGTATAGTTGCAGCTTGGTGATGCGGTCGCGCCGGGCCGTGCCGGGGGACAGGATTTCGATCACCAGGTCTGGCGCGCCGGCGATGCACGCTTCCTCGACGATGACGCTGCGTTCTGCGCTGACGAATAGCACGTCGGGTTGAACCACCGTGTCCACAGCCAGCACCACGTCCAGGGGCGCGGAGAATACCTCGCCAAGATGATGTTCATCTACGAATCGTTGGAGCGCGAGCACCAGACGCCGCGAGGTGCGCTGGTGCTGCACGGAGGGGCTGGGAACCACGTATACCTCCCCGTCGTACAGCTCGTAGCGCCGGCCGTCATCGGGCCACGATACATAGTCCTGGTAGGTTGCCAGGATGGGGACCGGTTGTTGAGCCATCTGTTTACACCCGTGCTTCCTGCCGCTGCCGGCTCTGCCGCAGCGCCTCGGCCCCGCCGGCGATCTCTAGCATCTCTTTGGTGATCCCGGCCTGGCGGGCCTTGTTGTAGCTCAAGGTCAGGCTTGCCATCAACTCGCGAGCGTTGTCGGTGGCGTTGCGCATGGCTACCATGCGCGCGCTCTGCTCACTGGCGATGCTCTCCAGGATCGCCTGGTAGAACTGAAGCTCCACAAAGCGGGGCAGCACCTCGGCCAGGATCACGGCCGGGCTGGGTTCGTAGATGTATTCCCCCAACCGGCGGGCCTGGAGGCGCGGATCGAGCCAGATCGGCAGCACGCGGCGCAACGTGGGCCGCTGAACCAGGGTGTTCACAAACGCGCTGTAGCCGATCCACACCTGGTCGAACTCGCCGCTGAGAAAGTCGTCCATGGCGATCCGGGCGATGGGGGTGATGTCCAGCAGTCCAGGTTGGTCCGGGATGCGGGTGAACTCGGCCCGGATGTCATAACCGTGCCGGGCCAGGAAATCGCGCCCCTTGCGCCCCACCGCGATGATGCTCGTCGGGGTATCGGCGTGACGTTCGATGAAATAGATGGTGCGACGCAGGATGTTATTCACCAATGCGCCGCACAGACCCCGGTCCGGCGTGATGAGCACCAGCCCGATGCGCTGCACCGGTCGCTCTTGCAACAGCGGATGGATGGCCCCCCGCGCCCCGGGCTGGAGAGCCAGGTCCTGGAGCACCTCCCAGGCTTTGACCGCATACGGCCGGCTGGCCAGGGTCTGGGCCTGGGCGCGGCGCATCTTGGACGCCGCCACCATCTCCATGGCCCGGGTCACCTGGGCGATGTTCTGCACCGACTTGATACGGCGTTTGATGTCTCGTGCGCTGGCCAAAATGCCTCCCTGCGTGTCGTGATTCGCGCGAAGCGTGCGTGACACGCAACACGAACCCAAGTGTGTCTACGCGGCGAGCTTTTCATAGGAGGATACCAGTATTTGCTCTACCGGCCGAGGCAATGCGATGAGATGGAAGCGCTCTGCAGAATAGGCATAATCCTGGCCGCTCTCATCGATCACCCGAATGTAGCCGTGTGCGGCTGCTTCTTCATCTGGAATGACCGGATAGAGCTTGCCTACTTCAAGCGAAACGGGATAATCCGCGTTGCTGAGGCAAAGCGCAAAGTATTGCACGGAAGGGCCTTGTTTCTCCATCATCAACCACTCAATCCAGAAAGGGCAACTTGAGCTTGAATTCCTTTCTCCCGACGCCGTGGGCTTCATACCAATGAATTTCAGCGGTCCGTATCGCACCATCTCTCAGACGCACCGTCGCAATGCCTTTTAGTTTTCGCCACCGGCCCCGGCCATATTGCTTGCGCAAGCGTGCCAGCTCACGAATAGACCGCCCAATCGCAATGGGTTCAATGTCGGTGATCTCGCCGATGATCTCGAAATCCATAGAATGCCCATCCGCGACTGGCTTCAATACGGTTCAGTCAGCAAGCCATGCTCTCACTGCGTGACACACAACACGAATCACGTCAATACGGCACCGTCGCCTTGAACTCCTGGATGGCGTCTTTGAGCCGGGCCTCCGTCTCCTCGCTCAGGACCCCGGTGCGGGCGATCTCGTCGCCGATCTCCGGGTGGGTGGAGGCCATGAAGCGGTGGAACGCGGTCTCAAAGGCCCGCACGCGCTCCGTGGGCACGTCGTCCAGGTAGCCATTGGTCACGGCGTACAGGATCATCACCTGTTGCTCCACTGGCATGGGCTGATACTGGGGCTGCTTGAGCACCTCGGTGATGCGCTGGCCGCGGTCCAACTGGTCGCGGGTGGCCTTGTCCAGGTCCGAGCCGAACTGGGCAAAGGCGGCCAGCTCACGGTAGGCCGACATATCCAGGCGCAGCTTGCCGGCCACCTGGCGCATGGCCTTCAACTGGGCCTTGCCCCCCACCCGGCTCACCGAGAGGCCCACGTTCATGGCCGGCCGGATACCGGCATAGAACAGGTCGCTCTCCAGGTAGATCTGCCCATCGGTGATAGAGATGACGTTGGTGGGGATGTAGGCGGAGATGTCGCCGGCCTGGGTCTCGATGATGGGCAAGGCGGTCAGGCTGCCACCGCCGTGGGCCTGGTCATACTTGGCGGCGCGCTCCAGCAGGCGCGAGTGCAGGTAGAACACATCGCCGGGGTAGGCCTCGCGGCCGGGTGGCCGGCGCAGCAACAACGACACCTGCCGATAGGCCCAGGCGTGCTTGCTCAGGTCGTCGTAGACGATGAGCACGTCCTGGCCGGCGTCCATGAACTCCTCGCCCATGGCGCAGCCGGCATAGGGGGCGATGTACTGCATGGCGGCCGGCTCGCTGGCCGAGGCCACCACGATGATAGTATGATCCATCGCCCCGTGTTCCTCCAACGTCCCCACCACCTGGGCGATCTGGGCCAGCTTTTGCCCGATAGCCACGTAGATGCAGGTCACGTCACCCTTGCGCTGGTTGATGATGGTATCCACCACGATGGCCGTCTTGCCGGTCTGCCGGTCGCCGATGATCAGCTCACGCTGGCCCCGGCCGATGGCGGTCATGGCGTCAATGGCCTTGATGCCGGTCTGCAACGGTTTGTTGACTGGCTCGCGGACGGTCACGTTCGGGGCGATGCGCTCGATGGGGCGGAAGCGGGTGGCCCGAATGGGACCCTTGCCGTCCACGGGCTGGCCCAGGGCATTGACCACCCGGCCGATCAAGGCCTCACCCACCGGCACCTGGATGATGCGGCCGGTGCTGCGCACCTGCTGCCCCTCCTCGATGCCGGTGTATTCGCCCAGGATGATCACGCCCACCTGGTCGGCCTCCAGGTTGAAGGCGATGCCGTAGACGCCGGTGGGGAACTCGACCAGCTCGCTGAGCATGACGCCGGCCAGGCCCTGGATGCGGGCGATCCCGTCACCCACCTCCACCACGGTGCCCACGTCCACGGCCTGTAACGGCGCGGCGAACTCCTCGATCTGCTGGCGGAGCCGGGCAGTGATCTCGTCTGTGCGCAAGGCATATTCGCTCATCCCGGCTACCCTCCTCCCCGGAGAAGCTGATCTTGCAGGGCGTCCAGCTTCCCGGCCAGGCTGCCGTCAATGACCACGTCGCCCACCCGGATGATCAGGCCGCCCAGGATGCGGGGGTCCACGGTGAGGGCCAGGGCCAGCTCCCGGCCGAAGCGGCGGCCCAGGCTGGCTCTCAGGCGGGCCTGTTCTTCTGCCGTGAGGGGCACGGCGCTGGTGACCCGGGCGGTCGTCGCCAGAGATTCGGCCGTCCACGTCATAGCTGGCCCTCCCCGATCCGGCGGATCACCCGGTCCACGAGTTGATGCTGCTCGGCCTCGCCCAGGGTTTCCGTCAGCACCTTGCGGGCCATCGCGGCCGCCAGGTGCACGGCCTCATCCCGCAGCTCGGCCTGCACGCGCCGGCGTTCCAGGTCCAATTCTTCCCGGGCGCGCTGTTTGAGCAGGGCCACTTCCTCTTTGGCCTGGGCCAGGATCTCCTGGCGGGACTTTTCGGCCGTCTCGGTGGCCTGGGCGATGATCGCCTGGCCTTCCCGGCGGGCCTGCTCGATGCGCTCCTGGTAGGCCTGCTCCGCCTCGGCCGCACGTTGGTCCGCGATTTTAGCCTTCTCCAGGCCCTCGGCGATGCGGGCCTGGCGCTCGGCCAGCTTCCGGTTCACCGGTTTATACAAGAGCACCGAGAGCAGCAGGAACAGCAAGCCAAAGTTCACGCACTGCGAGAACAGCAGGGGTATGTTGATGCCGAGGTTCTCCAATACGTTCAAGACTGCTCCCCCTTTCCTGGCCTAGACGAACTTGATGATCAGCGCCACCACCAGGGCATAGATGGCGATGGCCTCGGCGAAGACGATGCCCAGGATCATGTTGGTCTGAATGGACCCGGCAGCCTCCGGGTTGCGGCCGATGGCGTTCATGGCGCCCATGGCCAGCAGCCCGATGCCGATGCCCGGCCCCAGGGCACCCAGCCCGATAGCCAGTCCGGCCGCCAGCGATGTGATGTCCAATGCCTGTACGTCCATATTGTTTGGTCCTCCTCGATGGAAATTAGAAATGAGAAGTTGGAGAGTTAGTGGTCTTCGCCGTGGTGGGCCGTGGCCGTGGTCATGAACAGCAGGGTCAGGAAGCCGAAAACAAAGGCCTGCATAGCGCCCACAAAGATCTCCAGGCCATAGAAGGGCAGGGGGATAAAGTGCGGGATCAAGAAGATCATGACGCCCAGCAGCACCTCGCCGGCAAAGACGTTGCCAAAGAGTCGGAAGGAGAAGGAGATGATCTTGGCGAACTCGCTGACCAGCTCCAACGGCCCCACGATGAGATCCATGCCTTTCATGGCCTTACCGCCCAGCAGGTCCCAGAAGGACTTGAAGGGGATGAAACGGTTCACATAGTCCAGCCCCAGCGTTCGGAGGCCAAATACCTGCGTCATGGTCACCGAGATGATGGCCAGGGCCAGGGTGAAGCTCAGGTCGGAGGACACGGAGCGCAGGAACGGCACCAGCACGTAGCCGTGTTTCTCGTGGCCGTGCTCGTCCTGGGCGCCCGGTTCCACCACCTCGTTCGTGAGGCTGTAGAGGTGGATCGGCCCGGCCTGGAACAGCGTCTCGGCCTGGTAGCCCTTCTCGTGGGCCGGGTGCAGGTAGCCGATGCTGCCAAAGCCAGGCAGCAACCCCATCCAGTTGGAGACCAGCACCCACAGGAAGATGGTCATCACCCAGGGGAAGAACCTGGCTGTCCGTTTCCCGGCGATCCCCTCGAAAAAGCGGAAGGCGGTCTCCACGATCAGCTCGGCCAGGTTTTGTAGCCCGGACGGGATCATCTCCATCTTGCGCGTAGCCAGGAACGAGAAGCCGATGAGGACGATCATGGAGAGCCAACTGGCGATGAGGGTATTGGTGATGGAGAAGGGAAGGCCCAAGAAGTGGATGGGGGTGGGGGGGATGACCGGCTCGGCGGCCAGCTCGATGGCCGGCAGAGGGGTTCGAAAGGAGACGATCATCCACGTGGCGATAACCAGAACGGCGACGATGATGACCAATCGGGCGAGACGGTTGCTGAGTATCCTGGACAAGCTCAACCTCCTCTGCGTGACATCAGCGGTCCCCGCCAGGGGGTCTATGGTACCGGGGATCCATCCTGTGAGAGTATATCATACCGCCTGCCAAAAATCAACCCACCACATGAGCGCATCGCGTTGGGGACAGTACGACTCTGGAGTCGAGGCTTTAGCCGGTTCGTGCCCGCCAACCCCGCCTGAAGGCTCAACTCCAGTGGGCCTCTGCGGGCTTATCGCCCATGTCTCTGATGTGTAGCTCCCCCACCACCTGACATCCGTGCGTAATTGAACGCATGAGGGTCCTGCCCCACTCTCTAATTCGCGTCCCTTCGGGGGGATGGTTCAAAATTGGTTGACACTTTTGTGACCGAAGGCCTTAATTGCCCCTCCCCCCCCCTTCTGTCTCTTTTAC
>DAOTYG010000181.1:0-13798 GCA_034435155.1 Anaerolineae bacterium | reverse complement strand
CCCCTCCCCCTGCCCCCTCCCGCTCGCCTGGGGCGGCGGGAGAGGGGAGGGAGTGGGAAGCGGGGTTTTGCGGCGGGAGGCTTCGCCGCCCGCCGCAAAACCCCTTCCTTCGCCTCCTTAAGAAAATCCGCGTCCATCCGCGTCCGATTTCCGGCGTTCCAGATGGACGAGCAGCACGGCGATGTCGGCCGGGTTGACGCCGGCCAGACGAGCGGCCTGCCCCACAGTGGCCGGCCGGGCCGCGCGCAGCCGGTCCCGGGCCTCGTTGCGCAGACCCGGCACGCGGTCATAGTCCGTATCAACCGGGATGCGCCGGTCCTCCAGCGCCCGCATCCGCGCCACCTGGTCCCGCTGTTTCTCGATGTAGGCGGCGTACCTGGCCTCGATCTCTACCTGCCCGGCGACGGCCGGAGGAAGCGAGGTCGGCGGCGGTGTCATAGCCGCAACATCGGCGTAGGTCACGCCGGGCCGCCGCAGGTATTGGAGGGCGTTGGTGGCCTCAGCCGCCGGGTCGGGGCGTATCGTCGTGTGGGCCAGCCGGTCCAGCTCGGCGGCGATGGCCTGGCGCGTCGCTTCGACCTCCCGGTAGCGGAAGTCGTCTATCAGCCCGACCTGATGCCCCACCCCGGCCAGGCGCAGATCGGCATTGTCCTGGCGCAGGAGCAGCCGGAACTCGGCCCGGCCAGTCATGATGCGATACGGCTCGTCAATCGGTTTGGTGATCAGGTCGTCCACCAGGACACCGATATACGCCTGATCCCGGCGCAGGATGATCGGTTCCCGGCCCTGAACATAGAGGGCGGCGTTCGTCCCGGCCACCAGGCCCTGGGCGGCGGCCTCCTCGTAGCCCGACGTGCCGTTGATCTGCCCGGCGTGGAACAGCCCGCGCACTCGCTGGGTCTCCAGGGTGGGGAGCAACTGGGCCGAGGGCACATAGTCGTACTCCACGGCGTAGCCCGGCCGCACGATCTCGGCGTGGCGCAGGGCCGGGATGCTGCGCAGCATCGCCAGTTGCACGTCCACCGGCAGGGCGGTGAACATCCCCTGGACGTACATCTCCGGCGTGGCAAACCCCTCTGGCTCCAGGAACAACTGATGGCTCTCCTTGTCCGGGAAGCGCACCAGCTTTTCCTCGATGGAGGGGCAGTAGCGCGGGCCGGTCCCGGCGATGAACCCCGAGGCGATGGGTGAACGATGGAGGTTCTCCCGCACAACCCGGTGCGTCTCCGCCGTAGTGTGGACCAGGTAGCACGGGACCTGGGGTCGCCAGGCCGTCTGGTGGGGGATGGGATAGGCCGGGTGAATGTGGGGGGTGAGCGCGGCCGGGTAGCCGGCCGGCGGCGAGCTGGCTTCCCGGTAGAAACGGCTGAAGTAGAGCGGCGTCTCGCTGCCCGGCTGAACCTCGGTCTGGCTAAAGTCCACGGTGCGAGCGTCTATGCGCGGCGGGGTGTTGGTCTGGAGCCGGCCCAGGGTGAACCCCAACTCGCGCAGGGAGGCCGACAGGCCCAGGGCCGGGAACTCGCCGGCGCGACCGGCCGGCGTCACCACCTCGCCGGTCATGATCCGCGCTGCCAGGAAGGTGCCGGTGGTGAGCACCACCGCCCGACTCTCCAGGACCGTCCCCAGGCTCGTGCGCACGCCGACGGCCCGGCCATCTTTGACCAGCACGTCGGTCACGAGGGCCTGCCGGAGTGCCAGGTGAGGTTGGGTCTCCAGCAGGTTGCGCATCGCCACGCGGTAGAGCTGGCGGTCGCACTGGGCACGGAGGGCCTGGACGGCCGGCCCCTTGCTGGCGTTGAGCAGTCGCACCTGGATGAACGTGTCATCGGTGACGCGGGGCATGGCCCCGCCCAGGGCATCAATCTCGCGGACCAGGTGGCCTTTGGCCGGCCCGCCGATGGACGGATTGCACGGCATGGCGGCCAGCAAATCCAGGTTCATGGTGAGGAGGAGGGTGCGAGCTCCGAGCCGGGCCGCCGCATAGGCTGCCTCGCAGCCGGCATGGCCGCCCCCGACTACGATCACATCGTACATGACTGGTAGCTCACGAAAACCTGTCCAGACTACCAGGGCGACCCGCACCCAGTCACCCAGTCCGGCCTGGGCCGGGAGCCTGGGCTTGACGCGCCGGGCGCGCCCCGTAAGATGAAAATACGCTGCGCGACCGTGCTCGCGCGGGGTTCGCCGGCGGTATCCTCTATGCTCGTGCGGGGTGTGCCACCCCGCGCCGGGGCTATCTCCCTCGTGCCCACGCTCCGCGTGGGCACGCAGCAGGATCGGGCTACAGCCAGGCGTTCCTGACCGCGCAACCCGGCGTTTCGCACCCACGCAGAGCGTGAGTGCGGGCAGGGGCGGTTTTCCCGCACCGGCAGCGGGTCACACTCCCTACGAGCCGGGGGCCGGACTCTTGAAGCCGCTCCCGGTGAGAACTACGACGACGGTCTGGTCGGCCAACTGCTCCCGCAGCCGGTCCAGCGCAGCCACCGCCAGGGCCGAGGTCGGCTCGACGTAAAAGCCCTGGTGGGCCAGCCGACGCCGGGCGGCCAGAGTCTGCTCATCCGGGATAGCCAGGATAGCTCCGCCGCTGGCGCGGATAGCGGCCAGGATAGCGGCCCCGTGCACCGGGGCAGCGATACGCACCCCCTCGGCCACCGTATCGCCCTCCGGCACCGGGGCGGCATCAGCCGCGCCCTGTTCCCAGGCGAGGGCCAACGGCGCGCAGCCAGCCGCCTGCACACCATAGAGACGGGGCCAGCGGGCCAGGCAGCCGGCCGCCTGCAACTCGGTCAGGCCCTGCACCAGTCCCAGCAGGTGCGTGCCATGCCCTACCGGGAGCACCACGGCATCTGGTGCCTGACCCAGTTGCTCCCACAGCTCAAAGGCCAGGGTCTTGATCCCGTGATGGAAGAGAGGGTGATAGATGTGGCTGGCGTAGGCCAGATCGGGGCCGAGGGCGCGCAATACAGCCCGGGTTGTATCCATTCGGGAGCCGGGCACCGGAACTACCTGTGCGCCATAGGCGGCGATCTGGGCCTGCTTGACCGGCGAGGTGTGGGCCGGGACATAGACAGTGGCCCGCAGGCCGGCCCGGGCCGCGTAGGCGGCCAGGCTGGAGCCGGCGTTGCCTGACGAATCCTCCACCACATGCTGGACCCCGGCCATCGCCAGCGCGGTGACCAGAACAGACATGCCCCGGTCCTTGAAGGAGCCGGTGGGGTTGAGGAACTCGCACTTGAAATGGATCGGCAGGTCGCCCCAACGGGCCGCTACCAACGGGGTCAGCCCTTCCCCCAAAGTCACCGGCGCGGCGCGCTCCGCCTCCGGCAAGGGCAAGGCGCGGCGATAGCGCCAGAGAGAGCGATCGGCGTGGTTCACCTGAGCAAAGGCTGGCGCGCCCTGGAGACGCAATGCCCCGCCGCATTCGTTGCGCTCGCAGCGAAAGCGACGGGGGTCGAAGGGATATGAGGCCCCGCAGCGGGTGCAGACTAACGTCACACCACTCTCCCTCACCGCGTCCAATCCAGGACCCGCTCCCCGTTGAACTCGTATTTCACCGGCAGGTCCAGGAGCTTGCGCTGGCCCGTCCCGTCGGCGCGCATCACGTACACCTGCCATTTCCCGGCCCGGTCCGTGAGAAAGGCGATGTACCGGCCGTCCGGGGACCAGGCCGGGGCCACGCTGTTATAAGCCTTCTCCCCGATCTGCGTCCCGGCCGGCGTCAGCCGCCGCTTGTCGCCCCCGGCCGTATCCATGCTCCAGATCTCCCAGTGGTCGTGCAGCCAACGCCCGTAGGCGATGTGGTCACCCCTGGGAGACCAGGCTGGCGTCACACTGTTAGCCTCCGCCAGGTCCGGCGTGAGCAGGCGTGGTGTCTCCCCCAGCGCCGTGATATAGATGCCCCGGTCACCGTCGTAGGCCAGGTGCCGGCCATCCGGCGCCCAGGAGGGGGACAGGATAAAGGCATCGGCCGGGTAATCCCCCTCATAGGCCCCGGTATCCGGGTTCACCGCCTTGAGCACGTGGAGCCAGACCTCGCCGCCGGGGCTGATGATGAACGTGCCCCAGCCGGGGATGGTGATAACCTGGGGCGGGATGTCTTCCAGCCGGCCCCGCAGCGTGGCGATAACGTTGCCCTGAGGTGACCAGGCCGGTGACCGCAGGTGCTTGTCTGGATTGATCCGCTGTTCCCCAGACCCATCAGCCTTGATGATGTACAGGCCCCACGGCTCTCGCCAGCGCACGCAGGCGATGCGTTGACCATCCGGCGACCAGGACGGGTCAATGCCGTCGGTCAACTGGCGCAACCTGGTGCCATCAGCGTTAACCACGTAGAGCAGACCATCGGCCCCGCGCACCACCAGCTTGCCAGGGTAGCTGGGGCCGGGGGACGTCGGCTGAGCCGTGGCCGTCGCCGATGCGAACACCGTCGGCGCGAGGGCAACGGTGGCCGTGGCCGGGACCGGCGTCGGCGTGGGCGCCGGCCGGGTGGACGTGGCCGTCGGCTGAGGGCTTGATAGCGTCGGAGTTTGCCGCAATGCCTCCCGCCTCTGACACCCGGCCAACGCTCCCGCCAGCAGTATCCCAATGGTCAAGAACATCCCCGCCCGGCCGATCGCTGACCCCTGACCGCTGACCGCCGACCGCTTACTGAGGACTGAGGACTGTGGACTGTGGACTGAGGACTGTAGACTGTGGACTGAGGACTGTAGATTGCTCATTTTGCCCATTTGCCTATTCATACCGCAGCGCCTCTATCGGGTTCAACGACGCCGCCCGCGTGGCCGGGTAGATGCCAAAGAACAACCCCACGGCCAGACTAAAACCCACTGCCAGCAGGATAGATTCCATCGAGACCACCGTGGTAAAGGCCCCGCTCAGGTTCACCGCCAGAGCGAACCCCATGCCCAACCCAATGCCCATCAGCCCGCCGATCAAGCTGAGCACCACTGCCTCGATGAGGAACTGCATCAGGATATCCCGCCGCTTGGCCCCCACCGCCTTGCGGATACCGATCTCCCGCGTGCGTTCCGTCACCGAGACCAGCATGATGTTCATGATCCCGATCCCGCCCACCAGCAGGCTGATGGCGGCGATGGCTCCCAAAAACACCGTGAGCACGCCGGTGATCTGGTCCAACACGCCCAGGATGTCCTTCTGGCTCAAGACCGTGAAATCGTCCTGCTGGAACTGGACCTTGTGCCGATCCCGCAGGACAGCCGTGATCTCGGAGATGGCCTGGTCCACGCTAGCCTCGTCCACCGCCATCACATAGATGGTGGAGACTCGCTGGCCGGTGCTGGTGCGGGCGCTGAACAACCGCGTCTGCGCTGTGGAGATGGGCACAAAGATATAGGTGTCCTCACTGCCGCCGCCCCCGGCCCCCCGTTCCTCCATCACCCCAACGACCCGAAAGGGGACGCGGTTGATCTTGATGGTCTGATCCAGAGGGCTTTGCTCGCCAAAGAGGTCTTTGGCCGTCTGCGCCCCCAGGACTGCCACCCGGGCCTTGGCGATGTCATCGCCCGCTTCCAGAAAGCGTCCCTCGGCGACATAGGCATTGCGAACCGTAACGTATTCGGGCGTGGTGCCCACGATCTGGCTCAACAGCGTCTCACCGCCATAGACCACCGTCCCCTGGCCGGTGAACTGCGGGGCTACAGCGGCCACGCTGGGACAGTTGAGGGGATCGGCGATGGCCTGGGCGTCTTCCAACGTCAACGGCGTCGTGGGCCGCGTCATCATGCTGGCCCGCGAGGTCAACGCGCCGGGGAAGATGAAGATCAGGTTCGACCCGATGCCCTGGATCTGGTTGGTGATCTCGGCCTGGGCGCCCTGACCGATGGAGAGCAAGGCGATGACGGCCGCCACGCCGATGATGATCCCCAGCATGGTCAACCCTGACCGCAACTTGTTCGCGGATAGACCCCGCAGAGCCACCCGGATGCTTTCAGTGATGTTCATCTATCCTGCATCCTGTATCCTGCATCATGTACCCTGCACCACCAGCCCATCCCGTAGCCGAATGACCCGTTCGGTGTAGGCCGCGATCTCCGGGTCATGGGTCACAAAGACGATGGTGATCCCCCGTTCCCGGTTCAGCCGGGCAAAGATCTCCATGATCTCTTTGCCGGACCTGGTATCCAGGTTGCCGGTCGGTTCATCGGCCAGGATGATGGCTGGATCGTTCACCAGGGCCCGGGCAATGGCTACCCGCTGTTGCTGGCCGCCGGACAGCTCGTTAGGCTTATGGTGTAGTCGGTCCCCCAGCCCCACCGCTTCCAGGGCGGCTTTAGCCCGCTTGCGGCGATTGTTGGCCCCGGCATACAGCAGGGGCAATTCCACATTATCTAACGCCGTCGTGCGCGGGAGCAGGTTATACATCTGAAACACGAACCCGATCTTTTTATTGCGCACGTTCGCCAGTTGGTTATCATCCATCAAGCCCACATCAACACCATCCAGGAGATACGTGCCGCTGGTGGGTTGATCCAGGCAACCCAGGACGTTCATCAGCGTGCTCTTGCCAGAGCCAGACGGCCCCATGATCGCCAACATCTGGCCCCGGCGCACCTGCAAGGAGACGCCCCGCAGGGCGTGGACCTGAATATCGCCCAGCCGGTAGATCTTGGTCACGTCCCGGACATCAATGACTATATCGTTCACCATCGCCTGTTGTCCCTTATTGGCCGCCGAACCTGAAATTCAGGGGGTTATTCGTCGCCGTGACCCGGGTGACCACCAAATCGCCCTCTGCCAGGCCGCTGAGCACTTCGGTGTACTGGTCGTTGCTGAGGCCGGTGGTGATAAAGACCCATTCGGTCGCGCCATCGCGCCACACCTGCACCTGCTTCTTGCCCTCGCGCAGGCGGATGGCCCGGTTCGGCACCAGCAACACCCCCTGTTTCGCCGCCACCACGATGTTGGCGTTGGCCGTCATGCCGATCTTGATGTCCAGCTCACATGGGTCCAGGGTGATGGTCACCTTGTAGTTGACCACCCCCTGGCTGACGGTGGGGGCCAGGGCGATCTCGGTGACCCGGCCCGTGATCTCGCGCTCGCCAAAGGCATCCAGGGTAAAGAACACTTCCTGGTCCACCGCCACCTGGCCGATCTCGGACTCGTCCACCAGGACATCCACTTGCAGGTGACCCAGATCGGCGATGACCACGGCCGGCAGGGTCGCGCTGGTGAACTCGCCCTCTTTAACGTTGACGGTCAGCACCGTGCCGTCCAGGGGGGCCATCAGCCGGGCTTCGTCCAGGGCGCGGCGGGAGGCCGCCAACGTGATCTCGGCCTGCCTGATCTGCTCTTGCAGCAGGGCGATGTCCTCGGCCGTCGGGCCGCGCATCTGGAGGTTATAATTGGCCTGGGCCACCTGATAGTCCAGGGTAGCCAGTTCCAGTTGGGCCGCCTGGGGGTAGAGGCCGGCATCGCTGCGCCAGGCGATCTTGTCGTATTCACTCTGGGCTTTTTGCAGGTTGATGCGCGCCCGTTCCAGGTTCGCCCTGGCCACGGTCAATTCATCTTTGCTCTTGGGCTTTTGGGCCTTCTCCAGGTTGAGCTGGGCGACACGCAAGGCGGATTCGGCCTTGGCCACCTGGGTTTCCAGATCGGTGGTGTCCAATGCCGCCAGGAGATCACCGCGCCGCACCCGGTCGCCCGGAGCCACATGGACTGCGGCCACCCGGCCGCCGCTCTTGAACGTCACGTTGACCTGCTGGCGCGGGGCCACGGAGCCAGACACACTCACCGTGGCCGTTATATCACCCCGGACCACCGGCGTCGTCTCCGGCACGTCCGTGGCCTGGGCCGCCACCGGCCGGTCCAGCCAAAAGTATCCGGCATACCCGATCCCGGACACGCCCACGACAAGTACCCCGGCGATCATCAACCGCACGATCCACCGGATCACCTTATTGTCCATCGTTCCCCCTATGTTTCAATAGCTTCCACCCGCTCTCGCAACGACCGGCGCAGCTTGCCCAACAACGCGATCAGCGTCGCCTGTTCGTCTGCCGAGAGACCTGCAAACAGGTCGTTCAGAAAAGTCCCCTGCTGCGGGATGAGCGTACACACCAGCGCCCGGCCAGTCGGGCTGAGGCGAATGTGGAAGCGGCGATGATCCTCCGGGCACAGCGCGCGCTCGATCAGACCCTCAGCCTCCAACGAGCGCAGCAACGCACTGATGGTGTTGCGGCTGACGAGCCGAAACTGGCTCAACTGGCTGGGCGAGAGACCGTCCGCGCGCCCGAATTGCTCGCCAAGGTACAGCCCAAGAAGCAAGCCCAGACGTGGCAACGACAGGTCACTGTCCTGAAGGTGCCGCGAGATCACCAGCCCCAGCAGGCGCATGGGGGCTTGCAGCGCGAACAGCAGCTCAAAGGCGCGCGGATCGTCCACCCCGCATTGGGCCAGCACCTGGCGCATACGCTCGTCGAGTTGATCGGGCATCTCGTCAAAGGTCATCCTTCTGGCCTCACATGCCGCCGAGGGCCGCGCCGATGGCGCCCATGGCCCAGGACAACAGGATCACCACCGCCCAGTACAGGAGCGGCAACACCGCCGCGCGAACCTTGCTCCCCCCGACAATGCCAGCCACCGCCCACACTAACAAGACCACGTTCCAGACGTGGAACACGTCCACGTGTGACGCGGCCACAAAGGCCAGGCTTTTGGCGTTCACAAAGCGATCCGCGCTCTGCGCCACCAGCGCCGAAAGGCCGGGGAAGAGGATCAACCGGTCGCTGAAAAAGATATAGGCGGCCTGAACCAGGTCCCGCAGGATAAACGGCACCCAGGCCCAGACTACCGCCTCAAACATGGCGCGATACGGCCGCTGATTGCCCATCGTCATGGAGAGCAGGTGCAGCATCGCCGAGCAGGCCACCCAGGCAATGAACAGACTGATGATGCTCCCCACGATAAATTGCACCGCCACGGCCTCCGGGCTGACGATGCTCATCATCGTCGCGGCCTGCCGGGCCGTCTCCTCCGGCATGGTCGCCAGGATGCGCCGCATCTCCGCATTGGCCTGGGCCGAATCCAGCGGCGCGGAGGCCAGACCGCGCACCACCACGGCAGCAAAGGCCGCCAGGGCCGGCGCGATCCAGCTCCAGCCCGGGTACTCACTGATATATCGAAACAATGCGCCTGGCGCGACCAGGACGTTTACCGCCCGCGCCAGGATGTTCATGCGCTCCCTGGTGAGCGGCTCTAAAACTGCTGCGACGTCGTCGTTCAACGATTGCCTCCCCCTGTAGCACAACAGACCGGCCAGGACGGCCGGTTTCATCACACCTCGAATTATACGATATGGAACTATTTTTGTCAAGGCCAGCGATTGACATCCGGGCGTGATTTAAACGCACGAGGACACTGTCCCACTCCCCACTTCACGTCCCTTCCGGGGAGGGAAAAGAAGGCCTCATAGGGTTTTTGCGACGGCGAAGCCGCCGCAAAAACCCCAGAAAGGCTTTTTATCCTCTTATTCCCTCCCTAACAGGAGTTATGCACGGATCAATGGCGATTGACATCCGGCAGTCAGTGGTCTGTGGTCGGTGGGCTAGTCCCGGCGGCGGCTGCCGGTGGCCAGAAAGATCAGGTAGAGCAACTGCGACAGGGCCTGGGCCAGGGCTGCCACGTAGGTGAGGGCAGCCGCGTTCAACACGCTACGCACGCCATCCAATTCGATGGTACTCACCAGGCCGGTGGAGCGGAGCAACTGCACGGCGCGCTGGCTGGCCCCGAACTCCACCGGCAGGGTGATGAGGGTAAAGAGCACCGCCAGCCCGAACAGCCCGATGCCGCCCCAGGTGATCAGGTTCCCGAGCTGAGCCATGGCCGACGTAGCCCCGGCGGCCCCCTGGATCACCAGGCCCAGGAAAAAGAAGGTGTAGCCCAGCATGGAACCGATATTGGCCGCCGGGACCATCGCCGAACGCAGGTTGAGCATGAAATCGCCGGCCCGGTCCTGCTGAGCGTGCCCCACCTCGTGGGCCACGATGCCCAGGGCCGCCACGGACGCACTGTTCGCCACATCCCGCGACAGGCGCAGCACCTTCTGGCCCGGGTCATAGTGGTCGCTCAACCGGCCTCGCGTCCCCTCGATCTGGACATCATACAGGCCGGAGGCGTCCAGCAAGGCTCGCGCTGCCTGTAAGCCGGGGATGCCCCGCGAATTGGGCACCCGCAGGTAGTGGTTGTAGGTGCTGTTCACCCGCCACTGGGCAAACAACACCAGCAGCAGGGCCGGCAGCACAAAGACCAGGTAACAAGGGTCGAAGTAAAAGTATGGCATGGTCCCCTCCTTTGTTGATCTGGCAGAGTAGCCCTACAGAACAGCGTGGATTTGCTTTCCAGGCGGAAAAAGAGTATCATTATACGGCCCGCCTGAAGGCTCGACCAAGTCCGATCCCATCATACAGCCCTATTATTGTACTCCCTTCAAGCCAGCCTGTAAAGCGGGTGATCGGGTAATCAGGTGGTCCGATGGACTGCTGCCTTGCCCAATGTTATACGTTGGACCATCCCGCCGGTTACTCGCTGCCCTCCAACCTGCGGCAGGGTGGGCAACCACGCGGGAGGAGCACAATTAATGCGATAGGAGGGAGATATGAGATATACCTGCTCGCGGCGGCGACCACCGGGAGTGCCACCCGCCGTTGGACGCGGGGTCGCAGACCCCGCGTGAGCACAAATGCTGATAGGAGGGGATATGAGCTTTCTCTCACACCTTGAATGTGCCTTATGTAGCAACACATTGGACGCCGACCGGTTGTGGAACCTTTGCCCGAAGTGCAGCAAACCGCTGCTGGCCCGCTACGACCTGGCGCAGGCGCGCCGGGCCGTCACGCGCGAGCAGATCGCCGGGCGCGCGCCCAACCTCTGGCGCTACCGGGAACTGCTCCCGGTGCGCGCCCCCCGCTTCGTGCTGTGCCTGGGCGAGGGCATGACGCCCCTGGTCCACGCCACGCGGCTGGGCCAGGCCGTGGGGTTCGAGCGGCTGTTCATCAAGGACGAGGGGCTGAACCCCACCGCGTCGTTCAAGGCGCGGGGGCTGGGCGTGGCCGTCTCGCGGGCCTATGAGCTGGGCGTCCGGGCCGTCTCGATCCCCTCGGCCGGGAACGCGGCCGGGGCCATGAGCGCGTATGCGGCCCGGGCCGGCATGGCGGCCCATGTCTTTATGCCCCGCGACGTGCCGCCCCTGTTCGTCGCCGAGTGCCGCGCCCTGGGCGCCGAGGTCACGCTGGTGGACGGGTTGATCACCGACTGCGGCCGGGTCGCCGCCGAGGGCGTGCGGCAGTTCGGTCGGTTTGACGTGTCCACCCTCAAGGAACCCTACCGCATCGAGGGCAAGAAGACGATGGGCTACGAGGTGGCCGAGCAGATGGGCTGGACGCTGCCGGACGTGATCATCTACCCCACCGGCGGCGGCACCGGCCTGATCGGGATGTGGAAGGCGTTCGCCGAGCTGGAGCAGTTGGGCTGGATCGGATCCAAGCGGCCGCGCATGGTCACGGTGCAGGCCGAGGGCTGCGCGCCGATGGTCCGGGCCTTCCACGCGGGGACCGAGTTCGCCGAGCCGTGGTCGGGGGCCAGGACCATCGCCGACGGCCTGCGCGTGCCGGCGGCCGTGGGCGATTTCCTGATCCTGCGCGCCCTGCGCGAGAGCGGGGGCACGGCCGTCGCCGTCCCCGACGACGAGATGATCGCGGCGGCCAACCTCATCGGGCGCACCCAGGGCATCTTTGCCTGCCCGGAGGGCGCGGCGACGCTGGCGGCCTTCCAGCGGCTGCGGGCCCAGGGCTGGATCGGCGATGACGAGACCGTGGTGCTGTTCAACACCGGCAGCGGGCTGAAATACGCCCACCTGTGGGCCTGAGGGATTGCCCCCTGCACTCGCGCCCACGCTCCCGCCCGTGAACTCGCGCCCACGCTCCCGCCCGTGAACTCGCGCCCACGCTCCGCGTGGGCGCGCCGGCTCCCACGCAGAGCGTAGGGGCCAGCGAACAGGGGCCGTGAACTCGCGCCCACGCTCCGCGTGGGCGCGCCAGGGCCGCCGCTCCGCGTGGGCACGCTGGCCCCCACGCAGAGCGTAGGGGCCAGCGAACAGGGGCCGTGAACTCGCGCCCACGCTCCGCGTGGGCGCGCCGGGGCCGCCGCTCCGCGTGGGCGCGCCGGCCCCCACGCAGAGCGTGGGGGCCAGCGAACAGGGGCCGTGAACTCGCGCCCACGCTCCGCGTGGGCGCTGAGGGCGCGCTGGCCCCCACGCAGAGCGTGGGGGCCAGCGAACAGGGGCCGTGAACTCGCGCCCACGCTCCGCGTGGGCGCTGAGGGCGCGCTGGCCCCCACGCAGAGCGTGGGGGCCAGGGCTGGTGTGCTCCGCGTGGGTGCGCCGGGGCCGCCGCTCCGCGTGGGCGCGCCGGGGCCGCCGCTCCGCGTGGGCGCGCCAGGGCTGGTGTGCTCCGCGTGGGCGCGCCGGGGCTGCCGCTCCGCGTGGGCGCAGCTCCTGGCAGCAAGGTTGACATTCATCGAAACTTGTGATACATTACGCGCCGGAGGTGCTCCATGACCCAGAATACACCCACGCCGCTGACCCTGCGCGTCTCCTTCTCGTCCGACGGGCCGGACGCCCCCATCCGCTTCAGCCTCTCTTGCCCGGAGCTGGACGTGGACGCCGGCCCCTACCCCTTCACCCCACCGCTGGATGAAAAGGCCCTCGACGGGCTGCGCTGGTACATGGAGCAGTGGCACCGCTGGCCGGCCGAGACCGAACTGCCCCGCGCCACCCGCATCGAGGCGCAGATGGAGGACTGGGGCCGCGCCCTCTTCCATACTATCTTCTGCGACCCGCCGGCCGCTCGCCTCTGGCAACAGTTCCGCGCTCACGACCAGCAGGCCCGGCTCCTCACCCTGGACGCGACCGACTATCGCGTGCTGCGCCTGCCCTGGGAGCTATTGGCCGACGAGGAGGGCCACGTCTTTGCCCTGGGCGTCTCCATCCGGCGGCGGCTGCACCAGGTCCAGGCCGCCCAGCCCCGGGCCTTTGACCTGCCGGTGCGCGTCCTCATGGTCATCCCCCGGCCAGAGGACGAGACCTTCATTGACCCCCGCGCCAGCGCCAGCGCCCTCCTGGACGCCGTGGAGCCGCTGGGACCAGAGCGCGTCGTCGTCGAGTTCCTCCACCCGCCCACCCTCAAGGCCCTCACCGCCCGCCTCCGCGACCGCCAAAAGCCCCCGGTCCACGTGGTCCACTTTGACGGCCACGGCGTCTATCGCCCCCAGACCGGCCTGGGCTACCTCCTCTTCGAGGACGCGAACGGCGACCGAAGGGAGGGCGACCCGGTGGACGCCGACCGCCTGGGCACGCTCCTGACCCAAGCCCGCGTCCCCCTCATGGTGCTGGACGCCTGCCAGTCGGCCCACGCCGACGCGCCAGACCCCTACAGCAGCGTCGCCGCCCGCCTCATCCGCGCCGGCGTGGGCAGCGTCGTCGCCATGCAATACAGCGTCCTGGTGGAGACCAGCAAACGCTTCATGGCCGCCTTCTACCGCGCCCTGGCCGCCGGCCAGACCATCGGCCTGGCGATGGACGAGGGCCGCTACGACCTCCTCTCCGACACCCTCCGCGCCACCCTCTACCGGCCCGACGGCTCTGAGCGCAAGTTCCACCTGCGCGACTGGTTCCTGCCGGCCCTCTACCAGCAACAGGCCGACCCGGCGCCGTTCCAGACCCCCGCCGTTCCACCCTCACCCCCGGCCCCTCTCCCTATCAGGGAGAGGGGCCGGGGGTGAGGGT
>DAOTYG010000180.1:0-4717 GCA_034435155.1 Anaerolineae bacterium | reverse complement strand
AATCACGAATGATGCGAATGGACGAATGACACGAATTGGTATGAAAAACATTCGTGAGATTTGCCAGATTCGGGTCATTCGTGATGAAACTTGCGAAAATGTCCGGTAGTAAACTAACCTTAGGGAGGGTTCAGGAGCGACACCTGGCCCGGCGGGTTTTGCGGTAGCCTTTATCACTCAGAACCGGAGGATTGACCCGAAATGACCGTTCCCGTGAAGAATATCCTGCCCCATGGCGGCACGTTGATAGACCGCGTCTTGCGCGGCGCGATCCGCGAGGCGGCCCTGGAGCGTGCCCTCCAGATGCCCCGGGTCGTCCTGAACCCGGTGAGCATCTCAGATCTGGAACTGATCGCCGTGGGAGCCTTTAGTCCCCTTACCGGCTTTCAGGGGGCAGCAGACTATGATAGTGTCCTTAATGACATGCGCCTGACCAGCGGCCTGGTCTGGAGCATCCCCATCACCCTGCCCGTGACCGGCGAGGTGGCCCGCGAGTTGCGCGAGGGACAGGAGGTGGCCCTGGTGGAAGATACCGGCCGGGTCCTGGGCATCCTGGAGCTGGCCGAGCGCTATGTCTATGACAAAGAGCGCGAAGCCCGCCTGGTCTACCGCACCACAGATGCGGCCCACCCGGGCGTGGCCCGGCTGTATCAGCAGGGTGAAGTGTTGCTGGCCGGTGACGTCTGGCTGCTGAATATGCCCTCCAACCTGGAGTTCCCGGAGCTGCGCCATACCCCGGCACAAACCCGACGCCTCTTTGCCCAGAATGGCTGGCGGCGGGTGGTGGGCTTTCAGACCCGTAACCCGGTCCATCGCGCCCATGAGTACATCCAAAAAGTGGCTTTGGAGATCGTGGACGGCCTGTTCCTGCACCCCCTGGTGGGCGAGACCAAGAGCGACGACATCCCGGCCGAGGTGCGTATCGAGAGCTATCGCAGCCTCTTGCGCGATTATTACCCGCCGGACCGGGTACTGTTGGGCGTCTATCCGGCGGCCATGCGCTACGCCGGCCCCCGCGAAGCCATCTTCCACGCCCTGGCCCGCAAGAACTATGGCTGTACCCATTTTATCGTGGGGCGCGACCATGCCGGGGTGGGCAAATACTATGGCTCATACGATGCCCAACTCATCTTTGACGAGTTCGCCCCGGGTGAGCTGGGCATCATCCCCCTGTTCTTCGAGCACGCCTTCTATTGCAAGCTCTGCGGCACGGTGATCACCGCCAAGACCTGCCCCCACGACCCCTCCAACCACCTGTTTCTAAGCGGCACTCAGGTACGGGAGATGCTCCAACGCGGCGAGGCTCCACCCCCGGAGTTCACACGCCCGGAGGTGGCGCACATCCTCATCCAGGGTTACCGCCAGATGGCCAGCCAGGAATCGGCCCCCCCCTCGCCGCCCCGGCAACCGCCCAGGGGCCGGCGAGTCCTGGTCATCGGCCTGGATTGCCTGACGCCGCAGCTCATCTTTGACCGCTGGCGCGATGACCTGCCCAACCTGCGCCGGCTCATGGAGGGCGGCGTCTACGGCGAACTGGAGAGCACCATCCCGCCCATCACCGTGCCGGCCTGGAGCGCGATGTTCTCCGGCCAGGACCCCGGTGAACTGGGCTTCTATGGCTTTCGCAACCGCGCCGACTATTCCTATGAGGAGATGAGCATCGCCACCTCACGGGCGGTCAAGGCTGACCGGGTGTGGAACGTCCTGGACCGGGTCGGCAGACGTTCGATCCTGATCGGCGTGCCCCAAACCTACCCGCCCTCACCCATCAACGGCGAAATGATCACCTGCTTCCTCACCCCCAGCATCCAGAGCCAATACACCTATCCGCCGGAGTTGCGGGACGAGATCGCCGCCCTGGTGGGCGAGTATATGCTGGATGTGTCTAACTTTCGCACCGAGGATAAGGACTGGCTGCTGCGGCAGATTTACCTGATGACAGAAAAGCGGTTCCGCGTGGCCCGGCACCTGTTGCGTACCCGCCCCTGGGACCTGTTCATCCTGGTGGAGATGGGGCCGGACCGCCTCTATCACGGGTTCTGGAAATATTTTGACCCGGCCCACCCCAAGTATCAGCCCGGTTCACCCTTTGAGTCGGCCAGCAAAGAGTACCACCAATATCTGGACCGGGAGATCGGTGAGTTGCTAACCCTCCTCGATGACGACGTGGCGGTGCTGGTCGTCTCTGACCATGGCGCGCAGGCGATGGCGGGCGGCATCGGGATCAACGAGTGGCTGATCCAGGAGGGCTATCTGGTGCTCAAAGAGCCACCGGCGCAGATGCTGCCCCTGAGCAAGGTCGAGGTGGATTGGAGCCGCACCAGGGCCTGGGGGGCCGGCGGCTACTACGGCCGGCTGTTCCTCAACGTCCAGGGCCGTGAAGCCCAGGGCGTGATCCCCCCCGCCGAATATGAACGGGTCCGCGACGAACTCGTGGCCCGGCTGGAGGCCCTGACCGACCCGGCTGGCCGGCCCCTCGGCACGCGGGCTTTTAAGCCGCAAGAGATCTATCGCCAGGTGAGAAACATCCCGCCAGACCTGATCATCTATTTTGGGGACCTGAAGTGGCGGAGCGTGGGCAGCGTGGGCCTGGGTGCCATCCACACCTTTGAGAATGACACCGGCCCGGACGACGCGAACCACGCCCAGAATGGCCTGTATATCCTTTATGACGGGATAGGGCCTGGCGGTCGCCGCGAGCACCGCCATATCTTGAGCATTGCCAGCACCATCCTGGAACTGTCTGGTGTGCCCGTGCCAGCGGAGATGGCCTATCCGAAGACCTGACCCTTGTGCCGGTGGCTGAACCTGGGAAAAGGTGTCCATGCCTGGACGATCTGGCTCCCGCCAACTGATCTGGCTGGCCGGCGGGTTGCTGATGGTCTTGACGACCCTGGCGGCCAGCCTCTGGTGGTGGCTGCTGGCCGATCTGCCCTCGCCAGCGGAACTACGCCGCCGGGCCGGGCCGGACACCACCAGGCTCTACGACCGCCAGGGCCGGCTCCTCTATGAGGTGCTGGACCCCAACGCGGGCCGGCGTACCATCGTCCCCCTGTCCGACATCCCCCTGGCCCTCCAACAGGCCACCATCGCCACAGAGGACGCTGCTTTCTATACCCATCCCGGCGTGGATGCCCTGGGCCTCGCCCGGGCCTTGTGGATCAACCTCCAGGGCGGCGAGGTGGTGGTGGGCGGCTCCACCATTACCCAGCAACTGGTGCGCGCCTGTCTGCTCCCGGCCGAAGAGCGTGGTGAACGCACCTTGCGGCGCAAGGTGCGGGAGGCCATCCTGGCCCTGCGCCTCACCAGCCAGTACAGCAAGGACGAGATCCTGGAACTCTACCTCAACCAGGTCTACTACGGCCACCTGGCCTACGGGGTGGAGGCGGCAGCTCAGGTCTATTTCGGCAAGCCGGTCCGCGACCTGGACCTGGCCGAGTGCGCCCTGCTGGCCGGGCTGCCCCAGTCGCCGGCCGTCTATGACCCGTTGATGGACCTGCCCCGCGCCCAGGCGCGCCAGCGCGTGGTGCTGGACCTCATGCGCAAGCAGGGCTACATCACCACCCAGCAGGCTGAACTGGCCGCCGCCGAGCCGCTGCACCTGGCGCCCGAACGAACCCGGGTCGCCATCGAAGCCCCTCACTTTGCCATGTACGTGGTGAGCCAGTTGGAAGCACTCTACGGGACGGACCGGGTGCTGCAAGGCAACCTGCGGGTGTATACGACCCTGGACCTGGACGCACAGCACACGGCCGAGGCCATCGTGCAACGACATCTGCGCTGCCTGGCGGAGCCGGACCCGGCCCGGGGCCTCCCGGCCGGCCATCACGTCACCGACGCGGCCGTGGTGGCCCTGGACCCGCGCACCGGCGAGGTCCTGGTCATGGTGGGCAGCCCTGACTATTTCGACCCGCAGATCGCCGGGGCAGTGAACGTGGCCCTGTCACCGCGCCAGCCGGGGTCCGCCATCAAGCCCTTCACCTATGCCACCGCGTTCCAACATGGCCTTACCCCGGCCACCGTGTTCTACGACGTGCGCTCCTCCTTCACCACCCGCGAGGGCGAGCCTTACGTGCCCCAGAACTATGACCGGGAGTTCCATGGCCCGGTCTCGCTGCGCACGGCCCTGGGCAGCTCCCTGAACGTGGTGGCCGTGCAGGTGTTGGACCGGGCGGGCATCCCGGCCATGATCGCCACGGCCCAGGAGATGGGCATCCACACCTTCACCGACGCAGACCGCTATGGGCTGGCGTTGACCCTGGGCGGCGGCGAGGTACGCCTGCTGGAATTGACCAGTGCCTATGGTGTGTTTGCCACCGGGGGGATTCGCCACGAGCCGGTCTGCATCACCCGCATCGAGGACGCGGCCGGCCGGGTCCTCTATCAGCACGAGCCGTCGCCGGGCCGCCGGGTCTTGCCGGCGACCGTAGCCTATCTCATCACCGACATCCTGGCCGATGACCGTGCCCGCCTGCCAGGCTTTGGGGAGGGCAGCCTGTTGAACCTGAGCCACCCGGCGGCGGCCAAGACCGGCACTACCACCGACTGGCGCGACAACTGGACGGTAGGCTATACCCCGGAACTTGTGGTGGGCGTGTGGACCGGCAATGCCGATAACTCGCCCATGATCCAGGTCTCCGGTATCACCGGCGCCGCCCCCATCTGGCACGACGTGATGGAGGCCCTGGACTCCCCTTCGTCGGGGGAGCGGGAGGGG